>VXOC01000114.1 GCA_009840215.1 Gemmatimonadota bacterium | reverse complement strand
CCTCCGGGACCGCCACTGCCACGCGCTCATCGTCAACGACCCGCTGCGCGTCCCCGCCGCCCCCCACGATCCCCATCACCCGGTCTCCCGGCCGCCACCGCGTCACGCCCGCACCCCCCGCCTCGACCACTCCGGCAAATTCAAGTCCCGGCACTTCCGATTCCCCCGGCGGCGGCGGGTAGAGCCCGCGGCGCTGCAGGAGGTCGGCGCGGTTCACCCCGGACGCACGGACCCGCACCAGGATCTCGCGGGGAGACGGCTCCGGGTCGGGGAGGGAGGCGACCCGCAGGACTTCCGGTCCGCCGAATTCGGAGATGACAACGGCTCGCATGGGAGCAATATAGGCATGTCCCGGCACAGCACGCTGATGCCGGTGCCACCGGGAGCGGTTATCAGCCCGTGGACAAAATCCCCCCGGCATTTGAACGGCGATGCATCCGCGCTGAACGCTTCGCTTCACCTTTTCGCGATGTAAAGACAACATTACAATATGTAATGTATAGTATACTTTCAGCGACACCAAGGCTTCGCTCTGCGTCGCTCCTCGGGCGAATAGCTCTGCTATTCCCCTTTCGTCGCTTCTTGTCAGCCCGGCGCCTCACCGTTCTCGGTGCTCGGGCGGCTTTGCCCACGGACTGTTAGACTACCGTCCATGAAGCTGCCCCTCGACCTCGACCGCCCCGTCATCTTCTTCGACCTCGAAACCACGGGTCTCAGCCTGGCGAACGACCGGATCGTCGAACTCGCGGTCCTGCGCGTGTCACCCCAGGGCGATGTCTTCGAGAAGGTGCGGCGCTACAACCCCGAAATCCCCATCCCCCCCGAAGCCGCCGCCATCCACGGAATCACCGACGACGTCGTGGCGGACGAGCCTCCGTTTCGCAGGACCGCCAGGTCGCTGGCCCAGCTGCTGGATCCGTGCGATCTGGCGGGCTTCAACATCCGCCGCTTCGACCTGCCGATCCTCCTGGCCGAGTTTCGCAGGGCGGGCGTGACCTTCGAGGTGAAGGGGCGGCTGCTGATCGACATGAAGATGATCTTCCACCGCGAAGAACCCCGCGACCTCTCCGCGGCGGCCCGCTTCTACCTGGGCCGCGACCACCAGGACGCGCACACCGCGCTGGGGGACATCCGCACCACCGCCGCGGTGCTCACGGCCCAGCTGGACCGCTACGGACACCTGCCGCGCGACGTGGCGGGACTTCACGCCTACTGCGACGAGATGGGGCCCTTCGTCACCGAGTTCGACCGCTGGTTCTCCGAGAAGGGGGGCGAACTCGTGTTCAACCGTGGAAAGCACAAGGGGGTCTCGCTCGCCGAGGTGGCCCGGTCCGCCCCGGACTACCTGGAATGGATGATGCGCGCCGACGACATGCCGGATGAGGTGCTGGAAGTCGTCCGCCAGGCTCTTTCAAGGAGAAACAACGCATGAGATTCCGGATAGCTCTCGGCTTTGCCATCGTGGCGTCGGCCCCCGGCGTCGCCGGCCAGCAGGCGATTACCGAAGCCGACCTGGCCGCCTTCCAGCCCCGCCACGTCGGTCCCGCCGTCACAGGCGGCCGCATCCACGATGTCGAGGCCCTGCCCGGCGATCCGTCGACCATCTACGTCGCCACCGCCTCGGGCGGACTCTGGAAGAGCGTCAACCGCGGCATCACCTGGACGAATCTCTGGGAGCACATGCCGGTCAGTACCTTCGGCGATCTGGCCATCGCGCCCTCCGATCCGCGCGTTCTGTACGCCGGCACCGGCGAGCAGCAGAACCGGCAGAGCACGTCGTGGGGCAAGGGCGTCTACCGTTCCGACGACGCCGGCGCGACCTGGCGCCACCTGGGACTGGACGACACCCGCCACACGGGCCGCGTGCGCGTTCACCCCGGCAACCCCGACATCGTGTACGTGGCGGCGCTCGGGAACCTGTGGCGCTCGTCCCCCGACCGGGGCGTCTACCGCTCGCGCGACGGCGGCGAGAGCTGGGAGAAGGTGCTGTACATCGACGAGCACACCGGCGCCGTGGACCTCGCGATCGATCCGTCGAATCCGGATGTGCTCTACGCGGCCATGTACCAGCGGCAGCGGCGGACCTGGGGTTTCAACGGCGGAGGGCCCGGCAGCGGGATCTACAAGACGACCGACGGCGGCGACAGCTGGCGCGAGCTCACCGACGGACTTCCCGAGGGGGACAAGGGGCGGATCGGGATCGCCATCGCGGAGTCGAATCCGCAGGTTCTGCACGCGCTCGTCCAGCACGACACCGAGTCGGGCGGCTACCGCAGCGAAGACGGCGGCGAGAGCTGGGAGAAGGTCAACGACCGGAACATCCGGCCGATGTACTACTCGCACGTCTTCATCGACCCCTCGAACGAGGACCGGGTCTACACACTGGCCACCTCGGCGCACCGCAGCGAGGATGGCGGGCGCACATTCGTGGAGATCGCCGAGCGGCCCACCTACGACGTGGGCGTGCACGCCGACCATCACACCATGTGGATCGACCCCTCCGATCCCGAGCACTTCTATCTCGCGGGCGACGCCGGCCTGCACGAGACCTACGACATGGGTGTGACCTTCCGGCGCATCCACAACCTGCCGATCGGCCAGTTCTACGGGATCACGGTGGACAACCGCGACCCCTACCGGATCTACGGCGGCATGCAGGACAACCACTCCTGGATGGGGCCGTCGAGGACCCGTTCCTGGGAGGGGATCGTGGACGACGAGTGGCGGCAGAGCGGCTTCGGCGATGGGATGTACCAGCAGGCCGATCCGGACGGGCGTACGATCTACATCAATACGCAGAACGGAGGCTGGACCCGCTTCGACAACATCACGGGCGACATGATGAGCCTGCGGCTGAGCGCGCCCGAGGGCGAGGAGCCGTACCGGTGGGACTGGGTGTCGCCCAGCCTGGTCTCGCGGCATGACCCGAACGTGGTCTATCTGGGGGGGAACCGGCTCTTCGTCTCGCGGGACCGGGGCGACAGCTTCACCCGCACCGAAGACCTCACGCGGCGGCAGGACCGCGACACGCTGGAGATCATGGGGGTGCGCGGCGCCGACATCGAACTCTCGCGCAACGACGGCACCTCTTCGTACGGCGAGATCGTCACCATTTCGGAGTCGCCCCTGGATCCGGCCGTGCTCTGGGTGGGGACCGACGACGGCAACGTCCAGGTATCGACGGACGGCGGCCGCAGCTGGAACGAGGTTTCGGGCGGCGCTCCCGGGCTGCCGGACGGCACCTACGTCAGCCGCGTCCTCGCCTCGGCCGACGCGCGCGGGACCGCCTACGTCACCTTCGACGCGCACCGCGACGGGGACTTCCGGCCGTACGTGTACCGCGCGGAGGAGTTCGGCGCCGTCTGGACGCCGCTGCACGAGGGCCTCCCCTCCGGTTCGGCCAACGTGATCGTGCAGCACCCCGACAATCCCGACGTGCTCTTCCTGGGCACCGAGCACCACGTCTTCGCCAGCACCGACCGGGGCGCCTCGTGGGCGCGATTTCCCAACCTCCCCACCACCGCCTACGACGACATGGTCATCCACCCCCGCGAGAAGGACCTCGTACTGGGGACGCACGGCCGCTCGATCATCATCCTGGACGATGTCGGCCCGCTGGCGCGATACGGAGCCACCGGTGCCGACGCCGTGGCGCTCCATGACGCTCGGCCCGGCACGATCATGAACTACTGGAAGGACACCTCATATCGCGCCCAGGCCCTGTTCATGGGCGACAACCCGGTGGACGGGACGCTCGTCACCTACCGCCTCGGACCGGGTTCCGGTCCCGCCCGGCTCACGGTGCGCAACGCCGCCGGGGATATCGTCCGGGAGATGGCGGTGCCTGCCGAACCCGGATTGCACCGTGTCAACTGGGATCTCCGCCACACGCTACCGGCTTCCGATGGTGAGGTCTGGGCCGCCCAAGACCCCACGGTCGTCCCCCGCACCCTGGCGCAGCGCGGCCCGTTGGTCTCACCGGGCATCTACACGCTGGAACTCTCGGCGAGGGGTGCCACCGCAATGGGCAACGTGACCGTGTCCGGCGACCCCGACCTGCCCCTCACCGTGGAAGACTACCGTGAGCGCGAGGCCTTCCTGTTGGAGATCCTCGAGCTGACGAGCCAACTCGGCGAAGCCGGAAACAACGACGGGGCGCTCTACCGCCGCCAGCTCATGCAGCTCTACAGCGCGATCAACGGCGGGGGAGTCCGGCAGGGGACGCTGCATCCCCCGACCACCACCCAGCGCGAACAAATGGAAAGGATCAGGCAGGCGCTGCGGCGAATGGGACTGGTGGCCTGACTACCAGCTGATCCGGGTCGGAAATCCCAACAGGACCTCGAACGACTCGTCGAGGTGTGCCGGCATGCGCTGATCTCGCCGGTAGCGTCCCTCGATGTTGAAGCTCGAGCCCCCGATCACCGGCGACAGGCCGGCGCCCCACCCGTACACCACCGAATCCCCACCCAGCCACTTGCGGAGTTCCGTGTCGTAGGTCCGGTTGGCCACCGGATATCCGCGCCCGAAGAATCCGATCACGTAGGGATGCGTCGGAACATCGAGCCTGATCCCGCCCAGGCCGGTCGTCAGGTAGTCGATCTCCAGACCGGCCTCGGCGTTGACGGCCATGATGGTTGCGGCGCCCCCGAGGAAGGCTGCCAGCCTCACGGGGCCGGTGGGGGGGAGCAAGACCTCCGCGGTGGCCCGCATGCCCCCCATGGGCGATACCGGCAGCCGCACTTCACGCGGGTTGTCGGCGACACCCGCGTAGGGGAGCACCACGACGTTGACGGAGATGCCCTCGGGCACTTCCATCTCCTGGGCCGCCACCCCTTCGGTTTGCGACAGAACGGAACCAAAGGCCATCAAAACAGCGATCGAATAGCGACACATCGGTCTAGTCCTCCGTTAATTGTGGCAGTTCGGCGTCCGAACCCGCCCAGGCACCGCACCAGACGCAAATGCACCGGCGGACGGACTACCAGAGGTTAGTGTTCGCGGGCCGCTAGCGCCACCAGTTGAAGCCGCCGCCGCCGAATCGGTTGTTGACCACATTGTTGTAGATCGAACCGAATTGGAAGGAAAAGCCGACTTCAATGCCGTAGTTGAAATCCTGGGCCCGCTGCTGGAGGTTGAGCAATGCCTCGGCGTCGGTGGCTCCTTCCGCCGAGAGGTAGATCTGGTCATTCACCCACGAGATGTTCGCCTCGCCGTTGATGCTCAGGCCGCGGGCGATACGGAACTCCAGATCGCCGCGCAGAGAGATGTTGTAGAGGTCCGTGTCGTGGAGGAAATGCGATCCCTGCAACCGGATCGAGGCGTCGCCCCACTGCTGGCGCTGCGAAAGTTCGATCTCGAGAGCCTGTTCCCAGCGCGTTTCCTCCAGGTATCCGTGCACGGTCTTCTCGATGTAGCGCCGGTAAGCGGGCCCGATCTGGTAGAAAACCGTGAACGAGCGGCGCGTGGCCTCCTCATAGGGGAAGAAGCTGTACTCGAGCGCCGGCGTAAGCTCGATCCGGAAGGTCTGGTTGAAGCGCACGACCTTGCGCGCCTCCCCCTCGAGCCCGATCGACCAGTGATCGGCAAGCGAATAGGCGATCAGCTCGGTGAACCCCCAGTCGGTGCGCTGGTCCACGAAGGTCGAGTCGTCGGCCAGGTCGATCTCCCGGCGGTTGAATTGCATGTTCGCGCGGAAGTTCATCTTCCAGGTGGGGGTCACGCGCGAAGCGCTCCAGTTGCCGTTGATCTGGTTGGTGCGGCGCGTCTGCTCCCCTTCGAGTTCCGTGCGGCCCCCGAGCCGGAAGACCCAGAAGTCCCACGGGTCGTCGACTTCGTTCTGGGCCATCACGCGCTCACCCGGATCGAATTCCTCGGTCTCGACGTTGATGAGGTTGGCGATCTCGCGGAAATCGCCTGCGTCTTCCAGAAAGCCGGTCAGGGTGGCGAAATGGAGCAGGCCCGCATTGATGGTGCCGACGAGTTCGTCGAGAGTCTCGCGATCCGTCGCCGTGGGGGGGGCCTGGTGGGCGAGCTGGTGCTCGTACTCGAAGTCCCCCCTGCCCATGAAGTCCAGCTGGAACTCCCGCCCGCCGGCACCCGTCGTCTGGCCCGTCATGATGATGTGGACATCCGAACTCTCGGGCACCCGCACCCAGTTCACCCAGGTGATTTCCGTACGGAAGTACTCGCGGTTGCAGCCGCGGGTCGCGCAGTCGAGGAAAACACTCGGCCGGTCGCCGTTCACGCCTTCGGTCTCCTGCGCGGAGAGGGGCAGCGTCGTCCAGGCCGAAGCGGCCAGCGCCAGTAACGCCAGACACCGGTGGACTCCCGGGGCCCGGACGCGGTGAGTGGCCGCCCTTCGGGTCAGCATGCTTGCGGCCCCCCTGCAGGCGCAGAGGCGGGCCGCATTACGGCCAAGGGTCATCTATCTCGAAGTCCTCGCGAGTGCGTGATATAGCGGGGGCCCGTATTCGGCACCGCGGTGGAGCAGTGTCGGCGGTGCAGATCGCGAACCCTCACCAAAGACACGCCGGGACACCGCACCGTTGAGGCGGCTTCGCCGGGGCGCCCCGTTGCCCCTCAGGCTTCCATCCCGCAGACTCCCTTCGTCACGCACCTTCGACTCCGGGAGTCTTCCGACATGCTCTTCGCCGCACACTCCGGCCTTCGCTTCCTCGTACTGCTGGCCGGGCTCTTCGTCGTGCTCTACGCGCTGGTGGGATTCTTCGGCAAGCGCGAATACTCGACGGCGATGGGACGCCTCGCCGCAGTGTTCACGGGACTGTTGCACCTGCAGGTGCTGACCGGGGTTGCGGTGCTCTTCACCCGGCCGTTCTACAACAGCATCATCGGCCACCTCTTCCTGATGCTGCTCGCGGCCGCGGTGGCCCAGCTCACCAGCAGCGTGGTGAAGCGCCGCCCACAGGAGGAGAAGACCTACGGACCGCATCTGGTGGGGGCGGTGGTGGCGCTGGGGCTGGTCGCGGCGGGGATCCTCGCGATCGGGAGGGGGGTGCTGCAGAGTACGATGTAGGGGAAGAAAGCCCCTGCCGGCCGGACGCTCCTATCCTTCCGGCCCTTGTCCCACCGGGCCCTTCCCCCGCAACTGTTCACGCATCTTCCGCCACGCGTCACAGGCCGACTTGCGCGCGGCCTCCACGGCTTCCGCACCGATCGCACTCCGCGTTGCCTCGTTGAGCTCCTCCAGGGCATCGCGATCCAGGTCGACGGTGTCGTCAAGGATCGACACGAAGTCGGCGACGAGGGGCAGGAGGCGCTCCATTTCCGCGCGGTATTCGTCGCGCTCGGCCGGCGTCATCGCTTCCCACTGCGCCATCCACGCGGCGGCGATCGAATCCGGATTCATGGCCTGCAGGGACTCCACGGCCTGATCCGACATCGCCATCATCTCGTCCATGGAGCTCAGAAACACCTCTTCCATCTCCTCCTCGCTGGTTACCACCTCATCAAAGACGACCTCTTCGCAATAGACCATGCGAAACCGCAACGGTCCCTCGCCATTCTCAAGACGCTCGACGGCGGCGCTGTCTTCGGCCGTCAAATCCGGTTCGAACGCGAACCCGTCCAGCACCATTTCCAGGACCGGGATATCAGCTGTCCGACTCGCGCCGCCCGCGCAGGCCCACCCCACCGACACCGCAATCAGTCCAACCGTGCACCAGACACTTCCGGACCTCGGTCGTCTGAAAGCTCGCACCGTTTACACGCTCCTCTCGACCAATCGCGACTCGGGTACAGCGCCCGGCCACCGCAGCGACGCCCCGCACGACCTCACCTCGCAGACTCGCTTCTCAACTCGGATTGCCGCTCGTATGCGGCAACGGTACGGCTCCGGATCACCACGGTCAACAACTACAGACGGGAGTCTCGTGGATGAATCCCCGCGATCCTCAAGGTCCCGCGACCGCCGGGCAGGCCAGAGCCCGGCCCGGCGGCACTGCGGAAATCCACGCCGCAACCTGTTAGACTGAACCTCGCCATGACCGACCGAAATCCCAACGGCTATCCCGGGCCGCTCGCCTTCGTGATGGGGGGCGGCGGCGCCCGCTCGGCGTACCAGGCTGGTGTGCTGCGCTACCTGTCGCGGCGCTTCCCGGACCTCGAGATCCCGATCATCACCGGCGTCAGTGCAGGGGCGATCAATGCCGCCCACCTGGCCGCTCACCACGGCACCTTCCGGCAGGCCACCGACGAGCTGACCCAGCTGTGGGGGGAGCTGACGGTGGACAAGGTCTTCCGCACCGACCTCTCTTCGCTCAGACGGCACCTCTTCCGCTGGAGCCGGCAGCTCCTGTCGGGCGGCAAGGGGGGCAGCCTCAAGGTGCGGGGCCTGCTGGACACCGGGCCGCTCCGCGAATACCTCACCGAAGCCATGCACGCCGTGGACGGCGAACTGACCGGCATCCACTACAACCTGGCGACGGGCAGGCTGAGGGCGGTCGCGCTCAGCACCACGAACTACTCCACGGGACAGGCGATCCTGTGGGTACAGGGTGACCAGGTGGCGGAGTGGGAGCGTCCCAACCGCCGCTCACGGATTACGACGCTCGCAGTCGACCACGTCCTGGCTTCGGCGGCGCTGCCGATCGTCTTCCCCGCCGTGCAGATCGGTGGTCACTGGTACGGCGACGGCGGCATCCGTCTCACGGCGCCTCTGTCTCCGGCCCTGCACCTGGGAGCGGACCGGATTCTGGCGATCAGCACCCGCCGGGCGCGTTCGCGGACCGAGGCGGATGCCCCTGCGGTGACGGGCTATCCCCCGCCCGTACAGGTCGCGGGCGTGCTGATGAACGCGATATTCCTCGACCTCCTGGACGAGGACGCTCTGCGGCTTTCGCGTGTGAACGAACTCGTGGCCGGGCTGGACCCCGACGAGCGTAAGGGCATGCGCCAGGTGCGCCTGCTGACGCTGCGGCCGTCGGTGGACCTGGGCCGGCTGGCCGGCAAGTTCGAGCCGCAGCTGCCCAGAGCGATCCGCTACATGACCCGGGGACTGGGCACGAGGCACACGGAATCGCCGGACTTCCTCAGCCTGATCATGTTCCAGCCGGACTATTTGGGCGAACTTATGAGGGTGGGCGAGGCCGACGCCGAGGCCCGGGAATCGGATCTGGCGGAGTTGCTGGAGCCAGGCCGGGGAATCGGGTCAGGCGGACGCGGGGCGACGGGCGATTGAGTGAACAGGATACCGAGGAGAAAACGGTGAACACGAGCGCCGCAAACGATCGACGCGACATGAGCGACGCCCACGAGTCGCGCGAAGTCGCCGAGGGGGCCCGGCAGGACAGGTGGGAGAAGCGGAGCTTCATGAAGGAGCTCTTCGGCGGCCGCCTGTCGCTGGACCTCGTGCATCCCCACCCCGAACAGGACCCCGAGGAGGCCGCCAGGGCCGCCCCGTTCCTCGAGAGCATCCGCCGCTTTGCCGAGGAGCATGTGGACGGCGACGCCTTCGACCGCGACGGATGGGTCCCCGACTCCGTGCTGCAGGGTCTGGCCGAACTGGGCGCCTTCGGGGTCAAGATTCCGCGCGAGTACGGGGGTCTCGGGCTGTCGCAGACATCGTACAACCGGGCGCTCGCGCTGGTCGCCAGCCGCTGCGCCTCCACCGCCGCGTTCCTCTCCGCGCACCAGTCCATCGGCGTCCCCACACCGCTGGTCCTCTTCGGCACCGAGGAACAGAAGCGCAAGTACCTTCCCCGCCTCGCCGGGGGCGAGCTGTCGGCCTTCGCGCTGACCGAGCCGGATGTGGGATCGGACCCGGCCAACATGTCCACCTTCGCCGAGCTTTCGGCGGACGGAACGCACTACATCCTCAACGGCGAGAAGCTGTGGACCACGAACGGTCCCCGCTCCGACCTGCTGGTGGTGATGGCGCGGACCGCACCGCGCGAGGGCGTCAGGGGGAAGCGTCCGATCAGCGCCTTCATCGTCGAGACGGGGTGGCCGGGGGTGGAGGTGGGCCAGATCTGCCGATTCATGGGACTCCACGGCATCTCCAACGGCGTGCTGCACTTTCACAACGTCAAGGTCCCCCGCGAGAACCTGCTCTGGGGCGAGGGACTGGGGCTGAAGCTGGCGCTCATCACGCTCAACACGGGTCGCCTGGCGCTGCCGGCCTTCTGCGCCGCCGCGGGCAAGGGACTGCTGCGGGCCTGCCGCAAGTGGGCGGGCGAGCGCGTCCAGTGGGGCGCGCCGATCGGAAAACACGACGCCGTCGCCCAGATGCTGGGACGCATGGCGGCCGAGACCTACGCGATGGAGGCGGCCGTGGAGCTGGCCGCGGCCATGTCGGGGCTCGGCACCCTCGATATCCGCCTCGAGGCCGCCGCCGCCAAGCTGTGGCACAGCGAAAAGGCGTGGGACCTGGTCAACGACGCTGTGCAGATCCGGGGGGGACGCGGCTACGAGACCGCCGATTCGCTCCGGCAGCGCGGCGAGGACCCCTTCCCCGTCGAACGGGCGCTCAGGGACTCGCGCATCAACCTGATCTTCGAGGGGTCGAGCGAGATCATGCGGCTCTTCATTGCGCGGGAGGCGGTGGACGAACACCTGACCGTGGCCGGTGCGGCCATCGATCAGCGGCTGCCGGTGTCGACGCGTTTGGCCGCCTTCCTCAAGGCGGGGCTCCACTACGCGCTCTGGTATCCCGGCAGGTGGCTGGGATGGGGGCGGTGGCCGCGCTACGGCTCCTTCGGCCCCCTGGCCACCCATGTGCGCTTCGCGAACCGGGCGTCGCGGAAGCTCGCCCGCACCCTCTTCCACGCCATCGTGCGCTTCGGACCCGGACTCGAGCAACGGCAGGCGGTGCTGGGCAGGCTGGTGGACATCGGCGGCGACCTGTTCGTCGTGACGGCTTCCTGCGTGCGCGCGATGAAGCTCGTTCGGGACGATCCCGCCGACCGGACGCCCTTCGAGCTCGCCGACGCGGCCTGCAAGCTGGCACGCCGGCGCATCCGTGCGAACTTCCGCGCGGTCTTCCGCAACGACGATACCGACATGTACAAGGTGGCGCGCGGCGCGATGGGCGACCGCTACCAATGGCTGGAGCAGGGGATTGCGGATGCGCTCGCCACGCCGAGGACGGCAGCTCCGGCCGCCGCCCCCCGGACCGAGCCGGAGCCCCGCCAGGTCGCGGAACCGGTGCCCGGCTAGCGGAACCCGGCGGCTCGTGGACAGCACCTCCCCGCCACGCAACCGGCGACGAAACCGCCCCGGACCTTCCCGGATGGCACGCCCGCTCCTCTTCTTCATCCTCCTCTGGACGCTTGCCCTTCTCCTTCTGGGAAGCATTGTGCACGCGGTCGGGGCCAGCCTGGCCTGTCCCGACTGGCCCACCTGTTTCGGAACCATGATGCCCGAGATGACCGACGGCGTCTTCTGGGAACACCTCCACCGCCTCTGGGCGGGTGCCCTGCTCGTGCTCTTTCCGGTGGCGGTCTTCCTGACACGCCGCGCTCACCCGCATCGGGTCGCCCTCTTCCGCCTCGGGCTTGCCGGGATCGGGCTGTTGCTCGTCCAGTCGGTGTTGGGCGGGCTCACGGTGATCTATCAGCTGCCCGACGCGATCTCGACCTCCCACCTGGCGCTGGCCTTCCTTTTCCTCGCGCTGGTGACGGTGATGCTGGTGCGGACCCGCCCGGAAACGGGGGACTATCGGGACGCGGACGCCGAGCGGCGGCTGGTGAGGAGGGCGGGGCTGGTGGCGGCCGGACTCGTGTTCGTGCAGTCGGTCGTCGGGGCACTGGTCCGCCACACCGATGCAGGCATGGCCTGTCCCGACGTGCCGCTGTGCCTGGGACGGGTGATCCCGCCGCTGGAGTACCCGACGGTTCTGCTCCACTTCCTTCACCGGGTGCTGGGCATCGTCGTGGCGGCGGTGACGCTGCGCTATGGCTGGCTCGTAGTGGCGCGCACGCGGTCAACCTTCGCGAAGAAGATGGCGACCGCGATGGCCGCGGGCGTGGTGGCCCAGGTCCTGCTGGGCTTCGCTTCGGTGGCAGGCCGTCTGGCCCCACCGTACGTGTCCGGCCACACGCTCCTCGCCGCAATGCTGCTCGCGCTCGGGGTGGCCACGGCGGCTCACGCGTGGGAGCGCGCATCGTCATGACCGTTGAGGCCGTCGGCGAGGCACTGGCAGCGGTCAACGCGGGATTGAACCTGACCAGCACTGTGCTGCTCCTTGTCGGCGTCCGCTACATACGGCTCCGGGAGATCCGAAAACACCGCCGCTGCATGATCGGCGCGGTCACGGCCTCCGCCCTCTTCCTGGTCCTCTACCTGCTGCGTTTCTCGCTGACCGGAACTCACACCTTCGAAGGACCCGAGATGGTGCGGCGCATCTACCTGGTGGTCCTCTTCAGCCACATGGCCCTGGCCGCGGCGGTCGTTCCGCTGGTCCTTCGCCTGCTCCTCTTCCTGAAGCGCCGCCGGTTCAAGGCGCATCGCCGCCTGGCACGGTGGACCTTTCCGATCTGGCTCTACGTCTCGGTGACCGGGCTCTTCGTCTACTTCATGCTCTACCACCTGTACGGCTAGCCGCCATCGCCCCCGGAGTGCCGGCTACTCCTTCAGGGACCACTTGCAGACCCTGTCCCCCCGGGTCTCGCAGCTTTGCTTGACGACCTTCAGGTCCCCGCCCACCCCCATCCCCACCGCGCGCTGGCAGAATCCCGTGACCAACTCGCAGGCATCCCCGGTGGAATCCAGCTGCACGAGCGGCGACGCCGAGACCTCCAGCGAAAAGGTCCCCGAAACGAAGCCGCCCACGCGCTGGCCGAACAGTTTTCGCAAGGTGCGCCGGGTCGCGCGCCTGACCATGCGGAAGCGCAAGACCCGCGGAAGCCACCACTTCCGTCCCGGCATGTGTTTCTCCGCGAGCTTGACCCCCATCTCGCAGAAGACCCTGGCCGCGTCGGGACGCTTCTTGACCAGCCGGGTGAAATCCGCCAGCTCTTCGTCGGACAGCTTCCTGCCCTGACGAGCATATTCCCGATACAGCTCGATCTGGCGCTCGACGACTTCGCTCAACCCCAACCTGCGCGGGATCGTCCGGGCAACGACTTCGTTTTCGAGCTTCTCGCCGGGGCTGTCCACCGACCGCAGCGCCTCGAGCAGCGACAGGGCGACCTGGGCGGCCACCCGAGGCTGATGGGCTTCACTCAATTGCCGACCTCGTTCCTGTCGCTGTTGACCTCGGTACCCAGTCACCCGACACGGTCTGAAATCTGACCAAACCGCTCGGTCTGGAGCAATGCGTGCTCACTGCGCATCGAGAATGTCCCGCTTCCGGGACTCACCGCGAGCGGCAACATGACGGGCAATGCGGGATGACCGATTGCCCGCGCCCCATCCGCCTTTCTACCTTCCGACGCGGTCGGCACCCGGTCTGTTGCCCAGGCGCCCCCCCCGACGGGAGTGTCCCGCCGGTGTCCTTCGCCCCAACTGCCCACCACACCGTCCCTTGAAGCGATACGCGGCCTTCGATCCGCCGGAATACCGGAACTGGCAACCCGACGGCGTCCTCGTGCGTGAGTACCGCCGCCGGATCGAAAAGGATCCGGAGCGCAGCGGTGTGGTGCGCCAACTGACGACCGACCGCCTGCTGGATCTCTACCGCGACCTCCTGCTTACCCGGCTACAGGACATCGGACTCAAGCGGTGGGTGCGGCAGGGGGTCATCAGCAAGGCGTGGCTCGGTGTGGGGGAAGAGGCGGTGACCGTGGGCTGCGTCGCCGCCCTGGAGCCGGACCGGGACGTCGTCATTCCCATGATCCGCAACGCCGGTGCCGGACACATGATGGGGCTGCCCCTGGTCCACGGCTTCACCTCCTACCTGGCCACCGCCGACAGCCCCAGCGCGGGACGGGACTTTCACTACGGCGATGTCGCCGAGGGCGTGATTCAGCCGGTCAGCCACATGGGCACCAGCGTGCCGGTGGCGGCCGGCGCGGCCCTGGCCTTCAAGAACCGGGGCGAGGACCGCGTCGCGCTCACCTGGACCGGGGACGGAGCCACCAGGACCGCCGCCTGTCACGAGGGTCTGGTCTTCGCCTCGCGGCTGCGCGTACCCGTGATCATCGTGATTCAGGACAACCAGGTCGCACTCGGCACACGGGTCGACCAGCACGGTGCGGGCAGACCCGAGGACGTCCCCGCCGCCCATGGCATCGCTCCGCTCCTCTGCGACGGCAACAACCTTCTGGATGTCTACGCGGCCACCACCCTGGCCAGGAGACAGTGCGTGCGCGGCGACGGTCCCACCGTGGTCGTCGCGGAGACCTTCCGCATGGGCGGCCACGCCACCCACGACGAGCGCGAAGCCCGCGAGACCTTCGCGGCCGACCTCTTCGAACACTGGGGGCGCCGCGATCCGGTCGGGCTCTTCGAGTCGTACCTGCTGGAAGAGGGAATTGCCGTGGAGACGCTCGCCGAAGTGGAGGCGCACGCCACCGAAGCGGTCGAACACGCCGCCGAGGAAGCCCTCGCATCGCGCGACGATCGGCCGCCGCCGGAGCACGCTCTGTACCCGGGGATCTCCGAAGGCGGCGTGCTTCATGGCCTGGCGGCACGGCTGGCTGTCCGCGGATAGGTCGTCGCCGGGACCGGTAGCGGCTGAGGATTTTCGCCGCCGACGCTGGCGCGGACACGCCGGGACGAATAGCATGGCTGACGGCCCGGGGCCCGGCAATCGTATCGCAACAGGTGAAGTGGCCAGCACGGAGGCATCGCCGGTCGGATGCCGGGATGGGGTTGTCCACGGGCCGCCGTAAACGAATCGCCGCAGCAATCCGGATAGACACCATGTTCGACAATCTTCGCCGCGCCTTCAGGGAGGCCGTCGACAACTTCAACAAGGAACTCGACCGCGACGCCGTGCCCGAGGCCGTCGACAAGCTGCTCAAGGGTATGGAACGGGAGGCGGTCGACGCGAAAACGGCGCTGGAGGGGCTGAAGAAACAGGCGGCGGTCGCGCGGAAGCGGGCGGACGAAGAGGCGCGAAACGCCGACATCTGCGAACGCCGCGAGGCCATGGCGCGTGACGTAGGCGACACCGACACGGCCGACCTGGCCGCCACCTACCGGGAGAAGCACGCCGCCCGGAGCAGGGTGCTCTCCGACAAGGCGAAGGCCATCGAGGCCGAGATCCGCCTTCAGGAGTCGGAGTACACCGAGATGCTCTCGCAGATCAGGAAGGCGCGCGCCAACCGCGACCGGCTCGCTTCGACCGCCGGCCGGACACAGGCACGCGAATCGCTCGGCAAGTCCGACGACCTCTTCGGCGAACTCGACCGGATGGCCGGGAGGATCGTCGACAGCGAGGTAGCCGCGGGAGCGGAGGAGGCGCTCTTCGACGACGCGCGCGACTTCGACGAACAGCTGGAGGAGTCCCACCGCGAGGAAGCGATCGATGCCCGCCTCGAAGAGTTGAAGCGCCGGATGCGGAAGGGCTAGCAGCCCGTGGAAAAAATCCCCCCGGCATTCGAGCGGCGATGCATCCAGGCTGGACCGCTTCGCTCACGTGTTCATACTGTAATGAGAACATTACAATATGTCATGTACAGTATACATTTTTCCTCCCCAAGGCTACGCTCTGCGTTGCTCCTCGGCCCAATAGCCCTGCTATTGGCCTCTCGTCGCGCCTTGCCAGCCCGGCACCTCCCCCCTCTCGGTGCCCATGCGGGTTCATCCACGGACTGCTAGATTCCTGACATGGAAAACTGGATCGGAGTTGCAGTCTGGATCGTGATGGGCATGGCGATCGGCCTCGGCATGAAGGCGGTCGTCAAACGCCCCGATACCACCCCGGGACATACCCGGGTGCTGTGCGTGCTGGGCGCCTTCGCGGCGGTGATCGGCGGCATGCTCGGCGTTGGCATCCTCGAGTTCGACCATCCGGTGGCGCTCAGCTTCGGCGGGATGGCGGGAGCGGTCGCGCTCGCGGTGCTCCTGACCTGGGTCTACCGCTGGGGAATCAAGGGCCTCACCTGAGGTTCCCGCACCCCACGCGTCCACCACCATGACCCACCCCGTCGACTACGCCCACAGGGAGCGGAGCCGCTTCTACGACGAGTTGTGGGACTTCCTGCGCATCCCGTCGGTGTCGGCCAAGTCGGAGCATAACGGCGACACGGAGCGCGCGGCCGAGTGGGTGCGCGCACAGCTCTCCCAGGCGGGCCTCCGGACCGAGACGATCGCAACCCCCGGCCATCCCGTCGTTCTGGGCGAATGGCGGGACGCGGGTCCCGAAGCTCCGACCGTCCTCATTTACGGCCACTACGACGTGCAGCCCCCCGAGCCGCTCGAGCTGTGGGACAGTCCCCCCTTCGAGCCCGCCATCCGCGACGGACGCATCTACGCCCGGGGCTCCGCCGACGACAAGGGCCAGCTGTTCCTGCACATCAAGGCGCTGGAGGCGCATCTGGCCACGCGGGGCCGCCTGCCGGTCAACGTTGTCGTGCTCGCGGAGGGCGAAGAGGAGGTGGGTTCACCCAACCTCGTGCCCTTCGTGAAGGCGCACCGGGAGCGCCTCGCGGCCGAGACCGTCGTCATCTCCGACTCGGCGATGTTCGCGCCGGGTGTTCCCTCGCTGCTCTTCTCGTTGCGTGGTCTGGCCTACTTCGAGATCCACGCGCAGGGGCCCCGCTCCGACCTCCACTCCGGCGCCTACGGCGGTGCAATCCCCAACCCCGCCAACGCGCTGTCACGGGTCATCAGCACGCTTCACGACGAGACCGGGCGGATCGCCATCGAGGGCTTCTACGACGACATCGAGCCCCCGTCCCCCGAAACGCTCGAAGGCATCCGCTCACTCCCCTTCGACGCCGAAGCCTATGCAGCCCAGGTGGGCACCATCCCCGCGGGAGGCGAGTCCGCCTATTCCCCGCTGGAACGGCTGTGGACGCGTCCTTCGTGCGACGTGAACGGCATGCTCTCCGGCTACACCGGCGAAGGCGCCAAGACCGTGCTTCCCGCCAATGCGATGGCGAAGGTCAGTTTCCGCCTGGTTCCGGGCCAGTCGCCGGTGCGGGTGAAGGAGCTGCTGGAGGAGCATCTGGCGAAGGTGGCGCCCGCCGGCGTGGACCTCACCCTGGTGGAGTTGCACGGCGGCCGGCCCTGGCGAGCCAAACTCGAGGGACCCCTCTTCGAAGCCGCGTCGAGGGCGCTGGAACGCTCGTTCGGGGCGCGTCCCGTGCTGGCCGGCGAGGGCGGCACGATCCCCATCGTGGGTGAGTTCGAGGAGATTCTGGGCGCGAATTCGCTGCTTCTGGGCTTCGCGCTTCCCGGCGCCAACATGCACGCCCCCAACGAGTGGTTCGCGACGGATTGCTTCGAGAGGGGGATCGACACGCTGATCCACCTGTACGACGAACTGGCCCAAGGGGGCAATTCCGGGTAGCCGGGTCGTGACAGCCCGGTCCGTGGATGGCCCCCCGTTCGCCTACTCTTGCGAACGGCTCACGACCCACGCTGCCCGAAGCAGCGCCCGCGCCTTGTTCATCGTCTCGGCGAACTCCGCTTCCGGATCCGAGTCGGCCACCACCCCCGCCCCCGCCTGAACGTGCGCCCGGCCATCCCGCACAATCATCGTGCGAATGACGATCGCAGTGTCCATTTGCGCTCCGCCCCACCCGATGTGGCCCACCGCACCCGCATACGGTCCCCGCGCCGTTGGCTCGAGTTCGTCGATGATCTGCATGGCACGCACCTTCGGCGCTCCCGACACGGTCCCCGCGGGGAAGCACGCACTCAGAACTTCCAGAGCGGAGAGCCCCGCTCGCGCCTTGCCCTCGACCTGGCTGCACAGGTGCATGACGTGGGAAAAGCGCTCCACGGCCATCAGTTCCGGAACGGTTACGGTGCCGTACTCCGAGACCCGCCCCACGTCGTTGCGTCCCAGATCCACCAGCATGCGGTGTTCGGCCAGCTCCTTCTCGTCGCGGACGAGTTCCCTAGCCAGCTCCCGGTCTTCGGCCGGCGTGCGGCCCCGCCGGCGCGTCCCGGCGATGGGCCGCACCGTGACCACCCCATCCTCGAGACGGACCAGGACCTCCGGTGACGAACCCACAATGCTCAAGCCGTCCAGTTCGAAAAAGTACATGTACGGCGACGGGTTGATCGTGCGTAGCGCACGGTAGAGATCGAAGGGCGATTCCTCGAAACGGGTCGTCAGCCGCTGGCTGAGCACCACCTGGAAGGCGTCGCCCGCCGCTATGTACTCCTGGATCCGGCGCACCCCGGCAACGAAGTCGCCGCGTTTGAAATTGCTGTCGCAAGTCAGGTCGGCCGCGGCCTGCCCGAGCTCCAGGGACAGGGGCGCGGGAGCGCCGGCGGTACGGAGCTTTTCCACAACTCCCTTCAGGCGTTCCACGGCTTCTCCGTAGAGAACCTCGAGCGCGCCGGGGTCGGTGGTGTCGCCGGTCTCCACCGTGGTGATCGCCTTGGCGCGGCCATGCAGATTGTCCACCGCGATCACCACGTCGGAGAACATGACCATCGCCGTCGGCAGATCCTGGTCGTCGGGCGGACCCGGTCCGAGCCGCTCCAGGCACCGCACGAGGTCGTAGCCGAAGTAGCCGACGGCACCGCCCCAGAAGCGCGGAAGACGGGGGTCGGGGCGGGGATGTGCGTCGGTCAGGCGGGCGTGGAGATCGGCCAGCGGGTCTTCGGCTTCGCAGGGACGCCACCCCTTTTCGGGACTCCAAACCGAGATATCACTACCTTTCAGCATCCACGCTTCGCGCGGCCGACTTCCCAGGAAGCTGTAGCGAGCCCATTGTTCACCCCCTACCACGGATTCGAGGAGGAAGCCGAAGGTGCCGTCGCGCAGCTTGTGATATGCGGTCACGGCCGTCTCGGAGTCGAAGAGGAATTCGCACCAGACGGCAAGGCGGCAGCCCGGCGCGGCGTCTTCGAGGAAGGATTGGAAGGAAGGTTCGACGTTCAAGTGACGGGAAGGGGCAGTCCGGTTGAGGGAGACCGGATACCTTTCCAGGAACCCGGAAGAAAGTCAACGATCGAGAGGTGCCGATGAGGCTCCAGAAGAACACGCCACGGGGCAAGCCCGCTCCCCGGAGCGCGCCGGACAACTCGCCGCCCTACAGGTGGGCAGCGGCAGCAGCCGCCGTGGTTGGCCTGCTCTACGCCGTCACCCTTGCGCCGACCACCGCGTTCTGGGACACCAGCGAGTATATCGCCACCGCGCACATCATGGGTATCCCCCACCCCCCCGGGAACCCCCTCTTCATCATTCTGGCGGGCACCTGGGACATCCTCCTGGGCATCTTCGGCCTTCCCACCGCCGTGAATATCAACCTCTTTTCGGCGCTCATGGGAGCGCTGGCGCATGGACTCTGGTTCCTGGTGGTCCACCACATCCTCAGGCACTTCTCCGAAGACCGGTGGTTCCGCCTCATCGGCGCCTTCGCCGCGGTGCTGGTCAGCGCGACCGCCTTCACGGTCTGGAACCAGTCGAATGTGAACGAGAAGGTCTACACGGTGTCCCTTCTCACCATCGCGCTGCTGTCGTGGCTCGCCTTCCGCTGGCAGGAGCGGATCGGCAAGGCCGGCGACGACAACCTGCTCGTTCTCATGGCGTTCGTCCTGGCGCTCTCGGTGGGCAACCACCTCATGGCTTTCCTGGCGGCACCGGCGCTGTTGCTCTTTGTGCTCCTCGTCCGGCCTCGCTGTCTGCTCAACCCGCGCCTGTACCTGTACGGGGTGCCCGCCGTCGTGCTGGGTCTTTCCGTCCACCTCTTCCTGCCCATCCGCTCGGAACTCGGGCCCATTATCAATGAAGCCCAGCCCACCTGCGAGAGCATCGGCGAGGCGGTGACCAGCGTCGTCACCTATGGCAACGCCGGTTGCGAGGACCTCTCGGACGCGCTGGCGCGGAAGCAGTACGACAAGCCGCCGCTGACGACACGGCAGGCGCCGCTCGTCTCCCAGGCCGGCAACTGGCTGCAGTACTTCGACTGGCAGTGGGCCCGCACACTCTCCCGGACCGAGCAGGTTTTCGGCCGGGCACGAATCCCCATCACGGCGCTCTTCATCGGGCTGGGCATCTTCGGACTACTGGAACACTACCGCCGGGACCGAGTCAGCTGGGTGTACATGATCTCGCTCTTCGGGGTCCTGTCCGCCGGCCTCGTCTACTACCTGAACTTCAAGTACGGGTATTCGATGCCCCTTCCCGAGGAGAACGAGCTGCGGCAGCTGATGGAGGCCAGGGACGCGCGGACCACCAACGATCTCCGCGAGGTACGCGAACGTGACTACTTCTTCGTCGCGGGCTTCTCGGTGTGGGGTCTCATGGCGGGCATCGGGATTGCGACCCTCTGGGACCGGCTGGTCCGCATGTCGGGTCGCTCGCTCGCCGCGACCTCGCCGGTGCTCGGACTGGCTCTCATCCCGCTGGTGTTGAACTTCGGCTGGGCGAGCCGCGCGGGAGACCATGCTGCGCGCGACTGGGCCCACAACCTCCTCATGAGCGTCGAGCCGTACGGCATCATCATCACCAACGGCGACAACGACACCTTCCCCCTGTGGTACCTGCAGGAGGTCGAGGGCATCCGGCGGGACGTTACCGTGGCCGTGACCTCGTACCTGAACACCCCCTGGTACGTGAAGCAGCTTCGGGATCTCACCCGCCCCTGCCAGCCCGGCCAGGACCCTGACGCGGACCCCACCCGCATCCTCTGCCAGCGTCCCTACACGGCGGAGAACACGGACGCCATGTACACCCACGACCCCGCCGAGGCCGAGGCCGCCGGCAAGGTGCCGATCCTGCTGCCCGAACCCGTACGCGTCCCTTCAAGGGGGATGTTCCGCGACGATTTAAGCGATGAGACCATCGAGCGCTATGCCGGCAGCTACCTGCAGCTCCAGGAAGGGCGAGCCTACACGATGGGCCCGCTCACGGCGAGAATGGCGGGTGGCCAGGTGCTCTACCCGTGGCACCAGTTCACTCTGGCTGCGATTGCGAACTCGCTGGGTGACCGGCCGGTGTACTTTGCATCCGCGGTCACACCGGCGGCCAGTTTCGGCATCATGGCGCACCTCGTGCGGCAGGGCCTCGCCTTCCGGCTCGCGCCGGGCGACCCTTCGGAACTCGCCCCGGGCGTCACGCCGAACCAGGACACCTCCCGCAGCGCTGTCGTGCTCGGGGCCTGGCTGGACATCGGGCGCACCAGGCTTCTGGCCGACAGCGTCTTCACGCACAGCTCCGGGAATCCGCGCGACTGGGACTACTGGCCGGACCGGTCGACGCGAGGGATTCCGAACTACTATTCGTGGGTGTATGAGTCGCTCTTGCAGGATCCGGACGTCCAGGGAGATTCGGACCGCTGGGCCGAAGTGGAGTCTCTCCTGAGAGCGTGGGAAGACCTCGCCAATTCCCTGGAGCTACGCCCCGAGCCAGACGGCACCGAGCCCTGACCCCTGGCGGCGAATGCGGCCGCCGTCCGCCATTCCCCCGGGCCTGTACAGAAAATCGAAGCTCTCGGGCAATGAGGCCGCCATGTGAGGTGACGCGTGCACCAGCACCAGGGGAATCCTCCGCGCCAGACGGGCCAGTGCCGCCACTACGCGCGGGCGGTCTTCGCGATGCAGCCCATCAAGCCCGTCGGGGAAGACCACCGAATCCACGCGCACCCTCTCGCCGATCGCCAGCTCGGCGAGCGCAATCCGCGCCGCTACCTCCAGTACCGCCACATCATCGCCCCCCCGCCCCCCCCCCCCCCCCCCGACCTGCTGCGT
>VXOC01000188.1 GCA_009840215.1 Gemmatimonadota bacterium | reverse complement strand
ATGTTTCCCACGCGGCACAAGCTCGACTGGGGGCGGGCGGCGGGGCTTTAGGATCCACCGTGGAACGAGCTCGACGGGGTGGCGGCGGGCCAAGTGTTCCAAGCGGCACAAGCTCGCCCGGAGTGCCGTTGGGGGGTGGCCGGCGGGGCTTGTTCCACGTGGAACACGGCTCGACCGCTAAAGTCGTAGGCCTGGCACTAACAACCGATCAATTGCGCGCTACTTGGTGGAAGTCGCCGCCCACCTTGTCCTCATTCCACTCCCTCCGGACTTCATCCTGCGCACCTCCATGACCAGATTCTGAAGGTCCGCCGGGGAGACACCCGGGATTCTTCCCGCCTGGGCGAGACTCTGCGGGCGAACGCGGGACAGCTTCTGGCGCGCCTCGAAGGATAGCGTCGTGAAGTCATCGTAGGGAGTGTCGGCGGGGATCGCGAAGTCGGCCTGGGCACGGAGCTTCTCGGCCCGCTCCAACTCGCGACGCACGTATCCCTCGTACTTGGCGTCGATCTCGACCGTGGCCAGCACATCCGGATCGAAATCGGGAGCCTCCGGCCCCGCTGCCTGGAGAAGACTTGTTGCCGTAACTCCCGGTCGGCGTAGGAGTTCCCGCGCTCGTTGCGGTCGCGTGGGCGCGCCGCCGTGCGTCCCGCGCAAGGCGGGCTCCGCTGCGGCCGGTGAGAGGACATGGGTGCGGAACCATGTCTTTGCACGCCCCTCCTGACGCAGGCGCTCCTCAAGCGCCGCGACCTGGTGCGGCGTCAACAATCCCAGCGACCGGGCGAGCGTCCCCAGACGGCTCGGTCCGTTGTCCTGACGCAGCAGCAGGCGGAATTCGGCGCGGGATGTGAACAGCCGGTAGGGCTCGTCCACACCCTTCGTGACCAGGTCGTCGATCAGCACGCCGATGTAGCCCTGGTCCCGTTCGATGACGAACGGCGCCCTGCCCTGAACGGCCAGCGCCGCGTTGGCACCGGCGACCAGTCCCTGGCCCGCAGCCTCCTCGTACCCGGTCGTGCCGTTGATCTGCCCCGCGAAGTACAGTCCGGGCATCCCCCGAACTTCCAGTGTGTGGTGCAGTTGGTGGGGAGGGAAGTAGTCGTACTCGATGGCGTACCCGGCCTTGGTCATCTTCGCTGCCTCCAGCCCCGGAATCGACCTCAGGAAGTCCAGCTGGACTCCCGGAGGGAGCGAAGTGGACAGGCCGTTCACGTACAACTCGGTTGTGTCCAGTCCCTCCGGCTCGAGGAACACCTGGTGTCGCCTCGCGTTCGGGAACCGGACCACCTTGTCCTCGATCGAAGGGCAGTACCTGGGTCCCCGGCCCGCAATCTCGCCGCCGTAGAGGGCGCTTCGAGCCAGATTCGCCGTCACGATCTCCTTGAGGCCTTCGCCGGCCCACGTGATCCAGCAGGGAAGCTGTCTCGGCAGCGACTCCCGCTCGTAAAACGAAAACCGGAACGCATCCCCGTCACCGTCCTGCCGCTCACAGCGCGAAAAGTCCACCGAACGCCCATCGACACGCGGCGGCGTACCCGTCTTGAACCGCCCCATCTCCAGTCCACGCGCCTCCAGCGCCTCCGCCAGCGCGACGGAAGGCCCCTCCCCCGCCCGCCCCGCCCCCTGCGCCGCGCTGCCGCCCACATGGATCCGCCCCCGCAGGAACGTCCCGGCCGTGACCACGACCGCACGTCCCTCGAAGGTGATCCCGCCCCGCGTCACCACGCCTCTCACGCCGTCGTCGAAGTGGAGCCCGGTCACCATCTCCTGAAAGAGGTCGAGGTTGTCCAGCCCGTCCAGAATCCGCCGCACCGCGATCGGGTAGAGCGCGCGGTCGCACTGCGCCCTCGGCCCCCAGACCGCGGGCCCCTTCGAGCGGTTCAACATCCGGAAGTGGATCCTCGACGCGTCCGTGGCCTGCGCCATCACGCCCCCGAGCGCCCCGACCTCCCTCGCCACCGTTCCCTTGGCCACGCCGCCGATCGCCGGATTGCAGCTCATCTGCGCGATCCGCGTCAGGTCCGGAGTGATGAGAACGGTCTTCGCCCCCAGGCGTGCGGCCGCCGCGGCAGCTTCGGTTCCGGCGTGTCCGCCACCCACGACGATAATGTCGTAAGTCATTATCATGACTTCATTTACCTATGCAGAAGTCCTTGAAAACACGGTCCAATACGTCGTCCGTCGAGATGACTCCCAGCACCTCCTCAAGGGCGCTCTCGGCACTCTTCAAGTGCGCCGACGCCACCTCCGGAGGGATGCCGTTCTCCAGCGCTTCACGGAAGCCCTCGACCTCGTCGCGCGCCCGCCCCAGGAGATCGGCCTGGCGCCTGCGCGTCACCACCGGCACCTCGTTGCGGTTTTCCACGACGCCCCCGAAAGCGTGCTCACGCAGCTGCCGTTTCAGCACATCCAGGCCGTGGCCCGTCCTGACCGACACCGCGAGCTCGCCATTCTCGGGGCCCTCGCCCGGCCCTGCAAGATCCCACTTCGTGCGCACGCGCACCACCGGTGCGGCCACACCCTCCAGGAATCGTCCCTCCTGCTCCGTGGCTTCGCGCCCCGCTTCCCGGCAGTAGAGCACCAGGTCGGCCCCGGCAAGGTAACGGCGCGCCACCTCGATCCCCAGCTTCTCCACAACCTCCGGGGCGCCCCGCAGTCCGGCCGTGTCGACCAGCCGGAAGGGGAAGCCGCCGACCTCGACGACGGCCTCGATCGCATCGCGCGTCGTGCCCGGAAGCTCGGTGACGATGGCGCGCTCAAAACCCACTAAAGCGTTGAACAGACTCGATTTACCAGAATTCGGCGCGCCAGCCAGCACGGTTAGCGCCCCCTCGCGCAACAGCTCTCCCGCCGGCGCCGTCGCGAGCAGTCGCCCCACCTCCGCAGCCACCCGCGCCGCCTTGCCGGCGATTGCTGTGAGCGGCGTGGGTGCGTCGTCCTCGTCGGGGAAATCGATGTGCTGAACGAGGAGGGCCGACACCCCGATCACCTGCTCGCGCAGCGTCGCGATCCGGTCCCCCAGTCCCTTCTCCAGTTGATTCAGCGCCACTTCCCGCCCCTTCGTGGACCGCACGGAGACGAGGTCGGCGACCGCCTCCGCCTGCGTCAGGTCGAACCTGCCGTTCAGATAGGCGCGCCGCGTGAACTCGCCGGCCACCGCCTCCCGCGCCCCCAGCGCCACGCACGCGGCCACCACGCTGGCCGGGATGGCGTAGCCGCCGTGCGTCGAGAACTCCACCACATCCTCGCCGGTGTAGCTGCCCGGTGCCCGGAAGACCGTGACCAGGGCGCGGTCGAGCGTGTCCTGCGAACCGGGTCGGAAAAGCATACGCAGCCGAACGGCCCTCCCTGCCCAACCGGCCATTGCCCCGGCGTCGACTTGCATGAGCCGGGCGGCGATGTCGAGCGCGGCGGGCCCGGAGAGGCGGACCATCGCGACCGCGCCGGGCCCGGGAGGAGTGGCCTGCGCCACGATGGTGTCGAGCAGCGTTGTCACATGTCCCGCCATACAGCGAGGGGGCCGGTTCAGCCGCGCTTTTTCGGTGCCATCCCCGGCGCCGCCTTCTTCCGCTCCCTCGCGATCAGGATCTGCTGGGGAATCGTCGCCACGTTGAAGGCCGCGTAGTAGAGGTTCAGTCCGGAGGCCAGGCGCCAGAAGATGACGACCATGAAGATCGGGAGAACGTACATCATCATCTTCATCTGCGGGCTTACCGCGGCCATGGCCCTCATGCTGATGAACTGCAGCAGGAACATGCTGGCGCCCAGGAAGAGGGGCAGGATGAAGAAGGGGTCCGGCGCCGAGAGGTCCGGAAGCCACAGGAAGGGGACGCCCCGCAGCTGAATCGTGTTCTGGAAGACGAAGAAGAGCGCGATCAGCACGGGCCAGGGAATCAGCATGGGCAGGCACCCGCCCAGCGGATTCACCTTGTGCTCCCGGTAGAGCTTCATCGTCTCCTGCTGCATCTTCTGCGGATCCTGGGAGAACTTCTCCCGAATGTCCATGGCGAGCGGCTGAATCGCCTGCATCTTCATCTGCGACCGCATCGCCTTCTGGTTCAGCGGCCACAAAAGGATCCGCACCAGGATGCCGATCACGATCAACACCCACGCGTAGCCCAGTCTGAACTGGTCGTGGAGTGTGTTCACGGTCCAGTGGATGACCCCCACGAACGGACGGACGATGGGACGCAGGAACGCCCAGCCGATCGGGTTCACCTCCTCCAGGTCGTCCCCCACCGCCCGCAACAGCTCCGGCTCGATCGGACCGAGGTAGAGCCGGTAGGCGTAGCTGCCGTCCGTCGTTATGGGCATTCCCACGCGGACCGCGGCCCGGTCACGCTCCTGCACCGGATCGGCCCACACACCGGCCAGGAAGCCGCGCTCGCCCGTGCCCGTGCCGGGAAGGATCGCCTCGACGAAGTACTTGCTCTTGACCGCCCCCCACCGCAGAGGGCCGTCCATGACTTCGGTCTCGCGCACCCTGCCGAGCGGCCGCGTGCTGACGCCCTCCTCGACGTGATTCCCCGAATACGCCATCGCGCGGCGGTCGTCGACCTCCTTCAGCTCGTTGATCGCAGGTCCGATCCCGAGGTCCACGAAGAGAGAGGCACGTTCCCGGGCCGGCAGCTGCCCCTCGACGGTGACGACGTACGAGTCCGCGGAAAAGGTGTAGCGAATCTCGCTCACGAAGGGCTGGGTGGGGTGCTGGTAGCGGAAGGTGAGCGTGCGCGGGCCCGCACCCTCGCTCAGCCGGATCCCGTCGGCGGGGGTGATCTCGTAGGCGGCGCGCGTGAGGTCCACCTGGTCGGTGCCCACCTGCCACGTCCCGGCCAGAACCCTTCTCGTTCCCACCGGTACGAGCTCGACTGCCCCGTCGCGCGCGAAGGACCGATGCTGCGTGAGCCGGATGGAGCGGGCCGCCGCGCCCTGGTTCGAAAAGGTGATGGTATACAGCGGCGTCTCGACCGTCACCAGGGTCTCCCGGCGTTCGTCACCCCCACCCGGCAGCCCGATCTCGTCGCGCGGCGGCTCCACGACTCCGGGTTCCAGGTCGATCTCGTCCGGGCTGACCTCGGCCGGCCCGGGCTCTGCGGGGGGAGGATCCGGCACGACGGGCGGGAAGAGAAGGTTGGTCGCGAGAATGACCGCCAACATGAGCAGCATCGCCAGGCCGAAGCGCAGCCCCGTGTTCATGGCGCGGCCTCCCTGTTCGGCCGGGTTCCGGGCGGGGGGTTCGGCAAGGGGGCAACCGGCGTATCGGGCACCGGGTCGTATCCGAAGCCGCCCCAGGGGTGACAGCGGCCGATCCGCCTGGCGCCCAACCACATGCCCTTCCACGGCCCGTGCGACTCGATGGCCAGGCGCGTGTACTCCGAACACGTCGGGTCATAGCGGCAGCATGGGGGCTTAAGTGCCCCGAGCCAGCGCTGGTAGAACCGGATCGCCCCGGTCGTCAGGGTTGTGAGCATGCCTTCTCCACGACGCTCATCCACTGTTGTTCGAGTTGTCCATACGTGGCCCGGTACGCGGATCTTCGAACCCGGACCAGAACGTCGGCGCCGCAACCCGACCGCCGAAGGTGCGCGAGCACGCGCCGCCGGCCGATCTCCCTGAGCCTGCGCTTCACCCTGTTGCGCGCCACGATGCGCTGGCCCAGCCTCGGCACGACCCACCCGACACGCGGCAGGCGCGATCCGCTGTTGGGGGGGCATGGGGGAGCGGGGAGGATGAACACATCCAGCGCGGGGGTCCTCTTTCGCGTCCCTCGGCGCAGCACCGCCCTGATGTCACGGGTCCTGCGGATCCTTGCCGTCCGGGGGAGCCGCTCGTGCCCCACCTCCACTACCGGTGTCAACCGCCGCGCTTGGAACCGATTCGCACGACGAGCGAGCGCCTGCCACGGCGGCGGCGGCGGTTCAGCGTAGCGCGGCCGGCCTTGGTGCTCATTCGCGCCCGAAATCCATGCTTGTTCACGCGCTTCCGGTTTCGGGGCCTGTATGTGGGTTTCATCTCGTTCGATACCTGAGCCGGTGTGTCTGGGTCTGAATCCACCGGAAAGGAGGGGCCGGACCGGTGGAATTGGCGTAGCCCTTGAACGTATCCGTCCGGGTCCCCGATGGTCAACAGCAGCGGTCTGGGCCGCCCCTCCGACCACCGATGCGGGCCCGCTTCTCCGGGTTTGACTTCGGCCCGGAGCGGGGGTAAGCTTCGCGCCCCCGTCCCCCCATCTTCCTCGGTCATGACACTGGGCGCCACCGACCTCTGGAACCGTATCCTCGAGCAGGCCAGAACCGGCCTCCCCGATCAGGCTTTTCGCACCTGGATCTCGAGCTCCAGGGTCGTGTCCTGGTCCGGCGGCGTCCTTCACGTCGCCGCCTCGAGCAGGTTCCACGCGGAGTGGCTGGAGGACAAGTACGGGCAGGTGGTGCAGGACATCGCCCAGCGTCTCACGGGGGAGCCGGTCGAACTGAGGATCACCTCGGAGGAACCCGCTGTCGCCGACGGACGCTCTCCGGAGATCACCGTCACCCGGGTCGTGGAACCGGAGCCGGCGCCGCAACCGTCCTCTCCACCCCCTTCGCCACCCCCCGGCCTGAACGCACGCTATACCTTCGACCGGTTCATCGTCGGCGACGCCAATCGCCTCGCCCAGGCCGCCAGCCTTGCCGTCGCGGATCGGCCGGCACGTCTCTACAACCCGCTGTTCCTGTACGGTTCCACGGGCCTCGGCAAGACCCATCTCATGCAGGCGATCGCGAATCGGATGCTCGTGGGCGGAGAGGCAGCACGGATCTGCTACATCCCCGCTGAGCAATTCGTAAATGAAATGGTGACAGCGATTTACGAACATTCGACCGATGCTTTTCGAGCGCGCTACCGATCGCATGACCTCCTGCTTGTGGACGATGTCCAGTTCCTGCGGCGCAAGGAGCACACCCAGGAGGAGTTTTTCCACACCTTCAACGTGCTGTACAACGCCGGCCGCCAGATCGTGCTGACCAGCGATCGTCACCCGAAGGAGCTGGAGGGCCTCGAGGAGCGTCTCGTTTCGCGGTTCGAATGGGGGCTTGTGGCGGATGTGGGCCGGCCCGACTACGAGACCCGCGTCGCCATCCTGCGCAGGAAGGCCGATGAAGACCGCGTATTCCTCGCTCCGGAGATCCTCGATCTCATCGCCTGCCGCTGCAAGTCATCGGTGCGCGAGCTCGAGGGCGCCATCATCAAGCTTCTCGCCTTCTCGTCGCTGACACGCCAGGAACTGACGCTCGACCTCGCCCAGGTCGCGCTGCAGGGCCTCGGCGATCCAAGGGAACCACACCTCCTGAACCCCACGGCAATCCGCGACGAGGTGGGGAAGGTGTGGGGGGTGACCGGTGCCGCACTGGCGTCCGGGGGACGGAGCCGGACGGTTACCGTGCCGCGGCAGGTTGCAATGTTCCTGATACGTGAACTCCTCGACACTCCGCTGAAACAGATCGGCCGGGTATTCGGCGGTCGCGACCACTCGACGGTCATCCACTCGATCCGGAAGGTCGAGGAGCGGCTGGGCAACGACGACGCCTTTCGCGCGCAGGTCGACGATCTGCGCCAGACGCTGCAGAAGAGCGCATGAAGGCCGTGGCCCGCACGAAATCCAGCCGGTGAGGGGGACTGACCGAGTTCCTCCCGGGCGTGCGTCGCCCACGATGGCCACCACCCCCCACATTGCACGGTGGATGTGGAAATCCCTGTGGAAAACCCGGCCAAATCGCTCCTTTTTCCACAGCAGTCCTTCCGGCATGCCGAAATCCGCACCTTTTTCCCCGATTTCTCCACCGCCTCGGACGTGGCCCAACCACCGCATCTTCACTGGCTTCCCACCCGCTCGCCACCGGTCGGTTTCCACCTTTCCACATCCCCTATGATGACGATTCTCTTTTTCCTTGTTACTAATTCATAGGAGGATTCCCGACACCTGTGGATTTCGTCCTCAAGTCCAAGACCAACCAGGGCACTCATGAGACTGACCATCACCCGGCAGAACCTGCAGCGCGGACTGGCCGCGGTTTCTGCGAGCATTCCCGGCAAAACCACCCTTCCCGTCCTCTCGAACGTCCTGATCGAGTCCGAGGAGAATTCGGTCTGGATCAGCGGGACGGACCTCGACGTTTCGATCCGCGTCCGCGTGCCGGCCGAAGTCACTCAGGGCGGAGCGATTACGGCGCCGGGACGCAAGTTGTTGGAGCTTACGCGCGAACTCCCCGACCAGCCCGTTGAACTGCGCGGCAGAGGGCACCAGCTGGAGATCGGGTGCGGGAACAGCCGGTTCAAGCTGAACGGATTGCCGAGCGAAGAATTCCCCAACCTCCCGGCAATGGACTTCGAGGAAGGGTGGACCGTATCGGAGGAGTCTCTGCGGCATCTCATTCGCGCGACCTCGTTTGCGGTCTCCAACGAGGAGAGCCGACCGATCCTCAACGGTGTGTACTGGGAGCTCGACGACCGGATGACGATGGTGGCCACGAACGGACACCGGCTGGCGAAGATGGAGGTCGAAGCGGCAGTGGCGGGGCGGGCGAAGGGAGCGTTCATCATACCGCCGGCGGCACTTGCCCAGGTCGAGCGCCTCTTCGACGGCGACGGCGAGATCACGGTGGGCAAGGGCGGCAATCACCTCGGATTCCGCTCGGTGAACCAGGAGGTCTACACGCGCCTCATCGAGGGGAGCTACCCGAACTACGAGCAGGTCATCCCGAAGGACAACGACAAGGTGGCCCGGGTGGACAAGGACGCGCTCGAAGCCACCGTGCGGCGCATGGCCGTGCTGGCCAGCGACCAGACCCACCCGATCAAGATGTCCTTCGAACCGGACCGCGTTCACCTGGACGTCATGACGCCCGACCTGGGCGAGGCCCACGACGAACTGGAGCTGGGCTACGAGGGTGAGGCGCTTCGCATCGGGTTCAATGCGAACTACCTCATCGAGGTCCTGCGCAACATGCCCGACGGCGAGGTGAAGGTGGCGTTCAAGACGGCGGAACGAGCCGCAACGATCGTGCCCGCCGAAAGTGAGCTGGACTACCTGTGTCTGGTCATGCCGCTGCGCCTGGTCGACTGACCGCGGCTGCGGCGCGGTGCGCGGTGATGGCGGCCGCGACGTCGCGCGGCTGCGGCCTACAGGAGATCCGTGGCGTCGAAGAGGGCGCGAAAGTCGTACCCGGCTTCGAGAAGCCGTTCGGTGCCGCCTTCGCGCCTGTCCACAAGGGCGAGTACGCCGACTACGACGGCTCCATGGTTTTCAATGACCTTCAGCGCGGCGAGAAGGCTGCCACCGGAGGTGACCGAATCCTCGATGACCACGACCCGCGCGCCGGCCGGGAGGCCTCCCTCGATCTGCCTGCCCGTGCCGTGACCCTTCGGGCTCTTGCGGACGGTGAAGGCGTCGAGGGCATGGCCGGAGCGGGTCGCGTGCGCGGCGATGGCGTAGGCAATGGGATCGGCACCCAGGGTCATGCCGCCGACGTACTCGGGCCGCCAGCCGGCCTTTATGATGGCGTTGTGGCAGGCCTCGCCAACCAGCAACTGGCCGGCACCGCTCATCGTCGTGAGGCGCGCGTCGATGTAGTATGTTGAACGACGACCGCTGGCAAGCGTGAAATCGCCGGTCTTCACGCTTTTTTGACGGAGGAGTCGGCGGAGACCAGAGAGGGGATTGGACATGGCGAAGAAAAGATACAGGTCGGAGGGCACGTGGATGAAGCCCCGGATTCGCGGACGATCCGGGCCGGGGGTGGCCAGATGCCGTGGCAGAGGTGCCCGGCGATCGCGCATGAAAGCCATAACACTAAGTCTGACCATCGTTTGCGTGGTCATCACGGGATGTGATCCCTCGCTTGGGCCTCCCGGTCTGTTGCGGTTCGGTTCGGACGGGGAGGTGCGGGTGACCGTGGAAGTGCCCCTTCAGGGAGGGGTCGGCTGGATCCAGCAGGTGCTGAACTGGAACTCCGACGGCGCGTGGAAGCTCTACGAGGAGATCGGCTACGACAGCGTGCTCGGGGACGACAACATCTTCCGCAACCCGGGTCTCCCATACCTTTACGCGGCCAACTACTCCAGCCTCTTGCATCTCGCGATCGACAACGAGGGCACCAGACTCTGGGAACCTCCGGACCAGATTGACGACTGCGGTATCGGCAGGAGCCGCGTGAGCATCCTGATACGGGACAACCGGGAGGACAAGGAGAAGGAATGGGCGCGGTGCGCCGCCAACGCCAACCCGCTGGCCAACCTGAGCACCGAGGGGTTCGAGCCGGACGACGGGGCGGCGCGGGTCATCCAGATCGCCCTCAGGGCCAGGGACTTCACCCTGGGCGATGACTTCGACAGGTACGCGTACACCGGCAGCCTTCCGTTTGCCACCATCGAGCGGGGAACACAGCCCGGTGAGGAGTTGAACGAAGGCGTGCTGGTGTTTCGAACCCCGGACGATGGGAACGAGACCGACGAACCGGACGGGTGGAGCCAGTGGTGGCAGGCGCACACGGGTGGAGAGAGGAGGCCGCCGGAGATCGACTGGGCCCGCAAGATGGTGGTCGTCGCAGCCCTGGGCCGGCGTGATTTCACGGGGCACACGGTCGAGGTTCGCAGGGTTCTGCTGGTTGGCAACGAAACCCAGGTAATCCGGACCAAGATCGAGATGGTCGAGCGTATCCCCGGGGATTACTGCACGCCGGCTCGCCGGAATTCGTGGCCATACCACATCGTGGCGATCCCGAAGGGTCCCCAGGAGGAATACTCCCTGGTGGCCGAGAGGATCCCCTGCGAAGCGTAGCGGTCCATGAGAAACCAACGCCGCTTTCGACCGCCGGGTGTGGCCGGGCGCATGCACCGGGCCCGGCCGGATGCATCGTCAGCCAATCACGGAGGGGTTCCCTGTTGTGCCTTGTCTGACTGCAGCCGAGGGGGACACGGGCGATGAGGCTGCGCAACCGTTTCGCTCTCTTCTTCGTCACCTTTGCCGTGGCGGTCAGCGCCTTCCAGGGATGGCTGAACTACAGCGCGTCGCGGCTTGCGCTGGAGGACGAGATTGATCGCAAGCTGCTCGACCTGGCCGGTGTGGTGGGCAGGGTTGCCATCCCCAATGACGATATCCTGGTTACGCTGAGGGATGGCGACCAGGACGACATTGAAGCCTGGACGGACTACCAGAATATACTCCTGCGCCTCCGCGCGGACGGCCATGTGGACGAAGCCGACCTTTTTCGGTGGACGCCGGGGGATACCGCAAGCGTTCTGGTGAGCGCTGCGCCGCAGGACTCGTATTTCATCGGCGAGCCGCTCGACTGGCAGGTGAACGAGGAACCTACACTCGCGGCAGCACTCGAACACGGCAGCGCCACGAGCGCCCAGCCGTCCAGGGGATCGGATGGGCGGATGTACAAGCGCGGGGTCGTCCGTCTCGACGGTTCGGGCGAGGTCTTTCTCGGTGTTCTCATGCCGGTCGACTACCTGGAGCCACTCAGTGCTCTCGGCTGGTCCGTGGTCGCCGTGACCGCGGCGGCCGGGTTGCTCGCGGCGCTGGTCGGCTGGGGCCTCGCGGGCGGGATCGCGTCACGGCTTGAAGTTCTGAGCCGCGGAGCGCTCCGGATTCAGCGCGGCGCCATGGACCGCCCCTTCGATCTGGGGGGCGAGGACGAGATCGGCCGGCTGGCCAGGGCGATGGACCGCATGCGGACCGGAATCCGGCACCGCGACGAACAGCTGCGCCTCATGTTGTCCCGGGTCGCCCACGAGATCCGCAACCCGCTGGGCGGCCTCGAGCTCTTTGCCGCCGCCGCGCAGGATACCGAAGATCCCGGAGAGCGGCACCGAATACTGGAACGGGTGAGGCAGGAAGTCGTGGGCCTAAACGAGATCATCGACGAGTTCCTCGGGTTTGCCCGGCCCGGCCGCACGGAGCCGGAGCTTCACGATATTCGCGAATCGGTGGGTGAGGCGGCCGCCCTGGCCGAAGCCGAGCTGGAAGAGAAGGGCGGAACCCTGCACGTCGAGTTCCCCCGCAGACCGCTCCTTGGCATCGCCGACCCGCTCCAGGTCAAGCGGCTGGTCCTCAACCTGCTCCGCAACGCCTCGCAGGCCGGAGACCGGGTCTGGCTGGAGGGCGCGATGGTCAACGGCGAGGTGAGACTCTCTGTTCGCGACAACGGCGCCGGGATTCCGGAGGAGCTCCGCGAGAGGATCTTCGAGCCCTTCGTCGGGAACAAGGCGAAGGGTGCGGGGCTGGGGCTTGCGATCGTCAAGGAGATGGTCGAATCGAACCACGGGCGCGTGGAGCTGGTGACAGCTGCCGAGGAGAAGGACGGTCGAGGGCTCGGGGCGGAGTTCCACGTATACTTGAACGGCCCCGAAGACCTTCCGGGCGATAGTGCGCGGTGGATGGGAGCCCAGGAGGAGGAGGCGACATGAGCAGCACGAGACGGGTTCTGATCATCGACGATCATGACACCATGCGGGAAGGGCTCGAGCACCTGATGCGCCGGCGCGGCCACAAGACCGTCTCGGCCACGGACGCGAGTGAAGGATTGCAGGTACTGGAGGATGTGGGGGCGGACCTGGTCATAACCGACATGAAGATGGCCACCGAGGAGGATGGCATGCGGGTCCTCGAGGGGGTCAAGCGCACCGCGCCCAACACCGATGTCCTGGTCATCACCGCCCACGGCACGGTCGAGAGCGCGGTCGAGGCGATGAAGCTGGGCGCCCGCGACTACATCTCCAAGCCGTTCCGCTCGGAAGAGTTCGGTATCAAGGTGGACCGCATTCTGCGGGAGCGTGACGAGCGCCTGCGCCTGGAAGAGGAAAACCTCGCGCTGAGGGTCGAGAACACGTATCTGCGCAGCGAAGCCGGCGACGGCGACACCCCCTACGGCGACATGGTGGGCCAGTCGGAGTCGATCCTGGCGGTGAAACGCTTCGTGGAACGGGTGGCGCGCTCCGATTCGACGATCATGGTCTACGGCGAGTCCGGAACGGGGAAGGAACTGGTCGCGCGCGCCATCCATGCCCGTTCATCCCGGCATGAGGGCCCCTTCGTTCCGGTCAACTGCGGCGCGCTGGCGGAGGGTGTGCTGGATTCGGAGCTCTTCGGCCACGAGCGCGGCGCCTTCACGGGGGCCGAAAGGCAGAGGCGGGGCCGCTTCGAACTGGCCGACGGTGGGACCCTGTTCCTCGACGAGATCACCACGATCACGGAGGCCACCCAGGTTCGCCTGCTGCGGGTGCTGCAGGAACGCGAGCTGGAGCGGGTGGGCGGCGAGGAGACGATTTCGGTCGACGTGCGGATCGTGGCGGCCACGAACACGGCCCCGGAGCAACTCCTGGGCGCCGAGGGGTTCCGCGAAGACCTGTACTACCGCCTGCACGTCGTTCCGGTCACGGTTCCTCCGCTCAGGGAGCGCAAGGACGACATCGTTCTCCTCGCCGACCACTTCCTGGGCAAGCTGAGGCGCCGGACGCGGTCGGAAGTGACGGCCATCGATCCCGCCGCAATGGAGCGGCTCGTCGACTACGACTGGCCGGGGAACGTGCGGGAGCTGGAGAACGTCATCGAGCGGGCGCTGGTGCTCGCGGAAGGCGAATTGATCGAGGTCACCGACCTACCCTTGCTCATCAACGTCAACGGTCCGGACTCGGGTACTTCGGTGACGCTGGGCACCGGGGAGGGAATCGACCTGGGCCGCGCCCTCGACGAGATGGAAGAGCGCGTCATCCGCCAGATGCTGTCACGGACGAAGGGCAACAAGACCGAGGCATCGAAGCGGCTGGGGATCTCGAAGAGCGCGCTGATCTACAAGATCAACAAGCACGGGATCGAGGGATGAGACGCCTGCTCTTCGCCGCCTGCCTGCTCTGCGCCGCCCTCGCGCCACCCAACCTGGGGGCGCAGGAGAGGGCGACCCTGCCACGGCAGTTGGTCGAGGATAAGCAGAGGACGTACGATGCGGCAAAGCAGCAGAACGAGGCCGACAGCGTCGCGTTCCAGACCATTGTCTACGAATGGGACCAGCTGCTCGAGCGGAGGGGGACGGCGAAGGCGCGTGGCGAAGACAGCGAGGTCGAGCGGATCAGCGGTCAGCTGGAAGAGTTGACCGGAGAGAAGCGGCGGCTCCGCGTCAAGTGGCGAGATGCCCGCGACGACTGGATCGATGCGGGCGAGTCTCTGCTGGACGCGCTCAACGGATACCTCGGCATGCTGGACAACCAGATCCAGTCCTTCACGTCGGGTACCGACGATGAACTGAGCGACCTTTATGACGAATACGAGGCGCGCCTCGACTCGCTGGAGCTGGAACTGCCCCTGGAGGAGCCTGAGCTCCTGCCCATGCCCACGGTTGTCTATCGCCCGGGGGATGGGCCCAGAGAGATCCGCAACAAACGGAGCCTGCTCGAAAAGAGAGTGCAGGATCTCACGGATATCCTCGCCGAAGTGGATGAGGACATCGAGGTGCTTGTCGTGCGCCAGTTTCGGCGCCAGAGAAGGGACAGAGACAAAGAAGACGCCAACATGTTCGGCGACGACGAGATCCCGACCGGCGGAAACCGCACGAACCTGACCGGGGACGCGGCTGCCTCCGACTCGACGACGGTGGCGCTGGCGCTCATGCCGCTGGAGGACCGCATCGCCGCCAAGAGGGCGTACAGGGAAGATGTTGAAGAAATGCTGGCGGCAGTGCAGCAGCAATTGGAGGACTTCGAACGGGAAGTGAGGATAGGAAGATGAAAGAGCACGCGCCCGGAACCGCCGCCCCCGCCGTGTGGCGATGGGCACCCGGGAGGAATCTCCTGCTGTTACTGTTCCTGGTGCCCGCGATACCCGGCAAGCTTTCCGGCCAGTCGTGGGTCACCGACTTCATGATCACCGCCGGACTGGCGGCGGAAGCGTGGCGGGGGGACTTTTCGGCCATCACCGTGCCCCAGTTCGATTCCACCGAGAGTGCCACCGCCGCCGTCGGCGAATGGGGTGCCCGGGGTGTCTTCAACCTCCTCAACGGATCGGGCCGCCGCCTGGACGCCAGTCTCAATGGTGCGTTTCGCCAGTCCGCCACCACCGGATTCCAGTTGCGCAACTACGCTCCGCGCGAGCAGAGCGGGAGACTGGACCTCGTCTACAGGGAGACGCTTGCCGGCGGCCAGCTTACCGCAGACGCGACGGCACGGACCCGTCGGGTTTTCGATCGTCCTCCCATGCCGATGTTCAAGGCACCCGGATACGACATCTACAGAGTGCAGACCGGGTATTTGAAGAGCGTGCGGGGGGTGAACCTCGACGTGAAGGTCGCGGGCGAGCGCGCGGACTACAAGCCGCCCGCGCTGCTGAGGCACCTGGACTTCCTGGACCGCAACTCCGTGATCGTCGAAGCCGGGGGCAGCCGCATCTACTATCTTGACCCGCAGTCGCGCGAAGACCGCTGGGCCCTGCGTCTTTCCGGCGCATACGGCTACCACAGCTACCCTCGGCAAGGTGGAGAAGTGCAGCGGGTCGACAATGCAATGCGCCTTGGGGCCAGCTTCGACATGAGGACGGACCGCTTCGAGCTGACGGTCACCATGGACGGCACCCGGAACCGTTCCACCTCGCCCAGGGTCGAGTACAACCACGGACGATTGAACGTGCAAGGGGTGTGGTACTGGGAGAAGACGGACCTCAGCGTGGAGGGGACCCTGGCCCGCAAGCGCTACATCGAGCCCGGACAGGACGCCCTGGTGCCCGGAGAGGAAGCGGACAACGCGTCGATTCTGCAGGCCGAACTCGCGAGGACGCTGGGGTCGCGCATCTACGGCGTGTTCCGACTCGGTTGGCGGAAGGTGGAGACGAACTTCAGCGGTGCCTTCTATACCCGGTTCGGAGGCGGTTTCTCACTGCGTGTGAGGCCGTGGGGATAGTTCGCTGGCAGGCGACAGCGTCCCCCCGCTCGACAGAATCCTCCCCAGCTGCGACGGCAACCCGCATGGCCGCGTGGCTCAGGTAGCGGCGCGGGCCGCCGACAGGGCCGCGAGGACCTCGTCGATCCCGGCCTCGGTGTGATCCGCGTTGATCTGGAAGCGGATCGATTCGTCGCCCCGGGGCACGACGGGGAAGGCGAGTCCGGTGGCGAGCACGCCGGCGTCGAAGAGGGCCGCCACCAGGCGCCGCGTCTCGTCGGTGTCGCGCACCATGATCGGGGTGATGGGATGGTCGCCCGGGATGATCTCGAAACCGGCCGCCACCAGCCCTCTCTCGAAACGCTTCGTCAACGCGCGAAGGTGACTGAGCCGCTCGGCCCCCTCGGGACCCTGCAGAATCTCGAGTGACTTGCGCGCGGCGGCGGCCTCCCCCGCGGTGATCGGGTTCGAGTAGATGTACAGCGGCGACGACTCGCGCAGAAAACGAATCACCGGCGCGCTCGACACCACGTAGCCCCCGTTGACCCCGAAGGCCTTGCCCAGCGTGCCCACCAGGATGTCGCTGGGCGGGCTGTTCGTGTACTCCTCGGTGCCGCGCCCGGTGGCCCCGAAGGCCCCCACCCCGTGCGAATCGTCCACCACCACGACCACGTTCTCGGGAAAGTCCGCGTCGTGACGCTCCGCGATGGCCATGATCTCGTCCACCGGCGCATGGTCGCCACGCATCGAGAAGATCCCGTCCGACACCACGATCACGCGCCGCGCCTGCCCCTTCGCCTCTTCCAGCTGGCGGTCCAGCATGTCCAGATCCAGGTGCGGGTAGATGGCCTTCCCGGCCGGCCGCGACATGCGGATCGCGTTGATGATGCAGTTGTGGTTGAGTTCGTCGGAGATCACGAAGGTCGTCTTGTCGGTGAGCGAGACGAGCGCGCTGACCACCGCCGCGTACGCCGACGAGAAGATCATCCCCTCCTCGCGGCCGTGAAACGCCGCCAGGTCCCGCTCCAGCGCCACATGCGGCGTGTGCGTCCCGGCGATGAACCGCACCGCCCCGGGCCCCGCCCCCATCGCGCGCGCCGTGACCTCCTCCGCCTCGACCACATCCGGGTGGAGACTCAGGCCCAGGTACGAGTTCGCGTTCATGCGGATGAAGCGCTTGTCCCCCTGTCCCTCGAGCAGGAAGCGCGGCCCCCGCCCGTCCGCCGCGGGGATCACCTCGCGCACCACCACCTCGGCGCCCTTCGCGGTGCCCTGCGCCTCCATGCGCGCGACGAGGTCGTTGACCACGCCGGTCAAGCGGTCCATCGGCATCGGTGTCGGCTACCTCCCGGCGGCGCCCGCCGCTTCGCGGGCCAGGTGGGGTCTCAGTCCCCGGAACATGTCCGCCACCATGTCCGGAAGCTCGTATTCGTGACGCCAGCCCCACTGCTCGCGGGCCTCGGAGTCGTCAAGGCGCTCGGGCCACGAGTCGGCGATCGCCTGGCGCACGGGGTCGGGGTCGTAGTCGATCTCGAAGCCGGGCATGTGGACCCGGATGGCGTCGGCCAGCTCGGCCGGGGTGAAGTGCATGGCCGTGACATTGAAGGCGTTGCGGTGCACCAGCGACGCGGCCGGTGCCTCCATCAGGTCGATGATCGCGCGGATCGCGTCGGGCATGTACATCATGTCCATGCGCGTGTCCGGCCTGAGGAAGCAGGTGTAGCGGCCCCGCTCGAGGGCGGCGCGGAAGATCTCCACGGCGTAGTCGGTGGTGCCACCACCCGGCGGCGCCGTGTAGGAGACGAGGCCGGGGAAGCGCAGCCCGCGCGCATCCACGCCGAAACGCGCGTGGTAGTAGTCGCAGAGCAGCTCGCCCGCCACCTTCGTGACGCCGTACATGGTCGTGGGGCGTTGCAATGTGGACTGGGGCGCGGGGTCGCGGGGGGTCTCGGGGCCGAAGGCGGCGATCGAACTGGGGGTGAAGACGCGGCAGCCGGCCTCGGCCGCCACCTGCAGCACGTTCACCAGGCCGCCCATGTTGATCTGGTACGCCCTGAGCGGATTCTCCTCGGCGGCCGCCGACAGGATCGCGGCCAGGTGGAAGATGTCGGTCGCACCGAAACGCTTCACCACGGCGCGTAGCGCGTCGAGGTCGAGACAGTCCAGCTGCTCGGCCGGGCCAAGCGACGCCCAGGAGCCGGGATCGCGGATGTCCGTCGGCAGGATCATGCCGGGGCCGTAGCGGTCCCGGAGGCGCGAGGCCAGTTCGGTCCCGATCTGGCCGGCGGCGCCGGTGATGAGGATGCGTTTCATGGAGGGGACAAAGATTACCCGAATTGCGCCGAGGGCAAGATCAATCGAGTTGGCTGACCAGGGCTTGCCAATCACCTTGCAAAAAGCTGGCCAGCTTTTCTGGCCAGATTGGATGCCCTGGAACTACCGCCTGCCCCGCCCCCGCGAGCGGCGGTCCGGCAGCCAGCGCTCGCGGTCGGCCCTCAGGTAACTGGTGAACCGCTCGTACTGCGCCGGCGTGAGAATCCGCTCGAACTCGGCGTTGAGCGAGTCGCGCTGCGACGCCAGCACCGGAAGAACATCCTCCCAGACCTCCTGCGCATCGGTCTGGTACCGGTCCATCGCATCGCGGATCTCCCCGACCTGCTCGTCGGTCAGGTCGAGCGCCCGAACCAGCCGATCGGTGACGCGCATACGCGCCAGCTCCGACCAGGGACGCTCGTCGCGCCCTCCCGGACGGTCCGAACGAAAACGATCGTCCCGGGAACGGTCGCCGCGGAAATCGCGAGGGCCGGTGCGGGAGAAATACTCACCGTAGTCGTCACCCCGGTACTCCACGATCCTCAGGGTGCCCAGGGTCGCGGCCACCCCGGCGAAGAAGACGGCGGCAAGCATCAGCGCGGCGGTCGATTTGCGGTTCATGGCATGTACTCCTCGACGGCGAGCACCAGTTCGCCGGCGGTGGGCGCATAGCTCCCCTCCATCCACGCAGCGACGGTCCAGGGCATCATGACTTCGGCGAACGAGACCTCGTCGGCCCCGGCATCTCCCCCGGGCAGAAGCAGGAGCACGGCGGCTGCCGCGGCGGCCAGCCCCGCCGAACCCAGCATCACCGGGCGACGCCAGCGCGAAAGCGTCCCCTCGAGCGTCCGTTGCCGCCGCGCCTCGAGAATCGGCCGTGCCCGCTCCATGATTCGGGCGATCATCGCCTCCCAGCGGTCCGGGTTCAACGCGGGGTCGAGTTCGAACACCACCGGGTCCGAATCCGGACGGCCGGGCGCGGTGTGCCCGTTGATGTGGTCATTTCTGTTCGTCATCAATCACATGCTCCCCAGCGCGAGGGGCCCCGAGAGAAGCCGCCGCATCGCCTTCCTGGCGACGTGCAGGTGGACACGGGAGGAACCGGCCGAGATCCCCAGTTCGTCGGCGATCTCGCCGTGGCTCCAGCCCTCCAGGTCGTAGAGAATGAGGACCTTCCGCTGAAGGTCCGTCAGATGGGTCATCGCTTCCGTGAGGTGGCCGCGCAACTCGGTCCGTTCGGCGTCGGCCAGGGGATCGTCTCCCGAGGCGGCCGACACCGCCTTCTCCAGGGGCACCGCGGTGCGGACCTGGTTGTACTGTCTCCGGTTGTGCGCCGTGTTGCGAACGATCGCCATGAGCCACGCCTTGAACCGTTCGGGGTTGCGGCAGTTGTCGATCTGCTGCAGCGCCCGGATGAACGCGTCCTGGCACACATCATCCGCATCGTCGGGGTTGTCCAGCGTGGCCCGGGCGACGGCGTGTGCCGTCCTGAGATGCCGCCGGACCAGCTGGTCGAACGCCCTGCTGTCTCCGCGCCGGACCCGAGCGACCAGGAGTCCGTCGGTCTCCCCGTTGTCCATTTGCCTGTCAGGCCCGGCTGGTTGGAGTGATTCGAACGATGCGTGCCCTCGTCAACTTGGACAGGCGAAGCGGGCAAACCGTTATTTCGGCGTCCAGCGGTCCGCGTCGCGCTCCTCGTACTTCTCCATCGCGCGGGCGAAGGCGCGGTCCAGGTCGATCCCCTGCTGATTGGCCAGCGAGATCAGCACGAAGAGGATGTCGGCGATCTCCAGCTCCAGCTCGGCCTCCGGCTCGTCGTCGCGCTTGGGCTTCGAGCCGAAACGGTGGTTGATCTCGCGCGACAGCTCGCCCACCTCTTCCATGAGGCGTGCCAGGATCGCCAGCGGCGGCCAGTAGCCCTCCTCGAATCGGCTGATCCAGCGGTCGACCCGGTCCTGCGCGTCGCGGAATGTCATGAGCGTGCCCCCGTCGGATCGAGCACCAGCTTGCCGAAGACATCGCCCGCTTCGAGCATCTCGTGGGCCCGCCGCGCCTCGTGGAGTGGCAGCACGGCGTGTATCGGCGGGGTGACCTTGCCGCTGAACACCATGTCCATGGCTTCGCGAAACTCGTCCGGGGTGCCCATCGTCGACCCCATGATCGAGAGCTGCCGCCAGAAGAGCAGCCGGATGTCGACCTTGCCCGCGGCACCCGTGGTCGCCCCGAACGAGACCAGCCGCCCCCCGACGGCCAGCCCGCGCAGCAGTTGCGGCCAGATCGCCTCGCCGACCGAGTCCAGGCAGAGATCCACGCCCCTCTTTTCCGTGATCCGGTGAATCTCGCGCCCCCAGTCGGTGGTGGTGCGATCGAAGACGTGATGGGCACCCAGCGCCCGGACGCGCTCCACGTTCTCCGCCGTGGACGTCACCGCGAAGACCTCGGCGCCCGCGACCCTGGCGAACTGCACCGCCATCGTCGACACGCCCCCGCTCGCACCCGTGATCAGCACGCGCCGCCCCTTCTCCAGTCCCCCCCGCGTCACGAGCCCGCGCCACGCGGTGACCGCCACCAGCGCCGCCGCCGCCGCCGTCGCTGCCGGAAACCCGTCCGGAAGCTCCACCAGATTCGCCGCCGGCGCCACCGCGAACTCCGCGAAACCGCCCTGCGTGTGCTCGCCGATGACCTGGAAGGGCTCCATATGCATGCGTGGAAAACGCGCCACCTCGTACCACTGGTAGTTCAGCGACGGATCCGCGACCACGCGCTTGCCGATCCAATCCTCCGCTCCGACCCCGGCCTCGACCACCGTCCCCGCGATGTCCGATCCGCCGATGTGCGGCATCGGAATCTCGATCGGGAGGCCGCGGCGCATCCACAGGTCCAGGTGATTCATCGAGGAGGCCTCGACCCGGATCCTGACCTCGGCGGGCCTGGGCCGCGGCGTGTCCATCTCTTCGACCCTGACGACCTCGGGGCCGCCGTTTTCATGAAAGACTGCAGCCAGCATCGTGGACCGACCTTGTGGTTTGGGGGATGACGGAGAGGGGGGGCTGGAGGTTGTCGCCCATGTCGCCCGGAAAGATAGGGATGGAGCGTGGAAGCGGCGACGCGGGAGAGCGGCGCTGGCACCGTGGGTGGGGGCCGGACCACGGACGGAGAAACGCGCCCGCTCAAGGCACCGGGCAGGACTTCGCCCGACCATTTACCTTTCGGTCCGGCGGGCGCCGAAAACGGCGGAGCCAGGCGCCGCCGAACCGAGCAAGGGAGCAAGCCTGAATGAGCAAACCCGCAAACGCCCCGGAAGCCGGCAAGGGCGAGGACGACCACACCCTCGGGGGGTACTTTTCCGTCCACAACCGTCCGCCCGGATTCGAGGCGGCCGACGGCCAGCCATACACGGTCTCGATCGAGACCGAGCGAACCGGTGACCTGAAGGCGCCGGTGGCCGGATACCTGGTCTTCCCGAGGTGGGCCGCGACCGGGCTTGGCATCGTGGGCCATGTGGAGACGCCGGTGCTCTGGCGCGGGGCAAGCCGGCAGGCGGTGGCGGAGGAAGCGGGGACTCTGACCCTGCACGAGGTGCAGCGGCTGCTGAACGAGGCGATTGCGGGGAAGGCGGGGGGAGGTGGGGCACGAGAGGGGATGTCCGGCCAGGCCGCTGGCAGCACCGGGGCGGACGGC
>VXOC01000144.1 GCA_009840215.1 Gemmatimonadota bacterium | reverse complement strand
ATTCGAGGTCGCCCTCCCAGGTGACCGGCACGGCGAACACGAAGCCGCCACGCTCACCTTCTGCGTCCATCATCCTGGGCATGTCGAAACGGATGGAGAACGCTTCGGTTCCGTCCTCCGTTCTTCCCCGGACGACGTGGCCGTTGCCGGCGAGTGGCTGCGACGGCACGACATCCGCGATGAAGGAAGGATTCAGGAATGGGTCGCCGCGGGCGTCCAGGCCTCCCCAGACCAGGACCGAACGTGTACTGGCTCCCCGCGCGGCGGACCCTTCCTTCTGTACGCGATGCTTGATCGACCTGGTGTGGTGGTACTCGCCGATCCACTGGCCGCCGCAATATGACTGGATGTCCGGCGACCACGGCGAGACCATCCTCTCCGCCTCGCGGTCATACCCCCATGAACCGATCACGCCGCTGGGGTCGGGGAAGGATGGGTCCACTCCGCTCGGCCCGCCGCAGTTTGCATGAAACAGGCTCAGGTTGTGGCCCAGTTCGTGCGCGATGGTGGGCGAAAGCGGCAACGACCAGCTCGTCCATCCCCCAACCCACGCGACACCCAGGAGTCCGAGGGTAACCGGAGTGCGCATCCCCATCCAGTAGCCGCTCCCGTTTTCCAGGTTGCGCATCAGGCTCACCTCGTCGAGGTGATTGAACCCGCTGTTCGACGAGGACACCACCGGATCATGCCGGTGGACATCCATCCTGTTGATCGGGAGGAGCGAGCGCGTTTCGAAGAGCATGGGATGCCCTCTCGGATCGCTCGCCATCTCTGCCGTGATGTCAAGGATGGCCGAGTCGGGATTCTGTGCCCATAGGAACGGGACCAGAGTGAGCTCGAAGTCGGGCACGTCGATGACCGCCACCGCCGTCCGGCCCGTTTCCGGTATCCGTGCCGGGATTCCCAGGCCAGGGTCGAGGGTCCCGTTCGGGTCGACCTCGATGACCATCTCCAGGCCCGGACGAATCACCTCGCCCGGTATGTCGGCGTTGGCCGAACTGGCCAGCGAGCCCTCGTCGACCGCCGTCGGGATGGCCGCCTGGCCACCCGGGATCACCGCTTCATGAACCTCCACATCGTTGACATATAGAGTGGCCCGGACCTCGGGCATCATCTCGCCGACGGCGTGCTCCGACGCCACGAACACCCGCAGGAGCGCGGGTTGTCCCGCTACGAGCGACACCGGAAAATCCTGCGACTGCACGGCCTGCGTCAAATAGGCCGGAGCGGGCTTGCACAGGGCCAGGCGAGTTTCCGAAATACCACGCAGCCACGCGAGGAATTCGGCGTCATCGGGCGCGCACAGACCGGTGCCGCCTGCCATGAAGCTGTCCAGGCTTCGCAGGCCGGACAGGGAGGCGGGCACGGCGCCTGACAGCTCCGGGTTCCCGCCGACCCGCAGCGATTCCAGCTTCGTGAGGTTGCTGAACGTTTCCGGAATCAAGCCTTCCAGGGAGTTGCCGTTGAGGTACAGGGCATTCAATTCGGCCAACTCCCCAAGTTCGGGCGGGATGGACCCGGTCAGGTCGTTTCGGGCGAGATCAAGGTAGAACAGGTCGGTCAGGTTCCCGAGCTCCGCTGGGATCGCGCCGCTCAGGCTGTTGCGGCTCACAGAGAGCCACGCCAGCCGCGAGAGACGGGCCAGTTCGGTTGGCACCGGGCCCGTGAGCCGATTCGACTGGAGGTTCAGGGACCCCAGTTTCGTCAGGTCGCCGAGTTCCGGCGGGATCGCTCCGACCATGGCATTGCCGCCCAGTCTGAGGGATACGAGCTCGGTCAGCGCGCCAAGTTCGGGCGGGATGGGTCCGGTCAGGCCGCTCCACCCCCAATCAAGGTCCTCCAGCTTCGCAAGCCTGCCGATGGCCGGCGGCAGCGGACCGCTCATGCTGGTGTCTTCGAACTTCAGTACCCGCAACTCCGTCAAGTCGAAGAGTTCCTCCGGAATCGGCGGTTCCAGGAAGTAGTTTGCACTCAGGTCTAGGGATTCCAGGTGAACCAACCCACCGATTTCCCGCGGGATCTTGCCGTTCAGGAAGTTGCGTCTGAGATACAGGCCGATCACGTGTCCCTCGGCGTCCGTTTCCACTCCCTGCCACCCCCCGAGGGGCGCATTGGTCAGCCAGTTGTGGCTGTTGTACCAGCCATCCCCGTTGGTGGCCTCGTAGAACACTTCGAGGATTTGCCGCTCCGAAAGGCCGGCACAGTGCTCCCCCGTACCCTCGTGCGTCGCAAGAGTGCGCAACCACAGCCGGAACCCCGGATCGTCCGGAATGCACAGCCTTGTAGATTCGTACCTGAGTTCCTCGAGCGCCGTGTAGCGGAGGGGAATCGGCAGCGGTCCCGAGAAGTAGTTACCGGAAAGGTCGAGCCTGACCAACTTCGCCAGATCTCCCAACTCCTGCGGCAGCCTCCCCGAGAGCCCGTTGGCGGAAACGTCGAGCACTGTCAGGCTCTCAACACTTCCCAGTGCCTCCGGAAGCACGCCGGTAAGCTCGTTGGCGGAAACGTCGAGCTTCGTCAGGCCTTTCAGGCGTCCCAATTCCTCCGGAAGCTTGCCGACAAGCCCGTTGGCGCGCAGTTCGAGCCCCGACACGCGCCCCACGGAATCGGTCTCGACGCCGTGCCAGCCGCTCGCATCGTCACCTTCGAGCCAGCCGTCGGCGTCGGTCCAGTTGGCGCCGTCCGTGGCCTCGTACAATGCCCGCAGCACCTCGAGATCGTCCTTGCCGCAAACCGAGCCCGCAAAGAAGAGGAGCCGCTCGGCCCAGGCCGCGAATTCGGCGGTTCCGGGCAGGCAGAGGTTCTCGTTGCCGCCGATGTCGAAGAAGAGCGGCTGCAGGTCCAGGAAGCCCGCCGGGACCACACCCTCGAGGCTGTTGTCGCCGACCCACAACCCGACCAGGCTGTCGAGCTCCGCGAGCTCTTCAGGCAGCGGGCCGCTCAGGTCGTTGTCGCTCAGCACCAATGCGCCCAGGCGCTGGAGCCACACGAGGTCCGGCGGGATGGAACCGGTCAGCTCGTTGGCGTGGAGGTGCAGGGATCGGAGCCCGTCCAGGTCGCCGAGCGCGGCCGGCAACTCGCCCTTCAGGCCGTTCCTGGGCAGATGCAGGCCCGTGACCCGGCCCGCGTCGTCGACGACGACTCCGTACCACTCGTCAAGGGGCTCGTCGGTCAGCCAGTTGTCGTTGTGTGTCCATTCGGGACCGCCGGTGGCGTTGTACAGCGCCACGAGCGCGTTGCGGTCGGCGGCATGGACGAAGGCGGCCGCAGACTGCAGCGGGGCCCCTGCGGGCTGAACCGCCTCCACGATTCCGTCGTCGCAGCCTGTGGTGGCGAGCACAAGCACCAGTACCGCGACGGTGCAGGTTCGCAGTGCCGCGATCCTCCGAGGGGTCGCGTCTTCCAGTCCAAAGCGAAGTCTTCCTGACATCGGCGCCATCCTGCCTGGGCCCGGGCGGGTGTTCACCCGGGCCGGGTTCCTAGTCCATGTAGTGGTTCACCACCCGCCACAGCCGCGTGTCGTGCTCGCCGACACGCCGTGACACGGCCCGGATCGGCATCTCCTGGACCAGCGACACCACCACCTCTTCGAAGGCCAGGGTGAGCCTCTGCCGCCTGCGGGCCCAGGGCAGCGCCGCCAGCTTGATCAGCACGTCGGGCACGCGACGCGTGGCGAGGGTCCGTGCAGGAAGCGAAGATTGGGTTTGTGGACTTCCGTCGTCATGGGAATCGGGGTCCAGGGTCTTGATTCGTGTGGTTGTGGGATCGCCCCCGCCCGGCGAACCGGACGGGGGCGATCTCTGGGGCCTCTCGCTGGAGTGCGGGAGGGTTGGGGATTAGCTGCCTCTTGTGACGAGGATGTAGTAGTCGTTGGTCTTTTTGTCCTCGGACTTCATCTCGACCCGGTATCTCAGGCCGTCTCCGCCTGCCGCGCCTGAGGAGAGGCTGTAGAACTCACCCGGACACAGATCGGCGTCGGTATCCGTGGCCTTGGCGTGCTTGGTGCCATCCGCCGTGTAGACCTCGACTTCCTGTACGCAGTACCCGGAGGTGCTGCCGGCTCCCAGGGCCACCAGACCGAAGCTCACGGTGACGTTCTGGGTGGTCGCACCCGCCGTCGTGATGACCCACGGACTCGCGTTCGTGCCTGACCCGGTAATGGCGTCACCACTGCCGGTGATCTCGCTGTCGGCAAGCGCGTTGCCGGCCGGGTTCGTCCGCGTCGCCGTGAACGCATACCCGTGGTCGTTGTAGCCGTTTTCACCCGTGATCATGACCGTGATCGCGTTACTGACTACGGCCCCAGCACTGACGTCGGGACCACCGGCAGCCGGCGTCGCCGTTGCGAGCAGCGGCACCGTCGCGCCCTGGTCTACGCCAGCGGAGTTCTTGGTCGGCGTGTAGGTCTTCGCGGTCGCTCCCGACCCCCTCATGACCTTGTAGGTGGCTCCGGCGCTGACGGTTGCCTTCACCGTGATGCTCCCCGTGCGGTACGTGACGGCCGCGTTGGCGCTGAGCGTCACATCGTTGCCACCGTCCTCTTCCTGAGCAGTAGTCGCATCGATGTCAGTGTCGCCGACCATTTCCACGGCCTCGGCACCGACTGCCGTCACGCCCTCGACGCTCAGGCCGGTCAGCATGTCGTCAGCCCGCAGATTGCCGTTGTAGATGTAGTAGACGGCCCGGTCGCGGTTGAACGCGGTCTTGCCCTTCAGAAGATCGAACTTCCTCATAGTGCGCTGAGTATCGCATTCGGCGTCCGCTTCCGTGCCACCCTCGCAGTTCATCGCGTCGTCGTTGATGCCGTCTGCATCCCACTTGGCCCGGTTGTAGCCCGTGGCCGCGATGTTGACCTGGTAGTAGCCCTCGCGCAGGCCCGGGAAGCCCCAGGATCCGCCCGAATTGGACTGCTTCACTTGCGGCCTGAAGGCCGGGTCGTCGGAACACGTCTCGGCTACGTCATCTTCCGGCCCTACGGCCATTGTGTCAGCCGGCGTGTACACCAGGCAGCGCCGCAGCTCGACTGCCACGTCGCCAGAGCGTCCGCTCGCCTCCCTCACCGCCCCCGAGAACGTTCCGTCCTTGTGCAGGAGCGCGAAGTTGTGGAAGGTGAAGTTCTTGGCGGTTCTGCCGGTTCCCACCGTGACCGCATCCGTGATGTTCATTGCGGTGCTGGTTTCATAGACCCAGAAGGGCAGCGCGAGTGTCTCGTTCTGCTCGTCCACGTCCACGTAGTCGTCATCCGCAGCGGCTGGCCCCGCGACATTGTCCGCGGGGTTGCTCTGGAGCGCCTCGTACAGGTCCGTGTTCTTGGCGGTGATGACGTAACTGCCCGCCGGAAGATCGACGAACTTGTACAACCCGTTTTCGTCGACCGTGGCCGTCTGGTCGAGCTTCTTCCCCTTGGGCGGGATGCCGTCCTTGCTCGCCCCGGTACCGGCCTGGTGAATCTCCAGAACCGCACCTTCAAACGTCTCGTCGCCACGGACCACCTTGTTGTACTCGTGGTCGACGTTGGCCACGTAACCGCGGATCTCAAGGCCCTGCTGTTTCAGCGTCCAGGTCCTTGTGGCATCCGCGCATGCCTTGCCGACCCAGGCCGAGTCCGCCTTGCTCTCGTCTTTCTCGTCGGCGTTCTCGTCATGGTAGCACCACACCCTCTGGGTCGGTGTCCCGGAGACATGCCAATCGGCATTGCCGGTGGCCGTCAGGTCGTAGGTTCCGTCCTGGGTTCCGGGGAAGCTAAATCTGCCGGTCGTGCCGGTCGTGCCGTCGTCGTCATCGGCACCGTGATTGTCGGTGACCGCGACGAGATCGATATCGATGCCCTTGGTCGCCGGTGAAACCGCGCCGACCACCGTTCCGGTCATCCACTGGTACCCGAAGGTGGCGCAGTAGTCTTCCATCTCCTTCGCGTCAGCAGGCTTTTCAAGCGAGGCGGTGCAGAGCCAGACCTCCGGCGTTCCGCCGCCCCCATCACCGAAGGAGCCGACCGTCATGCCCTCATCCAGGTCTTCATCGTAGGTGTTGACCTCTTCCAGCTCCGTCACGACCGTGCGATGCTGACCCGCGTCCAGCTCCACCCTCAACTCCTCCGTGGCCGGCAGATGGTTGATCATGACCAGCCCGTCGGCACCGACGGTGAGCTTGGGGTGGATGGGGTCGGTCTTGGGATTCAGGTCGTGATCCCATTCGTACTCGACCCACTTGCGGCCATTGTGCCGCTGCACCTCGACCGACATCTCCCCGGCAACCCTCGCATTCGGACGCTGGTCGTCTTCATCGCGGTGAGAGGTATGCGGCTTGTAGCCAGCGATATCATCCCTCTCCCGGTACACGCCCACCACCAGTGTCTGGGTCTCCCAGGTGACCTCGATCGTGCCTGCGCTCGGCACGTCGTCACCCTTGCCCAGGGGAAGCGCCAGTCCGTCGTGCTCATACGTCAGCGCCTTGGACTGATCCCACATCTCTCCCTTGGTGGTCAGCGAGTCCACCTGCGTCGAGTCCAGCATCACCGTCATGGACACCGGCAGACTGTCCACGTCGGCCGTTCCGTCGTATTCGGCCATGCCCTTCGCGTTCGTGGCGATCGTGTCCGTGCCCATGACCACCTTCCAGTGCGCGAGCGGCATGGGGCCGCCACGCGCGTCGGAATCGCTCGTCACCATCCACTGGAAGTGCACGCGCTTGTTCAGCAACCGGACGGCCGTGGGGGCCTTGCTCACTCGAGCCGTTGACGGGTACTTGACCTCGATGATGTCGTTGGCCGAGACCTCCAGGTCGGCGTGACCCGGGTCCGCGACCTTGACGAAGACCAGATGGTCGGTGCCCTGTCCGCCGGGGCCGTGGTCCATCGCCCGCATGAAGTCGAACTTGGCATAGCCGGTCGAATCCGTTGGCACGGGCATGCCCAGCATGTTCGTGCCGTCTTCGGCATCCTCGGCGGTCGGGTACATCGCCAGCTTCACGCCGTCCACCACGGCCGTGGTCGTGTCGGCATTGCCCATCACCGCGCCGACGTGGATCGTCTGCATGGTGATCCGGAACGGGAAGTTGACGGTCGCCCCGTCACCCGCGGCCACATTCGCCACCTGGCCGGTGAGCTCGCCCGCAAAGCGGAAGCCGAAGAGGTTGAGCGCGTTTGCCAGGGTGTCGGTCACGTTGACGAGCACCCGGTACGAGCCGGCTACCAGGTCCGGGAAGGCGTACGAACCGTCCGGCATGGCAGCGCCGAACTGCACGTCGTTCACCCCCGGGCCCTGCAGCAGAAGCGGAACCCCGGGAATACCGGCCTTCGTCAACGCCGCCATCATCTCCGCCGTCATCGCGAAGGGCGGCTCGCCGTGGTCGTGCATGCCGTTCGGATCGACCTCGTCAAGGAACAGCATGCCCGAGATCGTGTTGTTCTCCCTGTGAGTGCCCTCGAAGTTCACGATCTCCGAGGCGTCCTGGGCTACATGCCGCTCGGCTTCGGTCATGTCGAAGGCGTAGAGGTCGTCATCCCAACCCTCGATCGCGACCATGTAGTCACCCTCGGCCAAGCCGGTGAAGGCGTACTGTCCGCCGTCGGCGGTCATCATTTCACCGTCGGCATCGCCCGAAAGCGTGACCGTGATGCCATCAAGGCCCAACGTGCCTCCAACGCTCACCCGGCCGCTGATCCCGCCCGTGCGAAGCAGGTCGCCCTGGAAGGCAACCTCCGCCGTCGTGCGCAGGCCGACATCGATCGTCCGCGTCGTCGCTTCGAACTCGTACTCGTTGGTGTCGTAGTCCGAGATCGCGACCGTGTACACGCCCGCGTGCAGCTCGTCGACCATGTAGTAGCCGGCATCGTTGGTCACCCGGGTGTGCTCTTCGTCCTTCGGGCCGCCGGTCACTGTGACCGTCACGCCCGGAAGCGGATGGCCGCCGTCGACCGTGATCGTACCCTCGATCCCCGCCGTACGGAGCTCGATGCCCTCGAAGGGCTCCACGGTGGCCGTCGTCTTGCGCTCGACCGTGATCGTCGCGGTGGTGACGTCGAAGCCGTACAGGTCGTCGTCGAAGCCGGAGATGCCGACCGAGTAGTCGCCCGCGTACAGCTGCGTGAACCGGAACTGTCCGGCGTCGTTGGTCGTCGTCGTGAGTTCCTGGCCCTTCTCACCGCCCTGGATCGTCACCGTGGCCGGGATGCCGCCCACGTTCTCGACCGTGACCGTACCGATGATCGTCGCGCTCCTGAGCAGGACGCCATTGAAGGAAGCGGTACCGGTCTCGCCGTGCGCGATCGTGACGGTCTTCGAGGTGACCTCGAAGCTGTACTCGTCCGCGTCGGGGTTGGTGATCCCGACCGAGTAGTCGCCCCGGCGCAGCTCACTGAAGGTGAACTGGCCCGCACCGTTCGTCGTCGCGGTCCGGTCCTCGCCCTTGCCCTGCAGGCTGACCATCACGCCCTCGAGGGGATTGTCCTCGATGGTGACCTGGCCGGTGATCGCGGAAGCTCGCAGATAGGTTCCCTCGAAGGGGACGACCTTCGATTCGCCGACTGCCAGCGCGGCGGTCGACTGCGTCGAGCCGAAGGCGACGTCTTCTTCGTCGAACCCCGAGATCTCGATTGTGTAGTTCCCCGCGCGCAGGCCCGTGAACGCGTACTGGCCGCTGGCGTCCGTGAGAGTCTCGGAATCACTCATGCCCGAGAGCTTGACGGTGACCCCGCTGAGCCCCTCGTTCTCGACCGTCACCGTCCCCATGATGGCGGCGGTGCGGATCCAGGTGCCCGGGAAGTTGACGGTGACGTTCTCGCCATCCGTGGCGATCGTCGCCGCGGCCGATGTCTGGTCGAAGCTCGCGTCGTCCGGGTAGTTGCTGATGGTGACCGTGTATGCTCCGGCTTCGACGCCGTCGAACCGGAACATGCCTCCGTTCGCCGTGGTGACGGTCGCGCCGTTGCTGAGGGTGACGGAGATTCCGTCTTGTCCCTGGCCCTCGATCGATACCAGCCCGTCAATCGAGCCGGTCGGCGGCGGCGGCGGAACGTCCTCGCCGCACGCGCTGATGATCGGGAGCGCAAGCAACATGGCTGCCGCCAATAGCTTGAGTCTGCTCATGCTTGTCTTCTCCAGTTTTGAGAAGGGTTGTGATACGGCCCCCACACGCGGGGGCCCGGATATGGGTCCCGTCAGGGGCAAAATCGGTGCCACACAAGGCGCATTCAGCCGGTCACCAAGTAGTTGTCCCGGTATGAGATACATGTGCGCATTACCGGATGGGCGGGCGGGGCGGAAACCGAAATGCGGCCGTCGCCGCCAGGCATGGACGAATGTCGATAGCCTCGAAAACTGTAGTGCGACAAAATCGGGATTTCGACCTGTGCACAACATCGGGACAGACGCATTCACGTTAGAACAATGCCTGTGTCGAGCCAGAGCGTCCGGGCCCGTCTGATTCTCGCACAGTGGTCAGGAATCCAACCCCTTTTCCGCCTTCTCCACGCTGCCGGCCGACTCCCCGGTCCGCGTGCGCCGGGCCGCGGCCGGTCCGCTGCCGGCGGCGAACCAGGCGGCGGCGCGCTTCAGGATGTCCCGCTCCATCCTCAGCCTCTCGTTCTCCTGCTTCAGCCGCATCAGCTCCCGTCGCACTTCGGTCGTCAATTCCCCGCTTGGCGACCGCGCGTCAACGTTCGCCTGCCTGACCCAGTTCCGGATCGTCTTCTCCGAGGGCTCGAACCTTCGAGCGAGAGCGGCGGGACGCTGCCCAGCCTCCACCAGTTCCACAACCTGCTTCCTGAGCTTGGCCGGGTACCGCCGCTTCCTTCCCGTCATGGCACACTCCCTACCGATCCGATGGAGGGCTTCCACCACGAAGGCCCATGCTCTTCATCAATCGGCCGATTCGCTTCTGGCCAACACGGATACCCTCCTGCTGAAGTGCGGCGTGGATCCTGGGGCGTCCATAACTCCCGCCGCTGGCGCTCCAGATCGCGTGAATCCGACGCGCCAGCTCGTCGTCCCGCCGGGCGTGAGCCGAAGGTGGCCGTCTCACCCAACTGTAATAACCGCTACGAGATAGCCCCAATGCCCGGCACATCGCCGCAACCGGGAAATCGGCCTCGTGTGCGGTGATGAACTCGTAACCCGACTGAGGATCGATCTGGACGGCCTCCAGATCCGAACCGGGGCCCTGCTGGCCCTCGCGACCGTTCTCGCTCATGGCCCAACGCCGGCGGCGGAGATCGTCATGACCCGAGACCTCGACTACACCGCGCGCGTGCGCGCCGGCACAACCGCGTCCTGAGGAACCTGGACACCCTGCGCCACGCGGGCACGGTTCCCTACCCGGGCGTTGGAGCCGATGACCACCCGGGCCCCCAGCGCCGTCCGCGACCCGATCCGCGCCCCCGGTCCAACCCAGGCGCGCGCACCAATCGACACGCGGTTGCCAACCCTGGCACCGCGGTCGACGAGTGCACCCTGCCGTATGTTCGCCCGCTGCTCGACCACGGCCCCGGCAGAAACCCTCGACCCGGCGCCGATATTGGTGCGATCGCCCACGATGGCGCGGACCCCCAGCTCCACCTCCCGCCCGATCCTGACCCCCCGCCCCACCGTCGATCCGGCGCCGATCGTCGTCCCGGGCCCGACCACGGCCTCATCGCTTATGGTTGCGTACTCCCCCACGGACACTCCGCTTTGCAGTATGGTAAAGCCGCCGATGTGCGCGTGTCGGCCCACCGTTACGTCGCACCCGATCATGGCACCGGCCTCCACCATGGCAGACGCGTCGACCCTGGCGCCCGAGTGAACCGTGGCGGTAGGGTCGATGTTCCTTATCGTCTCTGTTTTTCCCATTGTCGATGGAGCAACTGCCTGGCGGAAACGATGAGCCTGTGTCGGCTTGTCCAAGGAGCCCATCGATGCGTTTCTGGCCGAGATGGATCGCCACTTATACATTGTGAGGACCCAAAAGCGATCCATGGGCGATAGATTGGACGATGATGATGAGATTTCGGCGATATTCCATTCAATTCCGCGCCGACGTGCGCCAGTTTCCGGGGAGGGATGACCGGTGACCGACGATTCCCGGGCGCTGCGGCAACGCTTCGAAACACTGGAGGAGCGCATCTCCGGCCTGTCGGCGGCGATCCTGCGGATCAGCGCGAGCCTCGACCTCGACACCGTGCTGCAACAGATCGTCGACAGCGCCCGTGCGTTGACCGATGCCGCCTGTGGCGTGCTTACCACGGTCGATGAGCAGGGCCGGCCGCAGCGGTTCCTGAGCTCCGGCCTGACCCCGGAGGAGCACCGGCGAATGGAGGAATGGGATGACGGGCCGCGACTCTTCTCGCTCCTTCGGGACTACCCGCGCCCGCTGAGGCTCAGCGATGCGCCAGGCTACCTCGGGTCGCTCGGTTTCAGCACGGAGTTTCTGCCCCCCTACTCCGTCATGCAGGCCATGCCGGTCCATCATCGGGGGGTGCAGGTGGGCAGCCTCTTCCTCGGGGACAAGGAAGGCCGGCGGGAGTTCACCGACGAGGATGAAGAGGTGCTCCGGCTCTTCGCGTCGCAGGCGGCGACGGCCATCGCCAACGCGCGTACCTACCGGGACGAACAGCGGGCGCGAGCCAACCTCGAGGCGCTGGTCGACACCTCGCCGGTCGGGGTCGTGGTCTTCGACGCCCGGACCGGCGGTGTCGTCTCGCTCAACCGCGAGGCGAAACGGATCGTCGAGGGACTGCGCCTGCCCGACCGGTCCCCGGAACAGTTGCCGGAGGTGATCACGCTGGCGCGGGCCGACGGGCGTGAAGTCGCCATGACGGAATTCCCGCTGGTGGAGCAGCTGAGCCGGGCCGAGACGGTTCGAAACGAGGAGGTGGTGCTCTCGGTTCCCGACGGCCGAAGCGTCAAGACGCTGCTCAATGCCACGCCGATCCATGCGCCCGATGGCGACATCGAGTCGGTCGTGGTCACGATACAGCATCTGGCCCCGTTCGAGGAACTCGAGCGACTGCGGACCGAATTCCTCGCGATCGTGAGTCACGAGCTGCGTGCGCCGCTCACGTCCATCAAGGGGTCGACGGCCACCGTGCTCGCCGCGTCGCCGGGCTTCGCTCCGGCCGAGATGCTGCAGTTCTTCCGCATCATCGACACGCAAGCGGATCAGATGAGCGGCCTGATCGGCGACCTCCTGGACGCGGGGCGGATCGCAACGGGCACGCTGTCGATCTCACCGGAACCCTCGGAGTTGGGGCCACTGCTCGACCGGGCGCGGAACACTTTCCTCAGCGGCGGCGGCGGCGGGCACAGGATACTCGTCGACCTTCCGCCGGACCTGCCACGCGTGATGGCGGACCGCCAGCGGATCGTCCAGGTCATGAACAACCTCTTCGCCAACGCGGCCACCCACTCCGAGGAGTCGTCGCCCATCCAGGTCGCCGCCCGGCACGACGGCGCCCACGTCGCGATTTCGGTCTCCGACCGGGGCAAGGGCATTCCCACCGAACAGCTCCCGCACCTGTTCACAAAGCACGCGCGCGCCGGCGAAGGGGTGCGCGGTCTGCGGGGTGGCCTGGGCCTGGCGATCTGCAAGGGGCTGGTCGAGGCCCACGGCGGGCGCATCCGGGCCGCGAGTGGCGGGGAGGGTCAGGGTGCCCGCTTCACCTTCACGCTCCCCGTGGCCGAGGAGTCGGCCGGCGATCCCGAAGCGGCGGATTCGACCCCGAGCCGGGCGGTGGCGCTGCGGCGCGGGCGGGAGGCGGTCCGGATTCTGGTGGTGGACGACGACCCGCAGACGCTGCGCTACGTGCGCGATGTATTGACCGCGGGGGGCTACACCACGCTGTCCATGGGTGATCACCGGGAGTTGGCGCGCGTGATCCGCGCGGAGAAGCCCCACCTGGTCCTGCTCGACCTGATGCTGCCCGGCACCGACGGCATCCAGCTGATGGAGAGCGTTTCCGAGCTGGCCGATCTGCCGGTCATCTTCATCTCCGCATACGGGCGCGACGAGACCGTCGCCAGGGCCCTGGGGGCCGGAGCCGCCGACTACATCATCAAGCCTTTCTCGCCCACGGAGCTGACGGCGAGGGTCCGCGCCGCCCTGCGAAACCGCGCCGAGCCCACACCCTTCGCACTCGAACGGCTGTCCATCGACTACGAGCGGCGGCGGGTCACCGTGGCGGGCCGCCGGGTCAAGCTGACGGCCACCGAGTACGAGGTCCTGCGCGTACTGTCGATCAACGCGGGACGGGTCTCGACCTACCGCTCGCTCCTCCGCCAGGCGTGGAGCCGGCATGCGGGACAGGTCAACCCGAAGCTGGTGCACGCCGTCGTGAAGAGGCTGCGGCACAAGCTGGGAGAGGATGGGGCCGAGGCGACCTACATCCTCAACGAGCGCGGAGTCGGCTATCGCATGCCCGCTCCGGACGAAGGGTAGCGGCGTTGGGCCCGGCCGGGACGCCTATAACAGAGACGACCCGCTCGCGGGCCCGAATCGATCAAGAAGCGGCGCGACTTCGTCCACATTCACGGCCGCGTTCGCTGTCTCCGCATGGAGTCTCACGATCCGCCCCAGCCGGGTGTCGTGCTCCCCGAGGGCACGAGAGGCCTCGCGCAGCGACATTCTGTCGGCGAGTCCCACGATGAGCGCCTCGAAGGGCACGGTGAACCGGCTCCGCGAACGCGCCCACGGCAACGCCGCCCGCCGTATCCCGCACGACGGACAGCGCGTCCGGGGCGCGGGGGCGTGCAGGAACACCTCGTGTTCGAAGAAGTGCAGGTGCCGCCAATGCCTGATGGTCGTGTCGTAGGCCTTGCACTCCGGTCTGCCGCAGACCCCACAAGCGAAAGTCCCTCCAACCATGAAGTCCAGATGCAGGTCCAGCCGGGATGCCTCGTCATCGAACTCGACCCTGTCCACATACCACGGCGATTCGAGGCCCAGTGCCCTGGCGAACAGCGAGGATAGCGGCGATTCCATACCGCTTCTAGCCTACAGGACAAATAGCGATCCATGGGCGATAATCCGGACTGATTCGGCGATATTATGGCGATGTGTCCCCCGGTGCCCCGGATTCCTTGACGGGCGCGGGCTGCACACGCTCAGTTGGCGTCATGCCACTCCGCTTCAAGTACGACCTCGACACCTTCCGCGGCGACCTCTTCGGCGGACTCACGTCGGCCGTGGTTGCGCTGCCCGTCGCGCTCGCCTTCGGTGTGGCATCGGGGATGGGAGCCGCCGCCGGCCTGTACAGCGTGATCGCGGTCGGGTTCTTCGCCGCGGTCTTCGGGGGCACGAAGTCACAGATCTCCGGTCCCACCGGCCCGATGACGATCGCCATGGCGGTCATCATCACCACCCACGCGGCCACACTCGCCGAGGCGCTGACCGTGGTCGTCCTCGGCGGGCTGATCCAGGTGCTGCTGGGCGTGCTGCGCATGGGGCGCTTCGTGGTGTACACCCCGTACGTCGTCATCTCCGGGTTCATGTCGGGGGTGGGGCTGATCATCATGCTGATCCAGGCCCTGCCCTTCCTGGGGTTGCCACCCGCCCCGGGCGGTCCGATGGGCGCGATTCGGGCGCTCCCGGACGCTATCCAGGGGATGAACGCCAGCGCACTTGCCCTGGCCGCGGTCGCTCTGGGTGTGGCTGCGCTCTGGCCGCGGAGGCTGGCGCGGTACCTGCCCGGCCTGCTGGTCGCCCTCCTCGCGGGTACCGCGCTGGGAGTGCTGTGGCTGACCGATGTCCCGATCATCGGCGAGATCCCGAGGGGTCTGCCCTCGCTGCAGCTCGAGCTTCCCACCCTCGGCTTTGTCGTGAGGTCGCTGCAGCCCGCGCTCATCCTGGCGCTGCTCGGCTCGGTGGACAGCCTGCTGACTTCGCTGGTCGCCGATTCCCTGACGGGGACGCAGCACAAGCCCAACCGCGAACTGGTCGGCCAGGGCATCGGCAACATGGTGTCCGGCCTGTTCGGGGGTCTGCCCGGTGCGGGCGCCACCATGGGCACGGTGACCAACATCCGCGCGGGAGGCACCACGCAGGTCTCCGGGGCGCTGCGCGCGCTCCTCGTGCTCGCGCTCCTTCTGGGACTCGGCCAGCTCGTGGAGCCGATCCCCCAGGCCGTCCTCGCCGGCATCCTCATGAAGGTCGGGTGGGACATCATCGACTGGCCGCTGCTGACCCGCATTCATCGCATCCGGCGGGAACACCTCTTCGTGATCGCGCTCACCCTGGGGCTGACGGTGTTCGTCGACCTGGTTACCGCGGTGGCCATCGGACTGATCGCGGCGGGGATGGTCCACGCGCGCCAACTCGAGGGGCTGGAGCTCGACAGCGTGGTCTCGGTGCCGATCCTGGACCATGTGTTCTTCGCGGGACAGAAGCAGGCGCACGCGATGGACCCGTATGCGGCCCGGGTCGGCCTGGTACGGCTGAACGGGAGCTTCACGGTCGCCTCCTCCCAGAAGCTGTACAGTGTGATCGGGGGCGACATCAGGGAACACGAGGTGGTCATCTTCGACTTCTCGGGCGCCACCTACATCGACGACAGCGCGGCCATGATGGTCCGCCGCCTGCTCGCGACCGCCGCCAGCGAGGACACGGAGTGCATCGTGATGGGACTCTCCGGCAAGGCCGCCCGAACGGTGCGCACGCTGGACATCCTGAGGGATCTGCCGCAGGATCAAGTCGTTGAGACGATGGAGGAGGCGCGCGGGGTGGCGATCCGGCTGCTGGGGCGGTAGCCGCCGTGGCCCCGGGTCGTCCCCTCGCCCTTCGGCCGACCATGGATCCAATGCGCCGAAAGCGCTCCGGGGGATCCTCCGCAATGTAAGCTCAACATTACATAATGTCATCTCCACTTTACATGTCGTGTGTCACATGAACCAACACCATCGCGCCGCCGGATTTCTTGTGGCCGTTCAGGGACTCGTCCTCCTCCTGGCCGCACCCCCCGCCACCTCCGCCCAGCAGCCCGCCCCGGCGGACACCCCCCACGCCCTCCCCTACGACCTTGCATTCGCGATGTCGTCCTTCCCGTGGAGCTCGCGCTGGTTCGTGTCGCCCGATGGCCACTTCGTCGCCTACGACGTCCACACGCCCCCCGACACGACCCTCAATCTCGATGAGCGATACCTGCCCAACGGGATGCCGGCTTCCGCGGTCGGGACCACGGTCCAGTACACCGAGATCGCCACCGGCCGGACCGTCGATGTCTGCACTGGGGGCGCCTGCATGCGGCCGGCGTGGTCACCCGACGGGACCGCGATCGCCTTCTTCTCGGACGCCGACGGCGCGCCCCACCTGTGGGTGCACGACATCACGGCCGGGACATCGCGCAGGCTCTCCGACGAACCCCTGAAGCCCAAGCTCTGGGACGGCGACGAGCCCCGCTGGAGCCCCGACGGCGCGACGCTCTACGCGGGCTTCGCGCCGGAGGGGAAGTACCGCAGCCCGATGCGTCCTCCCCAGGTCGAGGCCGCGAACCCGGCCGGCGTGGTGGTCCTGCGCAGCGGCAGCGAGGAGGCGGCCGCACCGCAGGACGCCCCGGCCCCCGCCCCCCTTGAGGACCACTTCGCGCGCGAACACCTGGTCGCGATCAAGGCGGTCGATGTCGCCACCGGCGAGACGCGCACCCTGGTGCCCCACGACGCCGCTGTCCCGGCCGGCGCCGGACGGCTGTCGCCGTCGGGGCGGTGGCTCGCGTACCTCTCCGGCTTTCGCGCCGTGAGCGAAACGTCGCAGGAGACGGTGATGGACCTCGCCGTGGTGCCTACGTCGGGAGGGGACCCGATCGTAGTAGTGCAGAACGTCCCTCTCACCCAGGGCGCGTACTTCAGCCACAGCTACAGCTGGCATCCCACCGAAGACCGCCTGATGTTCATCGAGGACCGGCGGATGTACCTGACCGATCTCCGCTCGGGTACGCCCTCCTTCCCCCAGCCGCTCGCCTCCGAGTTCGGGTACGTCGCCTCGACCGTCTTCGGGTTCACGCGCGACGGCCGGTCCGCCGTCCTCGGCATCGACCTCTTCGACGACCGTGCCTATGGCGATCCCCGTCCCCGCGGCCTCGCCCTGGTCCCCCTCGACGGCGGCGCCCCGGCCACGATCGCCTTCGACGACGAACGGTGGATCTACGACCGGCTCGTCATGACCGACGGGCGCACGCTGTGGCAGCCTGACGGCTCATCGGTCTCGGTTCTGCTCACCGAGCGTGCGACCGGCGAGAAGGCCGTGGTTCGCTACGATGCCTCCGGCGGCGAGGGCCGGATCCTCTGGAAGGCGCGCGCCAAGCTCGGCAACCTCACCTCGGGCGGACGCCACGACTTCATGCTGGCTCAGTACGAGGACATGGTGACACCCGCAAACATCTTCCGTTTCGACGCGGACTTCGGGGCGCGGGAGCGCGTCACCCACATCGATCCGCGGCTCGACGCGGTGGCCGTCGGCACCTCGGAGACCTTCGAGACCACCGTCCCGCTCCACGACGGCACGCTCACGAAGGTGAAGACCGCAGTCCTGCTTCCACCCGGCGCCAGGCGCGGCGACCGCCTCCCGGCCGTCGTCACCATGTATCCCGGCGGCGACGTCACGAGCAGAGCGGCCGATTTCGGCGGCGGCAACGTCTTCACCGTGCCCAACCTGGTCTTCACGAGCCGTGGCTTCGCCGTCGTGCTCTGCCACCTGGCGCTCGGGCCCAACCGGGAAGCCGGCAATCCCGTGCAGGAGATGGTCGACGTGCTGCTGCCCCAGGTCTATCGCGCAGCCGAACTCGGCTACGTGGACCTCGACCGGCTCGCGATCGCCGGTCAGTCGTACGGCGGGTACGGCACCGCCTCGATCGTCACGCGCACCAACATCTTCCGGGCCGCGGTCCCGATCTCCGGCATCTTCGACCTCTTCGGCAACTACGGACACATCGACCCGGACGGCGACGGGTTCTTCCAGGCCTGGAGCGAGGGGGGACAGGCGCGGATGGGGACGCATCCGTGGGCAAACGTGCGCCGCTACCTCGACAATTCGCCCTATTACAACGCCGACAAGATCACGACGCCGGTGCTGATCGTGCACGGCACCGCCGACATGGCGTACCACGACGCCGGCAAGCTCTTCACGGCGCTGCGCCGGCTGGGGAAGCCCGCGCAGCTGGCGTCGTACCTGGACCAGGGGCACGTGATCAGCCTGTGGCGGCGGGCGAGTGCGGTGGATGCGGCGCAGCGGATGGTGGAGTTCTTCCGGCGGCATCTGGGCGGACCGGCTCCGGTATCCTGACAAGGTGAAGAGCCCCGGAACCTCGGTTGGCCGCTTGCGGGCCAGCCCGAAACCCGGCCGGCAGCCCGTCGACAAACCCCGGGGAGCGGCGTTCGGGGCCGACTGCCCCGCCTGTGGGGGCAGTCTCCGGCCTGCTCAGCCCTGGGTAAGGCGTTGCGATGCGTGCGCCTTCATGATGTCGACACTGCACGCCGGTTCGGGAAGGGGAATCGAAGGGCTCGAAGCCGTTCGTGCGCTGAACTTTGAGATGACTCTCGACCGGATGGAAGAACTCCTGAGCACACCGGACCCGATGTTGCTGGAAGTCGGCTGTGCGAGGGGCTGGTTCCTGGAACGGGCTGCCCGGCGCGGCCTGCGCATCGAGGGCATCGAACCGTCACCGGATTCGGACCGCGATGCGGATGCCGGGCTCATCATTCGCACCGGGTACTTTCCGGAAGCGCTGGGTGAGCGCGACAGCTACGATGCCATCGTGTTCAACGATGTCTTCGAGCACTTGCCGGACCCCGTCGCGGCAATCGTCGAGGTCGAGCGGAGGCTGGAACCCGGCGGGCTCGCGGTCCTGAACCTGCCGTCTTCGGATGGCGCCGTATTCCGGATCGCTCGCTGCCTCCACCGATTCGGCCTGGCCGGGCTTTACCGGCGGCTATGGCAGAAAGGGATGGCTTCGCCCCACATCACCTACTTCAATCAGGGCAACCTGCGGTGTTTCGTCGAGCGGCACACGGGGTTGCGTCAGGTCTGCGCCAGCCGAATGGCCGTGTTGACGCGGGAGGGACTGTGGGACCGGATCGGGAGCACCTGGCCGGGCGTAGCAGGGCTGGTCATCTACCCGGTTGCCTGGCTGGCCTCCTTCGTGTTGGACTGGCTCCCCTCCGATGCGATTCTGGCGATTTACAGGAAGGATCGGCACGGCAGCCGGGGATAGCCATCGAAACCGGCGTTACGGGTTGCCCACACGCCGCGCCTGCGCCCTCCCCATCCCGATCGACAGCGCGATCCACATCGCGGCCAGCGGCCCGGTCGACACGGCCACCCACACCAGCGCCAGCCCCAGCAGCGCGAAGAGCCCGTCGATCCCGGCACCCGCGAGGTCGCCGCCCCGGTAGAGGAACACGTCGACGACCGGCTTGGCCTTGTACTTCTCCGACGGCGTCACGACGCTGAAGAGTGTCTCGCGTGAGGGCCGCGAAATGGCGTAACGGGTCGCGCGGTGCACCGCCTGGAAGATCATCATGACCCCGTAGACCGGCCACACCGCCAGCACTGCGAAACCGGCGATGGTCACGAGCGGCAGGATCGCGAGCGTCCATCCCACGCCCAGCTTCCGGATCACGTGCGTGGTGATGAAGATCTGGGTGATCAGCGTGGCCACCTGGGCGACGGTGTCGAACTGCGCGAAGTTGCCGAGCAGCTGGCTGAAGGTGTCCGAATCGCTCAGGATGATGTTCGCCTGGGTGAAGTAGATGAGCGTGTTCGACACGGCCATGAAGACCACCCACACGCCGACCCCCAGCAGGTAGGGTGAGGTCGCCACCGCGCGGGCACCGTCCCAGAAGGTGCCCCCGATCGCTCCACTCGCGTCCTCGTCCGCGGACCCTTCGCCCGCTCCGTCACCCGCTCCCCCGCTCCCCACCGCCTCCAGCCTGGACGCCTCCGAACGCACCGCCATCCGCTCCAGCGACAACATGACCACAATCGCCGCCGCGAAGAAGGCGGCCCCGATCAGCATCAGGCCGGCGGGCAGATACGCGCTCTCGGTCAAGTAACTGATCAAGTTGGTCGCCCAGCTGCCCACGATCGCCCCGAGCGTCCCCCCGATCCCCACGAACGCGAACATCCTCTTCCCCTGGTCCACGTCGAAGATGTCCACCATGAACGCCCAGAAGACGCTGGTGGTGAAGAGGTTGATGACGGTCAGCCAGATGTAGAAGGAGTAGCCCACGCCCCGTGACAGCGCCGTCTGAGCATCGGTCCCGATCAGCCCTCCCCCCGACCTCACATCCTGGATCAGCAGCGCCGCGAACCCGATCAGGCACACGATCACGAAGAGGTAAGCCACCGGGATGAAGCGGCGCCGGTTGGTGCGCGCCACCACCCCGCCGAAGGCAAGGACCGCGCCCAGCGACACGAAGCAGTTGATCGCGAAGAGCCAGCGCAGTTCGTCCATGCCGCGCGCTACCCCCATGGCCTCGCGCACCGGGCGCAGGAAGAAGTAGCCGCAGAGGACGGTGAAGAAGAAGAGGGCGGACATCGCGGCGAGAGGGGGTTCGCCGCGCCGCATGTTGACGAGCCGGCTCACCACTCGGGCCGCGGCACTCCGGGGATGTACCGCCACTGTGATTCCTCCTCTGCCGCGGCCGGCGCTGCGGGTCACGATCCGGCTCGGCAACGGCCGCCCGGGATTGACGTTCCGCAAAAGAAGCCCATCCTTCCAAGGAGGCAAGCAGCAGCCGTGCATTCTCCACGCGTCCCTCAAGCTCCCCTCGATGAGCTCCAAGTCACGGACCACTCCACGGGATTTCGTCGCTCGCCTGACCGGAGTCCGCCCGGAAGAAGCCGGTGTGGTGCTGCTGTCGGCCGCGTATTTCTTCTGCGTGCTATCGGCCTACTACGTGATCCGGCCGATTCGGGAGCAGATGGGTGTGGCAGGGGGCGTGGAGAATATTCCGTGGCTCTTCACCGGCACGCTGGCCGCGATGCTTCTTGCACACCCCGTCTTCGCCGCGATCGTGTCGCGCTGGCCGCGGAGACGGTTCGTCACCGTGACCTACCGGTTCTTCATGCTGTGTCTGGTCGCCTTCTACGTCGTGCTGAACGCGCTGCCGCAGGGCGAGACCGCGGCGATCTGGGCCGGGCGGGTGTTCTTCATCTGGACGGCCGTCTTCAGTCTGTTCGTGGTGTCGGTCTTCTGGTCCTTCATGACCGACATCTACCGGGAGCGGCAGGGCCGCCGCCTCTTCGGCCTGATCGGCGTTGCGGGAACCCTGGGGGCGATCGTCGGGTCGTCGATCACCGCGTTCCTGATCGAGAGCCTCAGCCCCGCCACACTGCTGTGGTTCTCGATCGTGCTGCTCGAGTGCGCGGTGGCGTGCGTGAAAGGCTTGGACCGGAGGACGCGGCGGCGGGTGCCCGATACGACGTCACCCTCATCGGACGACGAGGTGATCGGCGGGTCGCCGCTGGACGGGATCAGGCACGTGCTGGCCTCCCCCTACCTGCTGGGCATCTGCGCCTTCATGCTCCTCTTCACCATCGGGTCGACCTTCCTGTACAACATCCAGGCGGAGGTGATGGAGCGCACCTTCGCGGACCCCGATGAACGCACGTCGGTCTTCGCGCAGATCAACCTGGCGGTCAACATCCTGACGCTCCTGACCCAGCTGTTCCTGACCGGGCGCATCATGCGGCGCTTCGGCGTCGGGCTGACCCTGGCGCTGCTGCCGCTGCTGAGCATGGCCGGCTTCCTCGCCCTGGGCGCGGCGCCGGTCTTCGCGGTCTTCGTGGTCTTCCAGGTGCTCAGGCGCGCGGGGAACTTCGCCCTCGCGGTACCGGCACGCGAAGTGCTCTACACCGTGCTCCCGCGCCGCGACAAGTACAAGGCCAAGAACTTCAACGACACCTTCGTCTACCGCGCCGGTGACCAGATCGGAGCATGGTCCTTCGCGGGGTTCGGGTGGCTGGGGCTGGGAACGGCCGCGATGGCGTGGTCGATGGTGCCGGTCGCGGGGGTGTGGCTGGTGGTGGCGCTGTGGCTGGGGAGGAAGCAGAGGGGGCTGGCGGGGTAGAGGGGTTGCCGGCCAGACCTCAGAGAAG
>VXOC01000037.1:338-22124 GCA_009840215.1 Gemmatimonadota bacterium | reverse complement strand
CCCCGGCCCCCACGGCGTCCTCACCCTCTACTACGGCAGCGGCACGGACAAAAACCGCCCCGAGTACCGCGACTCGGTGACGATCGTGACCGAGTCCGTCGACGCCTCCAAGCTCGTCAGCCTGGGCGGCTCAGCCAAGTCCCGGAACGAGTATTGGGGATTCCCGCCCGACAGCTTCCCGATCAACGCGCGCGTCTGGTACCCCGACGACCCCGGCCCCCACCCCCTCGTCCTGGTCGTGCACGGCAACCACAACATGCGCGACTTCTCCGATCCCGGGTACGACTGGCTCGGCGAGCTCCTCGCAAGCCGGGGATACATCCTCGCCTCGGTGGACATGAACTTCATCAACGGGGGCATTCGCGGCGAGAACGACGGGCGCGGCTGGCTCATGCTGAAGCACCTGCAGGCGTGGCGGCGCTTCGCGGACGACCCGGAGAACCCCTTTCACGGGCGGGTCGACCTGGGCAACATCGGGCTGATCGGGCACTCGCGCGGCGGCGAGGCGGTGGCGCTGGCAGCCGCCTTCAACCGCCTCACGCGATACCCGGACGACGCATCGTTCGAGTTCGACTTCGGCTTCGACATCAAGGCGGTGATCGCGATCGCGCCGGTGGACGGACAGTACCTTCCGGCCGATCAGCGCGCGCCGGTGCAGGACGTGAACTATCTCGTCTTCCACGGTTCGCACGACGGCGACGTGACGAGCTTCCACGGGCTGCGCCAGTTCAACCGGGTGGGGTTCACGGGGGGTGCGGGCGCGGGCCGGGCCGGTGGCGGCAACGGGGTTGATGTCGGCGGCGCAAGCGGCTTCTTCAAGTCGGCCGTCTACGTCTACCGGGCCAACCACGGGCAGTGGAACACCGTGTGGGGCGCTCACGACAACGGCCCCCGCAGCGGCCGCATCCTGGAGCTGGACGGACTGCTGCCACCCGAGGACCAGCGCGAATTCGGCCGCGTTTTCGTCTCGTCCTTCCTGGACATCACCCTCAAGGGCGACGACCGCTACCGTCCCATCTTCCGGGACCACCGCGTGGTGGGGGACTGGCTGCCCAACACGATGTACATCACGCGCTTCATGGACTCGTCCTTCCGGCCGCTGGCCGACTTCGAGGAGGACATCGACGTGACCACGGGGTCGGCGGCCGGCGTGGCGCTGCACGGCGCCGACTTCAGCACCTGGCGCGAGGGCCGGCTGAGTCTGCGGTCGGCCAACCGGGCGACGACCTCGTCGTCGCAGCTCAACCAGGCGCTCTGGCTGGGGTGGAACAACAGCTACCGGGGATCGGACGAGGTCGCGCCGCCCGCCGTGTTCACCTTCACGCTGCCCGAGGGGTTGGCGCGCGAGTGGGCGGTGGATGGCGAAACGACGCTGGAGATGCACGTGGGGGGGCTGGACAACGAGCCGGGACCGCGGAAGAAACCGGAGGAAGAGGAGGGGGAGGGGGAAGAGGGCGAGGCCGAGGGCGCGGAGGAGGAGGCTGAAGATGAGGGTGGCGATGAGGATCCGGAAGACGAGGAGAAGCCCCCGCTCGAACTGACCGTCGCGGCCGTTGACGCGGATGGGGATACCGCCCGCGTCAGCCTCACCGACTACGGGGCCCTGCGCAGACCTCTGACGATTCGAGTGCTCCGCCGCCGCGACCTGGAGGACGACCGCTTCGCCGACCCGTGGGAGCTGATCCTGCAGCACTTCTCGATACCGCTGTCGGACCTCGCCGGGGAGAATCCGGCCTTCGACCCGGGGGACCTGCGGGAAGTGCTGCTCGTGTTCGATCGCACGGAGAAGGGGACGGTGGTGGTGGATGATGTGGGGCTGGCGCGGCTCCATCCGGGGTTCAGGGCGGCGAGGGTGCCGCGGGGGTAGGAGTCCTCGGATAGAGCCGCCCGAGGCCCGAGCCTGGTGAGGCGCCGGGCTGGCAGGACGCGACTACCGGATCGAGATCCCGATCTGGTGCGGCCCCGTCATCGGACCCCGGTCACGATACCCGTAGTCCAGCCGGACCCGGTCGCCCTCGAACCCGGCGCCGAAGGTCACCGGCGCACCCTCCCCCTCCACCACCCGAACCACCCCGATCCGCGCGATGAAGACCCGGCGCACGACCGGCCAGTACGCCACCTCCACCCCGCCGCCCGGCACGATGTCGCCGCCGTACTCCCGCGCGATCTGAATGGCGCCGCCGATGTCCAGCGGCCCGACGGGTGCGCGGCGCTGCGTTCCCGCACCCAGCACCACACGCCGCGACAGGGGCACATCGCGCCCCCCCATCTCCAGATCCGGGCCCAGATTCTGCACGGTCAGCGCGGTCGTCAATTGCCAGAACGTCCGGGACACGCCGACGTCGACAGCGACCGTGCGTGCCCGCGCACCGCCCACCGTCCACCCGACCACCTTGCCGGCCGCCCCTGCGCCAAAGCCGAAGAGGGTCCGGCGGTACGCCACGGTGCCGACGAACTCCGTTGCGCCCCACGAAATGGCGCCGGCTGCGGTGGGGCGGCTCGCACCGCCATTGCTTCGTCCCCGTTCCCGCTGGATATCGATGTCGCCGCCGTAGTCGAAAACTGCCAGGCCCACGGCGACATTGCCTCCCAGCCAGCTGCCGCTCGCGCTCAGGGCCAGCTGGATGGCGTCGTCCGGGCCCCGGTCCCGCTCGGCGTCCCGGTCGCGCTGACGATCGCCGTCACCCTTGCGGCTGAAGATGCCCCCCAGTGACAGATCGAAGCCCTGGCCGGAGATCAGCGCCGGGTGGTGGAAGACTGCGTGGTCCGCGTTGCCGCCGGTCCAGAATGCCCCGCCGAGCCCCATCGCCCTCGTACCCGCGATGAGGGTGAGAATGGGCGGACCGGACCAGGTGTGCTCGCGCTGGCGCTCCTGGGCCGAGAGGGAAGCGGCGCCGGACAGCGGGACCAGAGCGCACCACGCCAGCGCCAGAGCAGCCCGTGGACGGAATCCCCCCGGTATTCGAGCGGCGATTGTTCGCGGGGCTCTATCCACGGGCAAGCGGGGCGCGAACCGGTCTACTCCAGTTCGTCCTGGACGAGCACGCGCTTCACCCCCGCCTCGGTCAGAGCCTGCTGCACCTCGTTCACCTTGCGGTAGGCGACATCCGGGTCGATGCTGACGGCCACCACGCGCGTGGCCTCGATGTCCTCGAGGGCGTCGGTCAATTCGTCGGGCGTCATCTCCTCGTCGTCCAGGAGTATGGTGCCGTCGTCGAGCAGCGAAACCTGGATTGGGCCGCCATCCTCATCGGAGGTGGCGTCCGGGGGCGGCGCATCACAGGCGGAAATGGTGGCGAACAGCGCCAGGGTCAGCAGTGCTCTCATGGTATTCTCCCGTTGGGGTTCCGAGTTGGACCCGGCGTCGGTGCGGGTCCATAGTGGGCCGGTTTGCAAGTGCCGGTCAACCTTGATACCCGCCGCGTGCGGCCAGGTTGCGTCAGGAGAGCCCGGCAGGCCGGTTTCACGGCACCAATTCCCCCGCTTCCACCGCAACACTCCTCCGGCAGGCGGAACACCGCACCACGACCCGGTCCCTGACGTATGACACGTCGTCCCTGGGGGGCGTATGGATCACCGCACAGGGGGAGCCGCACCGCGGGCACTTCGGGTTCGGGGTGCCCCGGGCCAGATCCTGCAACAGGGTTCGCCGCTCACGAGCGTTGTAGGCTATTGTATCCATGCGGCGGAAGGGTTGCCGTGGGGCCGCCAACGGCGCTGTCTCTTCGCGTGTCCTTGCGGGTTGGTGGCGCGATTCGGCGAGGCGGGTCGGAGTCTGCAACGGGCGGGTCGTTTGCGGGGCGGTGCTGAGAGTCATGAAAACGAACACGAGGCTTACGGATAGATGATCGAACTGTTGGCGGCAATGACGACCCTTTCCCTGGGGGTCGGCCAGGAAGTGGTGGCGGGGGAGAACGACGCGGGAGCGGAGCGGGCGGGATCCGGCCCGGACGCGGTCGTCTACGACGGCAGCGCGGGACAGCTGGAGGTCCCCGGACCCATGGTGGCCGATGCCGATATCACCATTGACGGCGAGATCGACGAGGACGCGTGGGCGAACGCGCCCGTCCTGACCGGCTTCACCCAGTTCGACCCGGTCGAGGGGGTGCCCGCAACGCAACGCACCGAGGCACGGGTCCTCCTCACCGACGACGCCATCTACTTCGCGGTGACCGCGTGGGACGACGTGAAGGACGGTGTGCGCGCCACCCTGGGCGACCGCGACTCCTTCGGACGATCCGACGACTACGTGCGCTTCATCATCGACACCTTCAACGACCACCGGCGGGGTTACGTCATCATGGTCAACCCGCTGGGCGTGCAGCAGGACGGGCTGTGGGTCGTGGGGGGAGGGGGCGACCGGCGGCGAAGGTGGGGACCTCCGATCGACTGGAACCCGGACTTCGTGTGGGATTCGAGCGGGCGCATCTTCGACGGCGGATACACGGTCGAGGTGAAGGTGCCCTTCAAGAGCATCCGCTTCCCCAAGGTGCCGTTGCAGGACTGGGGACTGCAGATCGAACGCAGGATCGCGCGCAACGGCTACGGCGAGTCGTGGGCGCCGGTGACGGCGAATGTAGCCAATCAGATGGAGCAGTTCGGCACGCTCACCGGGCTCCAGGAGCTGAACCCGGGACTGTTCCTCGAGGTCAATCCGGTCCAGACCTTCAGCAAGCAGGGTGCCTACGATCACGGCGCAGGGGCGTTCCAGCGCGAGGGGATCGACGGGGACTTCGGGATGAACGTCACCTACGGGATCACCTCCAACCTGACGCTCGACGGAACCTACAACCCGGACTTCTCCCAGGTTGAAGCCGACGCGGGACAGATCCGGGTCAACGAGCGCTTCGCCCTCTTCCTGCGCGAGAAGCGCCCGTTCTTCCTGGAGGGCACCGAGATCTTCCAGCTTCCGCAGCAGCTGGTCTACACGCGCTCAATCGTGAATCCGGTGGTGGGGGCCAAGCTGCAGGGCAAGATCGGGTCCTTCAACGCGGGATACCTCGGTGCCCTGGACGACGTGGCGGACCCGGGCAATCCGGACGAGAACACGCATGCGGTCGTCAACCTCTTCCGCCTGCGGCGCGATCTGGGGAGCACCTCCAACGCCGGCATGGTGTACACCGACAGAACCTACGGCCCGGACCGTTTCAACCGGGTCCTGGGTGTGGACGGACGCTTCCAACTGAACCAGCGGTACACGGTGACCCTCCTCGCGGCGGGCAGCCGCGCGGCCCACGGGAGCGCCGAATCCCTCAACGGCGGACTCCTCTCCGCCCAGGTGGCCCGCTCCGGCCGCAACTTCCAGTTCGAGGTCGGCGGCCACGACATCAGCAACGACTTCGAGGCGGGCAGCGGCTTCCTGAGGCGCACCGGCATCGCCCAGATGCAGTCGCGGGTGAGCTACAACTTCCGCGGGCGTCCCGGAGACTTCATCGAGCGGTGGGGCCCGAGCCTCGAGGCGGAGGGGCTATGGACCCACGACGACTTCTGGGCACGGCAACGCCCGCAGGAGTCCAGCATGCAGGTCGGGGGCAGCGTCTCATTCCGCGGCAACATCACCGTTTGGGGCAACTACTCGCGTTCGTACTACCGCTTCGAGCGCGACAGCTACTACAGCCTCGCCTCCAGGAGTGCCGGGGGTGTCAGGCGGGCCTTCTTCCCCGACCAGTCGCTCTTCCAGGGCCTGAGTTCCGGGACGATCTTCTTCTGGGTCAATTCCTTCGATCGCGTGCGGGGCAATGTGCGCCTGACGCGGTCGGAGTCGCCGCTCTTCGACTTCATCAGCGACGCCCCGGTGGACGTCGCCGATTCCTGGTCCGGCGACGCCAGCCTGAACCTCTTTCCCACCACGAACCTCAGCGCCGAAGTCGGGGTCCGGCACACCAGCCTGTTGCGGCAGCGCGACGGATCGCTCTACTCGCGGGCCACGATCCCGCGCCTCCGGGCGCAGTACCAGTTCAACCGCGCACTCTATCTGCGCACGATCGTGGAGTACGGCAGCCAGCGCCGGGGTGCCTTGCTCACCCCCACCGGGGGCGACCAGGTCGAATACTGTTCGAGCGGGTCGTGCTTCGACCTGAAGGGGTCGGAGTCCAACGACTTCTCTTTCGAGACGCTGCTGAGCTACGAACCGACCCCGGGAACGGTCTTCTTCATGGGGTACACGCGCCGGATGGAAGACATGCAGGCCTTCCGCTTCCGGGACGTGCGCCCGGAGGCCGAGGGACTCTTCGTGAAACTTTCCTATAGGTTTAGGGGGTAGGGTACGGGACGTTCCCGGATCGCGAGATAAGGAGATGATGGAATGACGATAAGAACCGTTGGAGCTCTCACGGCCACAGGAGTGGTGAGTTTCATTCTGCTGAAGCTGATCGCGGCGGTCACGGCGCCGCTCGTGGGCATGTTCTTCAGCTTCATGGCTCTGGCCCTCAAGGTGGGGCTGGTGGTCGGCGTGGCGTACTTCCTGTACCGGATGTTCCGCCGGCGGCAGGAAGAGGAGATCGTCGCGTAGGTCGGGTCGGCCGCCCGGGGATATGCGCGGCGGCCGTTTTCCTTCTACTTGCTTCCGGGGCGCGGGGTCTTGCCGCCCGGGGGCCGTCCCTTGCCACCTGGGCGTCGCGGCTTTCCTCCGCCCGTTGAACGCATCTTGTCCCTGGGCTGCCGACTCTTTGCGCCTGGCCCTCGCGCCTTTGCGTCCTGTCGCTCTTTTGCGCCCGGCCGCGGCTGTTTCTCGCCAGAATATCGCTGTTTTGCGACAGGATATCGCTGTTTTGCGCCAGAATGCCGCTCTTTTGGGCCCGGCCGCCGCTCCTTCGCCCGGTCGTAATCCACGCGCAGGCTGCGGCCGCCCAGCGTGATCCCGTTCATCGCCGAGATCACCTTTTTCGCGTCGCTTTCACGGACCTCGATCAGTGAATGGCTCTCGCGCACGTCGATGCGCCCCACCCTTTTGCCGGGAACGCCCGACTGGTTGGTGAGGGCGCCGAGCAGGTCGCCGGGTCCGAGGTCGTCGCGCTTTCCCGCGGACACGAAGAGGCGCACCCAGCTCTCGGGCACCGATGCATGGGCCGCACCGACCGACGGGGCCTCCTTCTTCGCGCTCCTGCGGTCCAGGAGGAGCAGGGCCGCGGCCGCGACTTCGGCGGCCGAGAACCGGTCCAGGAGGGACTCGACGAGAAGGTAGTAGGAAGCCATCTCGGGGGCGCGTACCGCTTCGTGCAGTTCGTCGACGCGGGCGTCGAGGGTGGCCGAGACGCGGGGGGGACGGGTTGGGCGGATCCGCTTGAGGCGGAAGCCGGCGCCGGCGGCGACCTCCCTGAGGTGCCCTGTTTCGCGAACGGCGGCGAGGACCCACGCGGGGCCGCCGGCCGCGTGACGCAGCGTTGCCGCGGCGGCTCCCGCGGGGACCGAGCAGGACAGCGTTGCGACCGTCGCGGGCTCGGCAATGGCGTCCAGAGCCTCGCGTGCGGCCCCGTCCTCGCCGGGGGACAGCCAGACGGGTACGGACTCGTCGCCGGGGGGACCGCAGCCGTAGCCGTGCATGGCGAGGAAGTCCCCCAGGTCCGCCGCCTGATCGGCCGAAGACGCGAAGATCAGCACATGGCGGACCGGATCTTCCAGGAGTTCGGCCGCAAGGGCCAGCGCCGCCTCCCAGCGATCCCCCTCGATCACCATCAGGTTCAGTTCACGTGAGGCGTCGTCGGTTTGCGGCCTGGTCTTTGGCCGCTTCCCCTGGATCTGGCGCGGCCCGGGCGGAACCGTGGTCGCCCGGTGCGTGAAGCGTTCGGCGAGCGAGCGCAGCGCGGGACCGAATGGGAGTCCGCAGAAGATGCGCTGGCACTCGCGGGGCAGTTCGGTGAGGAAGGTCTCGAGGTGGTCCGGGCGGACACCCTTGACCACGCCGTCGCCATCGTGCAGGACGAGCGCCCGGACGTGGGAGACATCGACGGAACGGTCGCATAGCGCCTGCACACGGTCGGCCGGGACGAAGAGGAAGTCGGCGCGTTCGGGGAGCAGCCAGGGTTCGGCCAGCGCGGCAGCACGCGTGCCCGACGCCTCGCACAGGCCAGCGAAGGACCGGGCGAGTTCGGTGGCCTGGCGGTGTCCCGCGCAGAGGATCAGGCAGACCGGCGCGCCATGGCCGCCCTCGAGCCGGTCCAGAAGGGGCGCGCCATAGCCGACCAGCGTGCCGCTGCCCGGTCCGGAACGGCCCATGACGTCATTGCCGCGCGCGATGACGGGGATCGCCGCCGCCTGGAAGGGCGTGGGTGCCTCGATGCCCTCGGCCGCGAGTGCCGCGACGGTTTCCGGGCCGAGGGGGAGGTCTTCGAAGGATGTCATTGGGGAGTGTCGACCGGCACCGGCGGTTATGTGGGCTCGCCCGAGCCGGGGCCGCCGGCGTCGCCGTACTCGTAGGGGAGGTGGTTCAGGAAGCGCTGGATCTCGTAGTCCATGCGCGAGGTGCGGAGGCGGTCGGTGCGCGCGGTCACGTCGGTGTAGGGGCCGTGACGGTGCACGGAGAGGACCACGGTGCCCTCGTTGCCGGTGTAGGTGGCCCCGTGCGAGGATTGCTTCGACCTGCTCAAGCCGATGTAGACCGGGAGGATCTCTTCGGCCCGGGCCAGGACCTCCGCCGGAGGAAGCGCCGTCTTGCGTTCGTATCCCGCCATTGTGTTGCCCTCTATTCGTTGGTTTCCGCTGTGAGTTCGTTTTCGATCCACCGCTGCCACCGCGCGATCTCCGCCATCGTGGCCAGGCCCTCCAGCCGGCGGCCACCCGCGACGAACGCCGGGAGCTTGATGACCTCGTGCGCCCGGAGCGCCTCCCGGTGCCCCAGGACGGCATCGGTGTAGCGGTCCACGTCCAGCACCGCCCTGGTCTCGGTGCGGTCCAGTCCGGCGCGGTGCGCGATATCAACCAGCAAATCTATCCGCCCGATGTCGATCAGGTCGACGAAGTGGGCCTCGAACAATGCGCGCCTGACGGTGTGGTCACAATCCCCCTCGCGCGCGAACTCGACCAGTTCGTTTGGCTTGCGGGTCCACGGCAGCAGCCGCGGGGTCTCCATGGGAACGCCGAGATCATGGGCGAGGTCGGTGATCCGGGCGTGGTGGTCCCGCCAACGGGCACTGGTGGGGTCGATCAGCGGGTGAGGGGGCGGCCGGAGCTCGAAACCCCGCCATTCGATGGCATCGGCCATGCCGGCCTCGTCGATCAGGTGCGCGGCGAGGCGCGAGGCGGGATCGATGAAGTCGAAGTAGATGACGGGGGGAGGGTCGGGCATGGTCCGGGTGCTCGGGTGCTATGGACAGGCTTGCCAAAGATACCTCCGCGAACCGATTGTGCGACGGCTCCGCCGGGAGCAGCCGCCCCGGCGACGAACACAGGAAGACCACCAACAACGACCAACCCATGACCTATTCGAAGAACATCGCGAGACTTCAGCCGTCGGCCACCGTGACGGTGAGCACGCTTGCCAGGAAGCTGCGCGCCGAGGGGCGCGACATCATCAACCTGAGCGCGGGCGAGCCCGACTTCGACACCCCCGAGGGGATCGCCGAGGCGGGCATCGCGGGGATCCGGCAGGGGCGCACCCGGTACACCCCCGCCGCGGGCCTCCCCGAGCTGCGCGCGGCGGCCGCCGAATACATGACCGCGGGGACCGCCTACACGGCCGATCCGGCCCGCGTGGTGGTGTCGGCGGGCGCGAAACAGTCCCTCTTCAACGCCTGCTTCTGCCTCTTCGGCCCCGGCGACGAGGTGCTGATCGGGTCGCCGTACTGGACCTCCTACCCCGAGATGGTGACGCTGGCGCGCGCCGAGCCGGTCCCGGTGGCAGGGAGCGAGAGCCGCGAATTCATGCTCACCCCCGACGATCTGGAAGCAGCGGCGACGGAGCGGAGCAGGGGGCTGATCCTCTCGACCCCCTCGAATCCGACGGGGGGCGTGTATTCGAAAGCGGCGCTCGGCGCAATAGCGGATTGGGCCAGGTCGCGCGGCGTCACCCTGATCAGCGACGAGATCTACCAGGAGATCTACTACGGCGAGGGGGCCAAGGCTCCGGGTGCTCTCGATCTGGACCCGGACGCGGTGGGCGACCTGGTGGTGACGAACGGGATGTCCAAGGCGTTCGCGATGACCGGGTGGCGGGTCGGCTTCTCCTACACCACGGCCGAGCTCGCCGCCAAGATGTCGGCGCTCCAGAGCCACGTGTCGCTGAACGCGGCCACGCCGTCCCAGGTGGCCGCCCTCGAGGGCCTCACCCGGGGCGAGGAGGGCGCGCGCGACCGGGCCGTCATGCTGGCCGCCTTCCGCCGCCGCCGCGACCTCGTCACGCGCCTCTTCGACGAGCTGCTCCCGGGGTGCTTCTACGTCCGGCCCGAGGGCGCGTTCTACCTGTACTTCAGGGTGGACGGCGCGTTCGACGGGAACGTCACGTGCGCCGGCGACGTCTGCACGCGCATCCTGGAGGAGGTGGGTGTGGCGATCGTCCCGGGTGAGGCGTTCGGCGACCCGCGCTTCGCACGCATGAGCACCGCCTCGTCGGACGAGGACATCGAGGAGGGCGTGCGGCGCATGGCGAGGGTGTTGGGCGGGTGAGCGCGCCGTCCGCGACGGTTTCCGGATCGCCCTCCGTGACGTGCTCAACATGGCGAAGGTGCTGAATGGGTGAGGGGAGGGGGGGAGGAGGGGGTCCCGGCGCGGCCGAGATCATCGTAAGTGGCGCGCCCGCGCCCTCGGAATTGCCCCACGACAGGCTCGACGAATACGTCCGCCACCTCTTCGCGCGCGAAGACGACTGCCTGCGCGCGATACGCGCCCGGGCCGCCGAAGCCGCGCTGCCCGCGATCCAGCTTCCCCCCGCCACCGCCCGCGCCGTGCAGATCCTGCTGCGTGCGATCGGGGCCCGACGCGTTCTCGAGATCGGCACTCTGGCGGGCTACTCGGCGGTGTGGATCGCGCGGGCGCTGCCGCCCGACGGCAAGCTGATCACGCTGGAGATCGACCCGGACCGCGCTGCCGTGGCCCGCAAATCGGTGGAGGACGCCGGTCTCGGCGACCGTGTCGAGGTGCGGGTCGGTGACGCACTCGACCAGATGGCCGCGCTGGACCCGGATCCTCCCTTCGACGCGGTCTTCCTGGACGCCGACAAGGAGCGCTACTGCGACTACCTGGACCAGGCGGCGCGTCTTGTCTGCCACAATGGGCTGTTGGTGGCCGACAACGCGCTGTGGCGCGGCGAAGTGCTCGATCCGGAATGGTTCGGGGGGCTGGCGGTGGACATCCACCGCTTCAATGAGCGCGTGGCCGCGGATGAGCGGTTCGAAGCGACCATCCTGCCCGTGGGGGACGGGCTGATGGTCGCGGTGAGGAGGTAGCTTCGATGGAAGAGATGGAATGACTTGATTGGTCATAATGTCGAGACTAGATTGGTATCATGACCACCGTCTCAGTCTCCGCCCTCAAGGCCAACCTCTCGCGCTACCTCCGCCACGTTCGGCGGGGCGGCGAAGTTCAGATCCTCGACCGCGGCGTGCCTGTCGCCAGATTGATGGCGCCCAAGCCGGGGAGCGACGATGCTGTCCGGGACCGGCTGGTCCGCGACGGCCTTCTCAGGCCCCGCGAGGGTCCGGCCACGTCGATTCTCGACAGCCCTCCCCTTGAGCTGCCGACCAGCATTTCGCAGGCCCTCGCGGAGGACCGGACCGACCGGCTGTGAGGTATTGGGATGCGTCGGCGCTCGTCCCGCTGATCGTCTCGGAACCTCGGAGCCGGTTGGCTCGAACGTGGCTCTTGGAAGACGACCACGTCGTCACCTGGGCGTGGACGAGGACGGAGATCACGAGCGCGATCGAGAGGCGCACGCGTGAAGGGACGCTGACCCGGGCGCAGCGACGGGCGGTTCTCGACCGCCTTCGCGGCCTGGCCGCCGGCTGGGACGAAGTGGTCGATGTGCTTGCCGTGCGCGCCCGGGCGAACGCGGTGCTGGCGCGGCACCCGCTTCGGGCCGCCGATGCCGGCCAGCTCGGCGCGGCCCTGCTGGTGAGCGAGCAGCTCCCGGATCCGCTGGTTTTCCATTGCCTCGACCGGCGCCTGGGCGAGGCGGCCGAGCGGGAAGGCCTCCGCGTGGCCGACACCGGCGATTGACTGTCCCCCCATGACCCCTCGCTCTCCAGCCTGGTCACGTCCGCCACCCTCGCGTCCGGCGACCAGGACATCTTCCGGCTCGGAAACGGTCGGGCCGAACGGGAGCTGTTTCCGACCTTGGACGATCATCAATCGACGGCTGGAGACCCATCGCCGCGCCCGTATCCGGGCGGCGGAACTGGACACGTCGGTGTCGGCGCTGGTGCGGGAATTCCTGCGGCGTCTCGCGCCCCGCGGCCGGCGGCGCGAGAGACAGGAGTCTCCACCCCTCGAGTCCGCGCTTGAGTGCAGGCGCAGGCTGTTCGACGAGGTCTTCGCCGACTTCGACGCGCGCGGCGTGGGGCTGCGCATGGCCGACAACCTGCCGCGCGCCGCGCTCCACGACCAGGACTACGGCGGGATTCGAGTCGTCAACCCCTTCTGAATGCCCGTGCGTGAGTGCGGCCAACCGCCTCAGCCGCCCGCACCGCCGCCCCCACGTACCCACCCCCGAAAAGCCGCGCGTGCACCAGCAGCGGGTACAGCTCGTACGCGGGGCGCCGCCGCTCATGGCCCGGTCGCCTGGGCCAGGCCTCGTCGTAGCCGCGGTAGAAGGCACGGGGGAAGCCGCCGAAGAGCCGCGTCATGGCCAGGTCGACCTCCCGGTGGCCGACGTATACGGCCGGGTCGATGAGCACGGGTTCGGCTTCGCCACTTCGCCGCCCCTCCCGCCGCCGGGCGAAGAGGACGTTGCCGGACCAGAGGTCGCCGTGCAGAAGTGACGGACCGTCGGCTTCGGCCGCCTTGTTGAGAAGGGCGCCGGCGCGGTCGGCCGCCCTCTCGACCGTGTCCAGTTGGCGCGCGGAGAGCGTGCCCCGCCCAGCCAGTTCGCGGGCCAGCGGACGGATGCGCAGTTCGGCCCAGAAGTCGCCCCAGTCCTCGGTCCACCGGTTCGGCTGCGGCAGCGAGCCGATCACGTTGTCCGCGTGCCAACCGTACCGGCCGTCGCCTTCGGAACAGCGGTGCAGAGCGGCGAGTTCGCGTCCCAGCCGGTGCCACGAGTCCTCGTGCGGGGCCGACTCCTCGATCCATTCCAGCAGAATCCACGCGACGGAGTCACACTCCTGGCTGTGCGCCAGCACGGCGGGGATCCTGACCGCCCCGCAGGCCGCAAGCGCCTCAAGTCCCTCCGCTTCCACCCGGAAGAAGCGGTGCCCTGCCGTCGCGTTCCACTTGAGGAAAACGTCGACGCCCCGGGTCCGTACCTTCAGCCCCTCGTTGACGCAGCCGCCGCCAACCAGGCGCGTGCCCAGCACCTCCGACGGGTCAATGCCGGCGGCACGGCAGGCGCTGCGGAGGACAGCCGGGTCCATCTCGGTCCGGTCGTCAATCCCGGCCGGGGCCCGCCAGTTCGTCCAGCAGGCCGCCGCAGGCGCGTTCCAGGATTCGGTACACCCGCTCGAAACCGTCCTGTCCGCCGTAGTAGGGGTCCGGGACATCCGGGTCGTGCGCGCCGGGGTCGTAGTCGCGCATCAGGACGATGTCGGCGAGGCCGCCTTGGCCCCGCTCGAGTCGTTGCCGCAAGCGCTGCAGGGAGCGGCGGTTGCTGCGGTCCATGGCGACGATCACGTCGAAGTGCTCGAAGTCGCGCGGGGTGACCTGGCGCGCGTACCCGGTGAGGCGGACGCTGTGCGCCGCGGCCACGGCGACCGAACGGGAGTCGGGTGGATCGCCCGTGTGGTAGGCGGCTGTCCCGGCGGAGTCCACGTGGAAGTCGTCGGCGAGGCCGCGCTCCTTCGCCAGAGCGGCGAAGATCCCCTCGCCCAGGGGGGAGCGGCAAATGTTCCCGAGGCAGACGAAGAGGACGGAGGTGTTTGGATCGGACATGTCTTGAAGATGGCGAGAAGGGGGGGCTGGCGTCACCCGTGTCCGGCATCCCCGGTGGCTCGACGTATGCGGGACGGCGAGTGGGGTGCAGGACAGGCCCGTCCACCTTTCGGTTGTTCGACGCTGATGGAGCTTGTTACATTTTTCACAAGCCCGTGGATCTGTCGCCGGTTGAATGCAGCGGGGTTGCTGCCACGGGCCCCAGGTCGGGCGATCGCGCCCGGCACGCCATTGTACCGTCACGCATGACTTGACCGAATCGACCAACTTCTCGGCCTTCGGGCTCTCGCCGCTCCGACTGGCCGCCATCGAATCCATCGGCTGGACCCGGCCGACCCCCATTCAGCAGCAGGCCATTCCCCTGGTCATGGGCGGGCGGGACGTGGTCGGCATCGCCCGTACCGGGACCGGTAAGACCGGCGCGTTCATGCTGCCCGCGTTGGAGGGGCTCGAGGAGGGTGGCGGGCTGCAGGTGCTGGTGCTCTGTCCCACCCGCGAGCTCGCGCAGCAGGTCTGCGAGGACACCGAGGCGCTGGCCGCCGGTTCGAAGGTGCGCTCGGCCGTGATTCACGGTGGGGTCGCCTACGGGCCGCAGCTGGACGCGCTTGCCCGCGGCGACGAGGTCGTGGTGGCCACGCCGGGACGGCTCATCGATCTGCAGCAGCGCGGCAGGGCGAAGCTGAAGGGTGTGCGGCTGCTGGTCCTGGACGAGGCGGACCGCATGCTGGACATGGGGTTCCGGCCCCAGATCGAACAGGTGGTGCGCGGGCTCGGGCGGCGGCCGCAGACCCTCCTCTTCTCGGCCACCATGCCCAACGCCGTCCACGCCCTGGCGTTGCGCATGACGCGCGATCCCGCCTGGATCGAGGTCTCCCCCTCGGGCACCAAGGCTCAGGGGATCTCGGAGATCGCGTATTCCGTGCGCCCGGAGCTGAAGCCCGACCTTCTGATCCACCTCCTTGCCCAGCCGGGATGGGACCAGGTGCTCGTCTTCACGCGCACCAAGATCGGCGCGAATACCCTGCAGTCGCGGCTGGAAAAGGCCCGCATCTCCTGCGACGCGATCCATTCCGACCGGCAGATGCGCCACCGCACCCGCGCGATGGAGCGTTTCAGCAACGGCGACGTGCGGGTGCTGGTTGCCACCGACATCGCGCAGCGGGGGCTGGACATCGAGGGCATCTCGCATGTGGTCAACTACGACGTGCCGCTCGACCCGGGCGACTACGTGCACCGCATCGGGCGGACGGGAAGGGCGGGGGCGACGGGCGAGGCCGTGACCTTCGTGACTGCGGCGGACATCGGCGCGTTCCGAACCCTCGAGTTTCAGCTGGAGCGCCGGCTGGACAAGGTGCACCATCCGGACTTCGACTTTGCGGGGGGCGTGGTCATGGAGCGCAGGGACCCTTCACGGACGCGGACGCGGTCGGGGCGCGGGATGGGGAGCAAGGCCGGGACGGAGCTCGCGCCGGAGGAGTTGGCGGCACTGCTGAGCCACGACAGCTGACACCCGGGATGGACACGCTGCCGGGCAGGTCTCAACGCGAAGGCTTCGGGTCGTGTCTCATGGGAGCGGCTAGCAGTCCGTGGATAAAGCCCCGCGAGCACCGAGAGCGGCGAGACGCCGGGCTGGCAAGGCGCGACGAAGGGGGAATAGCAGCGCTATTCGCCCGAGGAGCAACGCAGAGCGAAGCCCTGGAGTAGCCAAATGTATAATGAACATGACATAATGTAATGTGTACTTTACAGCGTGGACAGGTGAGGCGAAGCGGCCAGCGCGGATGTATCGCCGCTCGAATGCCGGGGGGATTTTGTCCACGGGCTGCTATGGACTGTCCCCCGCGTCCCTGCAACGCCCACCCTTCACCACGAGCGGCTGAATGATCCTCAGGCGATACGGCAAGTGGTACCACAGCGTCGAGCCGAACTTCAATCCCGCCGCGATGACCGAGATCGGGTTCCAGCGCGACCGGGTCCTTTCGGTCTCGGCGGGGGACTTCGAGGACGGCTACCGTGCCGTGGCGACGGGCGAGGTGGGCGCGGAGGCCGATGGCGACGTGCAGCGCCACGCCGAACGGGAGCTGCTGGGGAGGCTTGAGGGTGCGCTGGGGGAAAAGGTGGCGGCGCTCGAGGCCGGGCAGGTTCTGGTCGTCCTCAACGGTCGTACGGACTGGCCCAAGACGCGTGAGCGCCGCGAAGCCGTGATCGTGGAGGGCGAGAACCGCTTTTTCTTCCACTGGTGGGTCGATCCGCCGCTCAGGGTGGGCGTCTTCGAAGCGAAAGCCAGCGGGTGAGGGGCGCGCCCGCGTCGAGCGGTTGTCGGGGGTCCGCCAGGGTTGCCGAGTTGGGGAGGGCGTCCGGGAGATGGGGTCTCCGGGGATGCTTCGCCATCGTCGGGGCGCTGGTGGCGGTGGGCGGAACGTGGGTTGACGCGCACTCCCAGCAGTCCCGTCCCAACGTCTTCCTCGACTGCCGCGAGGCACGGTGCAACTACGAGTACTACCGCACCGAGATCGACTGGGTGAACTGGGTCCGCGACAGGCAGGTCGCCGATGTCCACGTCATCATGACGGCTCAGGGGACGGGGGCGGGGGGCAGGGAGTACCTGTTCGACTTCATCGGCACCGACGAGGAATCTCCGTACAGTCACCGGCATTCGTACAAGTCGAACCCGACCGACACCGACCGCGAAGTCCTTGACGCCCTCGCCAACACGCTGGCCCTCGGGTTGGGCATGTTCGCGAACGAGTCGGGGTACCGGGGACTGGCTACCGTCGTAGCGTTGGAGACCGGGCAGCCGGAGGGTCTGGTATCACCGGACGAGGTCGACGATCCCTGGAACCTCTGGGTGTTCAGGATACGCGGCGAAGCCGGCATGGAGGGAGAATCGACCTACCGCAACGTCGGCCTCGAAGGCAATCTCTCCGCATGGCGCACGACGCCGACCTGGAAGTTCAGCATCTCGGGGGGAGTGGGACACAACCGCCTGCGGATCGACCTGTCGGATGGGACGTTCAGGGACAACCGCACCCGCTGGAATGTGGACTCGCGCCTGGTCTACGCGTTGGCCGAACGCTGGTCCGTTGGCGTCATCGGATCCACCGGCCGTTTTCTCAGCTACAACCTGGACTATCGCCTGGCGCTGACGCCCTCGGTCGAATACAGCGTCTTCCCCTACGAAGAGACGACGCGCCGCTCCTTCACATTCGTGTACGGGATCACCGGCATGTACCACGACTACACGGAGCGCACCGTCTACCTGGAGACCGAGGAGACCCGCTACGAGCAGATGCTGGAGATCCGGTTCAACCAGCGCCAGCCCTGGGGCAGCGCCTGGTTCGGGACCAGCGGCACGCAATTCCTGCACGACACCGATCTTTACAGGGTCTCGCTGTGGGCCGGCGCGTCGGTCCGGATCGTGCGCGGCTTCTCGGTCAACATCTCCGGGAACGTGTCGTGGGTGAGGGACCAGATCTTCCTCTCCGCGGAGGGTGCGACCGACGAGGAAGCCCTGCTGCGGCTCCAGCAGCGCCCGACCGACTTCGACTACGGGATGGAGGTCGGCTTCAGCTACCAGTTCGGGTCGATCTACAACAACGTGGTGAACAACAGGTTGCGGCCGCGGCGGTAGGCAGGACTCAACGCACCGTTGCCGGCAGCCTCCTCACGACCACTCGGGGCACGTCGAATTCGTCGAACTCGATGAAGGCGGCCGTCCCGTTCGGACCGAAGGCATCGGGCATCCTGGTGTCGGCAACGAATGTCCCGACATAGCGCCCGTCACCTGTCAGCACGTCGATCGGCCCGAGGCTCCCCGGTTCGTCGCCGCCGCGCCGTACCCAGATGCGCCCTTCCCAAGTCGTGGAGAGGGACCACAGGACGGGGATTTCGGGGTAGAACCGGGGTTCGAGGTTGTTGACGGTGGACGACGACTCAACGGGGCCGGTGGGACTGCCGCCGCGGACCTCGAACGTGGTACTCCGCATGACGATGTTGCCAATGCCCGCCCCTCCCAATCCCTCCCGGCGGGCGACATCCCGGCTCTCCTGCCACTCCTTCTTCATTGCGGGGGTCACCGGCCTGGGCCGCAGCGGCCGCCGGATGACGCGCGTTGTTTCTCCACCGTCCGGAGGTGTGATCTTGAGGACATACGTGGACGAATCGGAGTGGACGATGCCTCCGTCCGGCAACACGCCCGCCAGGAGCGGCGGCTCGAAGATGACAGGCATGGTGAAGCCACTGGTGGCATCTCTCAGAGCTCTGCGGAGATTCCCCGGCATCGTGGCGCTCCCCGGAAGTTCGATGTCTTCGCCGCGGGGAGGCAGCCACCCTTCGACCACCGTGTCCGTCCGCACCTCTTCTTCGGCGAAATCCAGGCGCAGCACGGGACGGGTTGTGGGCGGGTCGGGGAGTGTCACGTCACCCGACACGTTGATCATCCGCGAGTTGAACGTCCGCGAGGTGAAACTCCCCGAGAAGCTGGCACCGCCGGTGAATGCGCGGATGTCGCCGGTGAAGACGCGTTCGCCACGGGGGTCGGCGAGCAAGGTGTTCCAGCGCCCGGCTCCCCGTACCATGCGCTCGAATTCGCCGTTGGCATCGAAGAGGTGGTAGGCGCCGTGGCCAGTGTCCATCACGACCATGGAGCCGTCGCGCATCACCGCGAACCCCGTGGGCATCTTGAACTCACCCGGTCCTTCACCGGAGGTGCCGAACTCGCGCACGAAGTCGCCTGACGCGTCGAACACCAGGACACGCATCCCGTCGGAGCTCATCATCGCGTCCACGCTCCTCATCAGCCCTTCCGTGTCGCCGGCGGATATCCGGCCGCCGGAGAGACCGTCGACGACGTAGAGTTTCCCGCTCGCGTCGAACCCGACGTAGCGCACGCCGCCGAACATTTCCCACGGCTCGCCGTCCAGCACCCCGACCCGGAAGACCTCTTCGAAGTCGGCTTCAAGTGGTTGGTCGCGGCCGGGGAGGTCGATCACCTCTTGCGCACCGAGCGAGAGCGCGCAGGGCAGGGTGACGAGGAGCAACACGAGGGTGGTCGTCGTGACGGATCTGGTGGACATCGGGCGTTTCCTGAATTGGGGAGAATGCGGTCCGAACGGGGCTCAAGGGGTGAGATGAACTGCGCGGCGAGATCGGTTGTCCGGGCAGCGCTTGGAGTTGGCCCCCGGTTTGGGCTGCCCGGGCACCGGGAACGGCGGGGGGTTCCAGCGCGGGCCTAGTCTGTCGCGCGATGTGGCGGGCCACCATATTGCGCCGCAAACCGGCCCGGTGCCGGGATTGCCGTCCTTTGCAAAGTCTCCATCCTCAAACCATACGAGCCCAACCCAATGGCCCTCCAACCGCCCCAAACCGGTTCCGGAGTCCGCTTCGAACCGCACGAGAACCCCAGCAATCCCGTCACGATCGGGCTCGCGGCGCAGTACTGTCTGCTCACCCTGGGACCCATTGTTCTCACCGTCGCGATCGTGGTGCGGACGGCCGGTGCCAGCGAGCTCTTCCTGTCCTGGGCCGCGTGTGCGGCGCTTCTGGTCAGCGGCATCACGACGATGGTGCAGGCCAGGCGGTTCGGGCGCTTCGGAGCGGGCTACATCCTGCTGATGGGCACGTCGGGGGCCTTCATCGCGGTGTCGGTGGGCGCGCTGGCCCAGGGCGGACCCGGGATGCTGGCGACGCTCGTCGCGGCCTCCGCGCTCTTCCAGTTCCTGCTCGCGTCGCGGCTCTCGCTGCTAAGGCGTCTGATCACCCCGACGGTCGCGGGAACGGTGATCATGCTGATCGCTGTGACGGTCATGCCGCTGGTCCTCGACCTGGTGGAGCGCGTGCCGGAGGGGGCCGCTCCGGCTGCCGGGCCCATGACGGCGCTGGTCACCCTGGGCGTCACAATGGTGATCGTGCTGCGCGGGGCCGGATCGATGCGCCTCTGGGGACCCGTGATCGGGATCGTCGCGGGGAGCGTGGTCGCCGGCTTCTTCGGACTCTTCTCGTGGGATGCCGTCGCCGCCGCGCCCTGGTTCGGGCTGCCGCTGGAGGGCTGGCCGGGGTTCGACTTCAGCTTCGGATCCACCTTCTGGGCGCTGCTGCCGGCGTTCGTGTTCGTGACGCTGGTGGGCGCGATCGAAACCATCGGCGACTCGGTGGCCGTGCAGCGCGTATCCTGGCGCGACGAACGGGCGACGGACTTCCGCGGAGTGCAGGGGGCGGTCATGGCCGACGGGCTGGGGAACCTGCTCTCGGGCCTGCTGGCCACGGTTCCCAACACGACCTATTCGAGCAGCGTGTCGATCGTCGAGCTCACGGGAGTGGCGGCGCGGCGGGTTGGCGTCGGCATCGGCGTGGGATTCTGTGCGCTGGCCCTGATGCCCAAGCTCGTGGCGGTGATCCTCTCGATCCCCGACGCGGTCATCGGCGCCTACGTGGTGGTGCTGATCGCGATCCTCTTCGTGCTGGGCATGCGGATCGTGGTGAACGACGGGATGGACTACCGCAAGGCCGCGATCGTCGGCGTCTCGTTCTGGGTCGGCTACGGCTTCCAGAGCGGCAGCCTCTTCATCGATCAGATGAGCCCCTTCTTCGCCGAGATGCTGAGCAACGGAATGACCTCGGGCGGGCTGACCGCACTCATCCTGTCCGCCTTCGTCGAACTCGCGGGACCCCGCCGGAAACGGCTGGTGACGACGCTGAGCGTGGACGCGCTGGCTGAAATCCGCACGTTCCTGCAGAGCTTTGGGGCGCGGGTGGGGTGGCGCGATGAAGCGGTCGAACGGGTGCAGCTTGCGGCCGAAGAGGCGCTGGTGAGCCTGATGGGGGATGAGGGGGAGGAATCGGATGCAGCCCGGCGCCTGCGCCTGAGCGTGCGGTCTCAGCACGGAGCGGTCGAGTTGGAATTCCTGGCCGTGGCGGGCGAGGGCAACCTGGAGGACCGGCTGGCGCTGGCTGGAGAGCAATCGTTCGAGGTAGCGGGCGAGCACGACTTTTCACTGCGGCTGTTGCGTCACCTGGCTGCTTCTGTCAGGCACCAGAAGTACCACGACACGGACATTCTGACGGTGAGGGTGGATTTGCCGGTGGCGGCGTAGGGCTTCGCGAAACCGCAAGCACAACGCGCTCATTTGAATGGGTGCGCTTCCCAGGAATTGGCGTACTCGCGAACAGTCTCCGGCAGTCTCTTCACCACGATCGAGGGCACCTGCCCGAGCGGGTTATTGGCCCCATACGCTTTGGCTTGCCTGGCGTCCGTCGTCCCGCCAGCTTCAGACGGTGCTCTTGCATCTTCAAGTTCCGCACCAATGGGGGCCGTGTCGCGCGGTTCGAACGAGAGCACCAGAATATGGATCTTGATGAGAAGAAAAAGCGCCACTCCGCCAGGTAGACCCAAGTCTTCGAAGCCATGTGCCACGGTGGTGTCACTGCTCCTCCTTGGAGCCGTCGGTTGTGCCGACGACTCCGTGCAGCCATCAGCCAACAGAGCACCGATCGTGGTCGCCACGATTCCGGCGCAGACAATCCCTGTGGAAGTAGTCGAGACCCTTGACGGGTCCGCCTATTTTGCGGACCCGGACGGGGATCCCTTGAGCTACACGGCCGAGTCGACGAACGGCGACATAGCGGCTGCTTCTTCGTCCGGCGACACTGTTTCGTTGACGGGCGTGGGAAAAGGTACGACCACTGTAACCGTTACCGCGCGCGACCCCGCTGGTCTGACTGCCTCACAGACCTTCCGCGTGACCGTACCGAACCGCCCACCGGTCGTGACCGATA
>VXOC01000037.1:0-328 GCA_009840215.1 Gemmatimonadota bacterium | reverse complement strand
GCCTCACAGACCTTCCGCGTGACCGTACCGAACCGCCCACCGGTCGTGACCGATACCGTTCCGGCCTTGGAGTTGTTCAGGGGCGACACTGCCGCGATCGAGCTGTCGGCCCACTTCAGTGATCCGGACGGTGACACGCTGACCTTTGGTGCCGAGACCACCGACGGGGGTGTCGCGACCGTCTCCGTTTTGAGCGCGAGGCTCTCTTTGACGGGTGTGAAGCAAGGTACGGCCACAGTAACCGTCACCGCGCAGGATCCCGCTGGCCTGACCGCCTCACAGACCTTCCGCGTGACCGTACCGAACCGCCCACCGGTCGTGACCGATA
>VXOC01000126.1 GCA_009840215.1 Gemmatimonadota bacterium | reverse complement strand
ATTTCGCACCTTACCCCTCCCCACCCCCCCCGACTTCGAGCGTCCTGGTCGCCGTCCATGGCCCACCCCCCCCGGGCGCGGGGGGGGCGGGGTCCGGGGGGCGGTCGCTCCGGATCACGGGTGAACGTTCCCGGTCGCCGGCGGGGGGCTCCCGGTCAGACGCGGGGTCTCCAGCCCGCGTGGGTGTGGCGGAGCAACTGGGCCACCGCGGACTTGAGCTCTCGGCGGTCGACCACCCGGTCGACCATTCCATGCTCCTCGAGGAACTCGGCGCTCTGGAAGCCGGGCGGCAGCTCCTGCTTGATCGTCTCGCCGATCACTCGCGGGCCCGCGAAGCCGATCAGCGCCCCGGGCTCGGCCAGGTTGACGTCGCCCAGCATGGCGTAGGAGGCGGTGACGCCACCAGTGGTGGGATCCGTGAGCACCGAGATATACGGAAGCTTGCGATCGTGGAGGCGGGCGAGGACCGCCGATGTCTTCGCCATCTGCATGAGCGAGAAGATCCCTTCCATCATGCGCGCGCCACCCGAGGCGCTCACCACCACCAGGGGCAGCTCCCGCTCCAGGGCATCCCGTCCGGCCCTGGCGATCTTCTCCCCCACCACCGACCCCATCGACCCGCCGATGAAGCTGAAGTCCATCACCGCCAGCGCCACCGGAATGCCTTCGATCCGCGCCCGGCCGGTAATCACGGCCTCGCTGCGTCCGGTGCGGTTCCGGGCCGCCTCCAACCGGTCGCTGTAGGCCTTGAGGTCGGTGAATCCCAGCGGATCGCCGCTTGCCATCTCGCGGTCCTCCTCCTCAAAGGACTCCGGATCCGCGAGCAGCTCGACATACTGGACGGCCGGGATCCGGAAGTGGTTCCCGCAATCCGGACACACGCCCAGGTGCCGCGCGAGCCGCTCCCGATAGAGGATCTCGCCGCATCCGTCGCACTTGGAGAAGACATCGGTCGGCAGGTCGCGGCGTCCCTCGGACGAGAGGCGCGTCTTTTTTTTCTGAAACCAGGCCAAGGTTGGCAGTCTCCCGCGGCGCAGCTCCGGATGGATCAGGAATCGTCGCTGGCCAGCGCCACGACCACCGCGGCGGCCATCCAGGACATCAACAGGAAGGATCCGCCATAGCTGATGAACGGGAGCGGGATCCCGGTCACGGGGACCACCCCGATCGTCATTCCGGCGTTGATGAACACGTGCGTCAGCCAGACCCCCAAAATACCGAAGATGAACAGACCGGCAAAGGAGCGCCTGGCGGCTTCCGCCATCATGATCATCCGAAAGAACAGGTAGCCGAACAGCGCGAGGACCACCGACGTGCCGATGAACCCGAATTCCTCTCCGACCACGCTGAAGATGAAGTCCGTGTGCTGTTCCGGCAGGAAGGCCAGCCTCTTCTGGGTGCCGGCGGTGAAGCCCTTGCCGAAGATGCCGCCACTCCCGACCGCAACCTTCGACTGGACGAGCTGCCAGCCGGCGTTTCGCGGATCCAGCGAGGGGTCCAGGAAGACGAGCAACCGGTTTCGCTGGTACTCCGCCAGGGAATTCCACAGCGGTTGGGCGACGGCTCCGGCCGCGACGTTCCCGAGGATCACAGCAACGGACTCCACCATGTAGAGGCGGAAACGGTACAGGTAGAGACCGATGGCCAGCAGCACGATGTAGACCGCCCACACGCGGAGGCTGAACGCGAGAATAAGGCCGAGTCCGGGCGAAGCCGCGAAGAGGATGAGCGGCCAGGGCGTCCCCGCCCAGAAGATCACGGCGAAGAAGATTCCGACAAACGCGAGTGCCGTTCCCAGGTCGGGCTGCAGGAGAACCAGCACCAGGGGCAGGCCGACGACCGCCGCCGGCGTCAGCAGGTCGCGGAGATACCGCGGAGGCTCCTCGCGGCTGGCCAGCAGGGCGGCAAGCGCGAGCGCGGTCGAGATCTTCGCGGCCTCGGCGGGCTGGAAGCGGAATCCGGCGATCGAAAGGAAGCTGCTGATGCCTTCCGCGGTCCCCGTTCCGGTCCCCGCGACCAGGGTGACACCGAGTACTCCCACGCCCAGAACATAGGCGGGAACGGCAATCCATTCGAACCAGCGCAGCGGTATCCGGGAGACGATCAGCAGGCCGACGACCGAAACGCCCAGAAACACCGTCTGCCGGATCCAGAGCCCCTCGGTGACGGAACTGGGGACTTCGAGAACGCCCGCCGAATAGATCATGCCCACACCGAAGACGGAGAGCAGGAGCAGGACCATTACCATGGGCTGCTGCCAAAGGGGCGCGATCAGCGAACGCATGGGCAATCCGTGACCACGGCGGACACCGCGCCGGAGGCGACCCGGGATCGGGCCGGACGGACGCGCGGATGGAGCACGGCCGCTAACGCTCCGGCCGGCGCGCCCACGCCGTGTTCCGCCCCGCGCGGAAGTACTCGCCGAGCGTCTGGATCGTGTCGCGGGGTATCCCGTGCCTTCCGCGCAGGTAGTAGTCGGCCGCCTTCGCCGCCAGCGGCGCCGCCACACCCGAACCGCTCTCGCCGAACTCGACGAGCGCGATAACCACGATCTCGGGGGCCTCGCCCCAGGGGCCGGCGATTGCCGTGAACCACGCGTGCGAGGGACGGCCGCCGCCACTCTGGGCCGTGCCCGTCTTGCCCAGGAGATCGAAATGCTCGAGCGACGACAGATAGGCGGTTCCCCCCTCGCCTGTCACACGGCGCATTCCCTCGCGGATCTGCTCCAGATGTTCCTGCGGGATGTCGAGGCTCCAGCTCGGGTTGTTCGCGCCGGCCTTGGTGGAGCGAAGGAGCGAGGGGGCGGGAGCGGACCCGTCGCGAGCGATGGCGAGGATGAACTGCGCCATCTTGAGCGGGGTCTGGTCATTGGGTCCCTGACCGATCGCGAGGTTCAGCGCCTCGCCTTCCCGGGCCCGGTAGCTGTACACCCGCTCCCAGAATTCCACCCCCTCCGGGAAGGTCCCTCCGGCCTCGTTCGGCAGGTCGATTCCGCACGGCTCTCCGAAGCCCATGCGGTTGCCGACTTCCAGCAGCCGGGCCAGGCCGATTCGAACCCCGAGCTGGTAGAAATACACGTTGCACGAGTGCTGGATGGCCCCGGCCAGGTCCAGCGAGCCGTGCCCCTCCGGTCGCCAGCACGCATACGAACGGTTTCCGAAAACAAAGGAACCCCGGCACGCGACGGGCATTCGCTCGCTGGGCGTCACCACCCCCAGGTCGAGCGCGATCGCCGCCGTGGCGAGCTTCCAGGGCGAACCGGGAGGATAGCTCCCCATCACCGCCCGGTGGTAGAGCGGACTCTCCGGATCCTGCACCAGGCGGTTCCACTCGGAGCGTTCGACGACCCCGGCGAAGACGTTGGGATCGAATGCCGGAGCGGAATAGAGCGCCAGCACCGCGCCCGTCTCGACCTCCAGCATCACGACCGATCCGTTCATGCCCTCCGGGAAGATGTGATCGATCCACTCCATGAGATCGAGGTCGAGATTGAGTTCGAGGTCGGTGCCGGGCTCCTCGGTCACCCTCCGCACGCCCGCGAAGGAACCCACGATCCTCCCCTCGGCATCGACCTCCACATACCGGATGCCGGGCCTGCCCTGAAGCGTCGGCTCGTACTGCGCCTCGATTCCCGACCTCCCCACGATCCATCCCGGCTCTGCGCCCTCGCCCTCCCGCGCCTCGACCTCGGTCTCGTTGATCTCGCCCACATACCCGATCACGTGCGCGCCGACCCGGCCGGCCGGATAGCGCCGCTTCGGACGCGTCTCGATCAGGAGGCGGGGGAATCGGGACCGTCGCTCCTGCAGCGCCGCCACCGCGGCGAACGGTGCGTCGACGGATACCAGAAGCGGGCGAACGGGACCGGAACGCGCCTGGGCGGAGAGCTCCTCGAAGCGTCCATCGTCCAGCTCCAGGTGCTCTCGCATCCGGTGCAGCGTCGAGATCATGGAATCGGGCCGGTCGGGAATGATGGAGACGGAGTAGCCCGGGACGTTGTCGGCGAACACCCGTCCGGCCCTGTCCCGGATGACCCCTCGCGGCGCGGGAATGGTAAGGGCGCGCAATCGGTTCGACTGGGATTGGAGGAGCCAGTCCGAGGATCGCAGCACCTGCGCCCGGAAGAGGACCGCGACGAGCACGCCGAGCAGGGCGATGACGCCGACCCGGGCCCGGACGGCCAGGACCCTGATCTGCTGCGGGTTGCGGGGCGTCATCGGCTCAACGGGCCGCGGGCGAAGAGGAGTCGCGCCAGGAGACCGGCGGCGGCCGCGTAAAGGGCGAGCAAGGGCCCCTCCACCAGGATGGAATCGTTGAAGGGACCACGGCCGCCCGTGTCGGAGACCAACCAGACAAGCGCGTCGCGTCCCCACTTCCCCAGTGCAAGGAACACCGCGAGAAACGGGATCGAGTCACCTACAAAGAGCTCCCGGGTCCGCCCCGCCACGGCTCCGATCACCGACATGGCAAAGACGTTCGCGCCAAATGAGACGACCGAGAAGGCGTCCTCCAGCAGTCCGAGGACGAACCCGGTCGCCGCTCCTCCGGCACTGCCCAGCGCACGGCTGGCCAGAAGCAGCGCGACCACAGCCAGGTCCGGCGCCCCCCTGCCCAGCCCTAGGGCGACGTGGAGCAGCAGGTGAGTCACGATCAGCCCTGTGCACAGGAGGAACACCCGGAGGTTCATCGGGGAACGCCCTGCTCCTGCCGGGGACCGCTGTCCGGCACCACGGCCACCGTATCGGCGACGCGTTCCAGGTAGACCAGTGCGTGCGTGACCGCGCCGGGATACACCGCCGGGTCGACGTAGTAGCTTCTGCTCCATCCCGCAGAGGCTTCCGCCGGGCCCACGACCCAGCCGATTCGAATCCCCCGTGGGAAGGTGCCCCCTCGCCCGGAGGTCAACAGCTCCTCACCGGGACCGAGTTCGGAAAGGTAGGCCGTGCCACGGAGGATCAACCGGTCCTGTTCCCGGAAACCGCCCCTCACCACCTGGACCAGGCCGTGGGCCCGGCCGTCGGGCGTCATGGCCGCAACCCGGAAGTCGCTGTGCGACCAGTCGAAGCCGACCGAACGGCCGGGGAACACCTCCTGAACCTGACCCAGAAGCCCGGCTTCGGTCGCCACGGCGTTGAAGGCACGAATCCCGACTTCGGAGCCGCCGTCCAGAAGAAATGCGCTCTCTGCCCCGGGGGTCCCGGTACGGATCACGGTCACCGCCGCCACCTCGTGGGTCCCCCGTCCCCGCAACGCCAGCGCTTCACGCAATTGACGGTTCTCTTCGGCCAGCGTGCGGCCGGCGGCCACGAGCCCCGTGACCGAGTCCATCTGCGCGCGCAGGACATTGAAGTCGAGGGCGCGTTCCCGCATCCGCGCGATCGCCCCGTTGATTTCCAGCAATGGACTCAACACCGTCTCGCGCAGCAGCTGGCGCATGGAGCGTTGCGATCCCGGCGGCAGGTTCAGAACAATCAGCGAAGCCAGGATGACACCGACGGTGAGCAGCAGGTCCCGCCGTTGGCCCTCACCGCGCTCTCTGCTCTGACCGGCCATTCACCAACCTCCTGGCCCGGCGCCCCGAACCCGGCCCGCTGAAGCCGTCACGGACCATTCGGCCGCGAGGTATCGTGTATAGCAGACATGACATAATGTAATGCGTACTTTACAGCGTGGACAGGTGAGCGAAGCGGTCCAGCCCGGATGCATCGCCGCTTGAATGCCGGGGGGACTCTGTCCACGGGCTCCTACGTCCTCAGCACCGGCCGGTACTTCGAGAAGTCCTCCAGAATGCGGCCGGACCCACGGACCACACAGGTCATCGGCTCATCGTCCACATGAATCGGGAGGTTGGTCTCGAGCGCGACAAGCTTGTCGAGACCGCGGATGAGCGCTCCCCCACCCGTCATCACGATGCCGAAATCCACGATGTCGGAGGCCAGTTCCGGCGGCGTGATCTCCAGAGCCGAGCGCACGGCTTCGACGATCGACCTGAGTGGCTCCTGCAGGCATTCGCGGATTTCCTCGGAGTGGATCACCACCATCTTGGGGATTCCGGAAAGGAGATCCCTGCCCTTCACCTCCATCTCCCGCTCGCCGTCGGTCGCGATCGCGGAGCCGATCTGCATCTTGATCGCCTCGGCCGTCGGTTCGCCGATGAGCAGGTTGTAGTTCTTTCTGAGGAAGGTGACGATCGACGTATCCAGCTCGTCGCCGCCGATCCGGATCGAGGTGTCCGCCACGATCCCGGACAGCGCGATGACCGCGATCTCGGTGGTCCCGCCGCCGATGTCGATGACCATGTTGCCGCGCGGGGTCTCGATGGGCAGCCCCACACCGATGGCGGCGGCCATCGGTTCAGCGACCATGTACACCTCGTTCGCGCCCGCCGCCTGGGCGGAGGAACGCACGGCCCGCCGCTCCAGTTCGGTGATGCCCGAAGGCACACCCACCACGACCCTCGGCTTGATCCGGAAGATCCGCTTCGACATGACCTGCTTGAGGAAGTGGCGAAGCATCAGTTCGGTGACGTCGACGTCGGCGATCACACCGTCCTTCAGCGGCCTCACGGCCTCGATCCCGTCGGGCGTCCTGCCGAGCATGCGCTTGGCCTCGAGGCCCACGCTCATGATCCGCTTCGTCCCCCGCTCCACCGCCACCACCGAGGGCTCGCTCAGAACGACACCCTCCCCCCTGACACACACCAGCGTGTTGGCGGTCCCGAGGTCGACGCCGATGTCGCTCGTCGGGACCAGCCGCTTCGAACTAAACCAGCTCGGTATCGGTGACAACTGTTGTCATGGGCCGTTCAGGCTCCGGTTCAGGGGTGTTGGCCGCCGATGCTTGGAACCACCCTAAAGCTACCGCAATCGCGCCCTTATTTCACGCCCGTGCTGCCGAATCCCCCGTCGCCGCGTCCGGTTGCCGAGAGCGCCGAGGTCTCCTCCACCAGCGGCGCAAGACACCGGTTGAAGACCAGTTGCGCGACCCGGTCGCCGCGTCCGATCTCCACGGGTTCGGGTCCCAGGTTCTGCATGAGGATCTTGAGTTCGCCCCGGTAGTCCGAGTCGATCGTACCCGGGCTGTTGGGCAGCGTGATGCCGTACCGCGCCGCGAGCCCCGACCGGGGGCGTACCTGGCACTCGACACCTTCGGGCAGTTCCATGACCAGCCCGGTGCGGGCCGCGTGGACACCGCCGGGCGAAAGCCGGAACCCTTCACAACTGCGGACATCGTATCCGGCCGCGCCCCCGGACGCCCTCGCCGGCAGCGCCAGGTCGGGGTTCGAGGGCAGACGCTTGAAGCGGACGCGATCGACGACCCCGGGCATCGCCCCATCCAGCGACTCGCAGGCCATTCCGAAGGCGTCTGCAACCCCGGGGTGCACGATCCTGCCGCCCACGATGTTGATCCCCGGGGCAAAACAGTGGTCCTCCTCGCAGGCTCGCCGCCACCCCTTGCACGCCACCTGGAGGGCGTAAGGCAGCGTGGCGTTCGTCAGTGCGAGCGTCGAAGTGCGCGGCACCGCTCCGGGCATGTTCGTGACGCCATAGTGAATGACCCCGTCGACCTCGTAGACCGGATCGTCATGGGTGGTGGGGCGAATCGTCTCCACGCATCCCCCCTGGTCCACCGCCACATCGACGATCACCGACCCGGGTCGCATGGTGGCCAGGTCCTCCCGGGCCACCAGACTCGGCGCCTTCGCCCCGGGAACCAGGACCGCACCCACCACCAGGTCCGTGTCCCGCAATTGCTTGCGCACCGCGTAGCGGGTCGAGTAGAGCACGTTTACGTTGGCCGGCATGATGTCGGCGAGCTGGCGCAGGCGGGCCAGCGAAATGTCCATGATCGAGACCCGCGCCCCCAACCCCGCCGCCATCTTCGCCGCGTGCGTGCCGACCACGCCCCCTCCCAGAACCAGCACCTTGGCGGGCAGCACCCCGGGGACGCCCCCGAGCAATATCCCCGATCCGCCGTGGGGCCGCTCCAGGTACTTGGCGCCCGCCTGGATGGCCATCCGTCCCGCGACCTCGCTCATTGGCGTCAGAAGCGGCAGCGAGCCGCGTTCCGGCCCCACCGTCTCGTACGCGATGGCGACCGCGCCGCTCTCCATGACCGCCCGCGTGAGCGCCTCCGAGGCCGCGAAATGGAAGTAGCAGAAGAGGATCTGATCCGGCCGCATGAGTGTCCACTCGGGCGCGATCGGATCCTTGACCTTCATGACCATCTCCGACCGCGCCCAGACCTCTTCGGCGTCGGCCGCGATCTCGGCCCCGGCCTCCTCATAGAAATCGTCGGTAAAGCCGCTGTTCTCGCCGGCACCGGCCTGGATCAGCACCCGCTGTCCCTCCCGGGTCATGGCCTCCGCACCCGCGGGCGTCAGCGCGACGCGGTACTCGTTCTGTTTGATCTCCGTCGGAACCCCTACAAGCATCTTTCCATCCCGTTACGCAGAGCGAAGCCTTGGAGCGGCATAATGTATAGCGGACATGACATAATGTAATGTTGTCTTTACGTTGTGGAGAAGTGATGCGAAGCGGCCAGCCCGGATGCATCGCCGGTCGAATGCCGGGCGGATTTTGTCCAGGGGCTGCTTGCAGTCCGTGGACAAAGCCGCCCGAGCACCGAGAGCGGTGAGGCGCCGGGCTGGCAAGGCGCGACGAAGGGGGAATAGCAGGGCTATTCGCCCGAGGAGCAACGCAGAGCGAAGCCTTGGAGCGGCATAATGTATAGCGGACATGACATAATGTAATGTTGTCTTTACGTTGTGGAAGAGTGATGCGAAGCGGCCAGCCCGGATGCATCGCCGGTCGAATGCCGGGGGGATTTTGTCCACGGGCTGCCTGGGCCGAGGCACAGTGCGTAGAGGCGCTCGGGATCGAGCACCTCCCCGGCCACCCGGACAATATCGCACCCGGACACCGCGTCGATCATCCCCTGGACCTCGTCGAGGCCTGCGAAGGGCTCGCCGTGCAGCGCGAATCCCGCGAGCCGGTGGAGACGGGCGCCCGGCGCTTCGAGCGAGAGCATCAGCTGACCCTTCACCTGCTCCTTGATCCGCGCCAGTTCGCCGGGCGGGAGACCCTCGCTGGCCACATCGCGGCAGACCTCGCGCACGGCGTCGAGCGCGGCGGGCGCCCAGGCCGGGCGGGTCCCGACGTAGATGCCCAGCATACCCGCCCGGGCATAGAAGGACTGAAAGGCGTACACGGAGTAGGCGAGCGCCAATTCCTCGCGCACCCTCTGGAACAGTCTCGAACTCATCCCCCCGCCCAGCGCGGCCGACAGGAGGATCAGGGCGTATCGGTCGTCGTGCGCGTGTCCGGGCGTGTCGCGGCCCAGCACGATGTGGGTCTGGGCCGACTCGCGCGCGACCCGGTCCGTCCCCGGCCGAACTTTACCCGGGTCGGGCACCGCCGGCGCTTCGCACCCCGCCCCGATGTCGCCGAACCACTCCCGGGCGAGGTCCACGAAGGCGTCATGCTCGACGCACCCGGCCGCCGCCACCACCAGGTTGGCCCCCACATACGAGGTACGGTGGAGCGCGGTGAGGTCCTCGCAAGTGAGCGCCCCGACCGTGTCTCGCGTCCCCAGAATCGAATGCCCGTACGGATGGCCGCGCCACATCCGGTCCCCGTGCAGCTCGAAGACCAGGTCGTCGGGGGTGTCCTCCACCTGGGCGATCTCCTCGCCCACCACCTCCTTCTCGCGTTCCAGGTCGGACTCCGCGAGCAGCGGGTTGCGCACCAGGTCCGAAATCACCTCGGCAGCCTGCGGAAGATGATCCGCCAGCACCCGCGCCTCGTAGCCGGTGTGTTCACGGGAGGTGTAGGCGTTCAGCGATCCCCCGAGGCTCTCCAGCGCCAGCGCGATCTCCTGCCGGGACCGGTTTTCGGTGCCGCGGAAGACCATGTGTTCCAGCAGATGGCTGGCGCCCATCATCTCGGCGGATTCCAATGCCGACCCCTGCCGGATCCACGCCCCCACCGCCACCGAGCGCACACCGCGCATGGTTTCCGTGAGGACGCGCGCGCCGTTGCCGAGCCGGGTCGCCAGATACTCCTCGCCGCCCGCCGGGCGATGTGTCCTGTCCCGGTGCACCTTACCCGCGGGCGCCGGCCTTCTTCGCGTTGGGAGCGCCCTCTTCCGCGGCCGCGGCCTTCTTGGAGAGGCGCATCCGCCCCTTCTCGTCGACGGACAGGAGCTTGACGCGGATGATGTCGCCCCGGTTGACCACATCCTCCGTCTTGCCGACCCGGTAGTCGGCCAGCTCGGAGATGTGGCAGAGCCCCTCCACACCCGGCATGATCTCGATGAACGCGCCGAAAGTGGTGGTGTTCTTGACCGGACCCTCGTAGATGCGGCCGACCTCGGGCTCCTGCACGATCGCCTCGATCATCTCCTTCGCCCGTGCACCCGCCTCGCCCGACACGGCCGCGATCTTCACGACCCCGTCGTCATCGACCTCGATCGTGGCGCCGGACTCTTCCTGTATCGCACGGATGATCTTGCCCTTGGGCCCGATGATGTCACCGATCTTCTCGGGGTTGATCCTGATCGAGGTGATCCGCGGGGCGTGCGGGGACAGGTCGTCGCGGTGAGTCTCGATGACCTCGTGCATGCGGTCGAGGATGTGCATCCGGCCCTGGCGCGCCTTTTCGAGCGCCTCTTCGAGCAGCTCGAAGTTCAGCCCGTCGATCTTGATGTCCATCTGGATCGAGGTCACGCCCCGGCGGGTGCCGGCCACCTTGAAGTCCATGTCCCCCAGGGCGTCCTCCAGGCCCAGGATGTCGGTCAGGATGGCCACCCGGTCCCCCTCGGTGACCAGACCCATGGCGACGCCGGCGCACGCGGCCTTGATCGGCACGCCCGCATCCATCAGGGAGAGCGACGCCGAGCAGACCGACGCCATCGAAGACGACCCGTTCGATTCCAGGATGTCGGAGACGATCCGGATCGTGTAGGGGAAGTCGTCGTAGTCGGGCAGGAGGGGCTGGATGGCCCGTTCGGCGAGCGCCCCGTGTCCCTTTTCGCGCCGCGAGGTGGAGCGGATCGGCCTGGCCTCGCCCACCGAGAATGGCGGGAAGTTGTAGTGCAGCATGAACGACTTGGTGATCTGTTCCGCGCTGTCGATCGAGTCGATGCGCTGCTCGTCCCTGGAGGTGCCCAGGGTCACGACGCCGAGGGACTGGGTCTCGCCGCGCGTGAAGAGGGCGGAACCGTGCGTGCGCGGGAGTACCCCGGTCTCGCAGGTGACCTGCCGGACATCGTCGAAGGAGCGGCCATCGGCCCGGGTTCCCTCGTCCAGGATGCGGGCGCGCACGCTCTTCTTCTCGAGCGACCGCACGACCTCCTTCACGTCCTTCTCCACCTCCGCTTCGGGGTCGTCGGCCGCCAGTTGGCCGGCCACCTCGGCCGCGATCTCGGCCAGCGCGGCCTGGCGATCCTGCTTGCCGGGGATCCGCACGGCCTCCGCCACCTTGGCGGCGGCCGCGCTCTCCACGCGGCTCCGCACCTCCGGGTCGACCTGTCTGGGCTCCCACGTCATCGCCGGCTTGCGGCGCGGCGCGATCAGCACTTCCTGGATCTCGATCAGCTCACGGATCGCCTCGTGGGCCACCTTGAGCCCTTCGAGTATCTCCGTCTCGGGCACCTGGATGGCGCCGCCCTCCACCATCACGATCGCGTTCTCCGAACCCGCCACCACGATGTCCACGTCGGCGTATTCGAGCTGCGTAAAGGTCGGATTCACCACCCAGTTCCCCTGGATGCGCCCGATCCGCACCGACGCGACCGGCGTGTCGAAGGGGATCACCGAGGTGTTGAGCGCTACGGAAGCGCCGATCAGCGTCAGCACGTCGGCGTCGTTCTCCTGGTCCGCGCTCAGAACCTGGGCGTGGACCTGGGTCTCGTTGAAGAAACCGTCGGGGAAGAGGGGGCGCAGCGTGCGGTCCGTGAGCCTCGACGAGAGGACCTCCTTCTCCTGGGGAGCCCCTTCGCGCTTGAAGAAACCGCCCGGGATCTTGCCCGCGGCGTAGGCTTTCTCGCGGTACTCGACCGTGAGGGGGAAAAAGGGGAGGTGGGTGGGCCTGTCCTGTACGGTCGCCGTCACGAGGACGACGGTTTCGCCGAATTGGACAAGGCAGGAGCCGTGCGCGAGACGCGCCATCCGGCCCACTTCGAGTACGAGTTTTCTGCCAGCGAACTGGCGTTCGATTCTTTCTTTCATCTTCTTCTTTCAGGGGTGCCGCCCGGTCGGGCGGCGAATTGGCGGGCGGCGATCACCGCCCGAGCGCCGAACATGCCGTCAGCCCGGAAAGGCGCCGGAACCGGCGCGGTCGGGGAGTGGCAAGGCGCATCGAAAAGGGGTGCAGCCGGGGTTTCCGCCACGGGCTGCGAGTAGTTTTCCTTGAGGCTCGCGGTCAATGACGCAGTCCGAGGTCTTTGATCAGAGCCCGGTAACCGTCCACGTCGGTCCGCTTGAGGTATTCGAGCAGGCGCCGTCTCCGGCCCACCATCTTGAGGAGGCCGCGGCGGCTGTGATGGTCGTGCCTGTGGGTGTCGAAGTGGTCGCGAAGGTGGTCGATCCTCGCGGTGAGCAGCGCGACCTGCACCTGCGTACTGCCGGCCCCGTTTTCGTGGGGCTGGTACTTCCTGACGATCTCTTGTTTGTCGATTCCCATGCCTGTTTCCGTGTCCTGTACGCCGCCCCCGGCAACATCGCCGTAGGGACAGCCTTTTAATTTAGCGGATGGGAGCCCGGGAAGGAAGCGCGTCTCCCGCAGCGTCTACCGCTCGCCAAGCACTTCCCGAGCCCGCCTCACGTCCACCTGCATCTGCTCGGCCAGTGCGCCCGCCGTCGCGAACGCTTCCACCGAACGGAGCCGCTCGATCAGCTCCAGCCGGATTCCCTGCCCGTACAGTTCGCCATCGAAGTCCAGGAGGAAGACCTCCACGGCGGCACCGGTCCCGGGAAAGGTGGGGCGTGGCCCGATGTGCAGCGCCCCCATGAACCTGCCCGCGGGCACCGTCGCCCGGCACGCGTAGATACCCTCGGCCGGGATGAGCTTGTCCGCATCGCCGACGCGCAGGTTGGCGGTGGGAAACCCCAGCTCCCGGCCGCGGCCGTCGCCGGGAACCACGGTACCGGTGAGCAGGTAGGGCCGCCCCAGACCGCGATTCGCGTCCGCCACCCTGCCCTCGGCGAGTGCGCGCCGGATCGAGGACGACGAGATGGCGCCGGGACCCGAGTGCACGGCCTCGACCACATCCACGGCGAATCCGCACTCGGCTCCGATGTCGCGCAGGGTATTGACGTCGCCCGAACGGCCGCGTCCGAAGCCGTGGTCGTAGCCGATGACCAGTTCGCTCATGCCCAACCGCGCGAGGAGGATCTCGGTCACGAAACGCCTGGGCGAGTACTCGCGCAGTTCGGGGGTGAAGGCCAGGAACACGACGTAGTCGAGGCGGCTGCCGGCCAGCACCACCTTCTTCTCGTCCAGGGTGGTGAGCAGCTTCGGGGCGGCCTCGGGACGGACGATCCGCAGCGGATGAGGGTCGAAGGTGACGAGGACGCTCCTTCCCTCGCGGGCCGCGGCCCGGGCCCCGATCTCCTCGAGCACGCTCCAGTGTCCCAGGTGCACCCCGTCGAAGGTGCCCACCGTGACGATCACGGGACGATCGTCGCGCGGAAGGCCGGAAACGCCATCCCGAAAGACGGTCATGCGCGGCCCCCCTCGTCCATCAAGGCACGCCGCACACCCGGTCCGGCAACGACGACGGCCGCGCGCCCACCGCCCTCACGCACGGTGGAACACCTTGCGCGGTTCGAGGACGCCGTCGCGCACGGCCCCCACGGCCACGAGCCGGTCCCCCGGCAGGGCGAACACGGCCACGCCGCAGTCTGGCGCGCCTTTCGGCACCCTCTTCCCCGTCGCGAGCATGGCGGCTTCGCCGGGCTCCACCACCACACGCGGCAGGTGGGCCAGCGCCGGCACGGCATCCACCCGGGAACGGGCCGGGACCTCCCCACCCCGCACCGCCTCGAGCGGCGCGGCGTCACGCACGTCGAATCCCCCGACCCGGGTACGGCGGAGCGCGGTGAGGTGGCAGCCCGTACCGAGACGCCCGCCCAGCTCGACGGCCAGACTGCGCACATAGGTCCCGCTCGAACACGCCGCCCGGAAGCGCACCTCGGGCAGGTCGACCGCGAGCACCTCCAGCGCGTGTACGGTCACCTCCCGCGCCGGGAGCTCGACGGCCTCACCCCGGCGCACGCGCCGATGCGCCGGAACGCCGCCCACCTTGACGGCCGAGTACACGGGCGGCGACTGCGCAAGCCGCCCCACCATCGCCGCCGCGGCGGTCCGGATTCGATCCGTGTCGAGCGAGCGCCAGCAGTCGTCCTCCGCGGTCACCGAGCCTTCCGGGTCCTGCGAGTCGGTCGCGACCCCGAGGCGGGCGGTGGCCAGGTATTCCTTGTCCAGACCGGCCAGGTATTCCAGAAGGCGGGTAGCCCGTCCGATCCCGAGCACCAGGAGACCCGTCGCGAAGGGGTCCAGCGTGCCCGCGTGCCCCGCCTTCCTCACGCGAAGCGACCGCCGCACCACCGCCACCACATCGTGAGAGGTGATTCCGGCCGGCTTGTCCACCAGAAGCATCTCCATCGCCGCCGCCGGCTCGCTCAAGGGTCGCCGGTTCCGGGCGGCCGCACCGGGTCGGTGGTCCGCCCCGGCCCCTCTTCACCCGGCCCCTCCTCCGCGTCACGCGCCGGAAGGACCTCGCGCAGGATCGACTCGATCCGCTGTCCCGCCTCGATCGACGTGTCCCTCTCGAAGCGCAGTTCGGGCATGCGGCGGATGTGCAGTTCGCGCCCCAGGACCGAGCGCAGGAAGGGCGCGGCGCGGCCCAGGGCGGCCATGGTCCGGTCCTGCTCGTCCGCCGATCCTTGCGGCTCCACGTACACGCGCGCGAACCACAGGTCTGCGCTGACGTCCACCCCGGTCACCGAGAGCGGCCCCACCTCGGGATCGCGCACCAGGTACTGGATCTTCACCGAGAGTTCCCGGCGCAGCTGCTCGCCCAGGCGGACACGGCGTCGCGAGGACATCAGTAGCGCTCGGTGGAGTTGGCCACGACCACCGCATCCCGCGCCCCGGCGACGAGCCGGTCGACGGCCTCCTGGATCGAATCGGCCTGGGCGGAGTGGGCGGCCAGAAACGCTACCGAGATGCGCGCCCGGTTGCGCACGTCCTGCATGCCGGACTCGGCCACCGAAACGTTCATGCGCGCAAGGCGATCCTTGAGCGAACGAATGACGGAGCGCTTCTGCTTAAGCGAAGCCGACCCCGGGATTGCGAGGTCCCACGTCGACACGGTCACCACCATCGCAGTCACGGGCTGCGATACGCCCTCAATCCTGCTCGGCGCTGGCCAGGGTGCGCGCGACCTCCTGGACCTGGTAGGTCTCGATGACGTCCCCGGCCTTGACGTCGTTGAAATTGCCGATGCCGATGCCGCACTCGAAGCCTTCCTTGACCTCCCTGGCATCGTCCTTGAAGCGCTTGAGCGACCCGATCTCGCCGTCGTAGATGACGACGCCATCGCGAATCACCCGCGCCATGGCCCCGCGCCGGATCAGGCCGTCCACCACGTAGCTGCCCGCGATCGTGCCGACGCCGCGGATCTTGAAGATCACCCTCGCCTCCGCAGCTCCGGTTACGCTCTCCCGCCTCTCCGGCGCCAGCAGCCCCTCCAGCGCGGCCCTGACGTCATCCACGGCCTCGTAGATCACGTCGTAGGTCTGGATGTCGACGGCCTCGCGCGCCGACGCCTGCCGCGCCCCGGCGTCGGGGCGGACCCGGAAGCCGACGACCACCGCACCGGCGGTCAGCGCTAGCATCACATCGGATTCGTTGACCGCACCCACACCCCGGTGGATGATCTCGACCTGCACCTCACTGGTCGAGAGCTGTTCGAGCGCGTCGCAGAGCGCCTGCACGGAACCGTCCACGTCGCCCTTGACCACCAGGCGCAGCGTGCTCACGTCGCCGGCGGCCAGGAGCTGGGTGAAGTCGCCCAGCTTGATGCCGCGCTCCTTGATGCGCAGCTGCTTTTCGCGGTCCAGACGCTGGCGGTTGCCCGCGATCGAAGCGGCCTTGTCGGCGCCCATGACCTGGAAGACATCGCCGGCCTGCGGCACCCCGGCCGCGCCCAGAATCTGTACCGGGATTCCCGGTCCGATGTCGTCGACGTGCTGTCCGCGTTCGTCGAGGAGGGCCCGCACACGGCCGTCGTAGAGGCCCGCCACGAAGCTGTCGCCGACCCGCAGTGTGCCGCCCTGCACCAGGATCGTGGCGAGGGGCCCCTTTCCGATGTCGAGCTCGGCCTCCACCACCGCACCCACGGCGTCGCGGGAAGGGTTGGCCTGGAGTTCCAGGATTTCGGCCTGGAGAAGGACCTTGTCCAGCAGGTCGTCCATCCCCTGGCCGGTCCTGGCCGAAACCTCCGCCACCAGCGTCTCGCCGCCGAAGTCCTCGACGGTGACGCCGTGCTGCAGGAGGTCCTGGCGGACCCGTCCCGGGTCGGCGGCAGGCAGGTCCATCTTGTTGATCGCCACGATCATCGGGACGCCGGCATTCTTCGCATGGCTGATCGCCTCGATCGTCTGCGGCATGACCGCATCGTCCGCGGCCACGACGAGGACGACCAGGTCGGTCACGTCGGCGCCCCGGGCGCGCATGGCGGTAAAGGCGGCGTGGCCGGGCGTGTCCAGGAAGGAGATGGTGCGGCCGTCATCGAGTTCGACGTGATAGGCGCCGATGTGCTGCGTGATGCCGCCCGCTTCCCCCGCCACGACGTTGGTGTCGCGGATCCAGTCCAGCAGCTTCGTCTTGCCGTGATCGACGTGCCCCATGACGGTGACGACGGGCGGGCGCGGACGCAGGTCGGCGGGATCGTCCTCCTCGACCTCCTCCCCGGGTGGAAGGTAGTCGGTCTCGCGTACGGCCTTGTAGCCGAACCCTTCCAGCAGCAGCTCGATCTGGTCGAAATCGAGGCGCTGGTTGATCGTGACCATGAGGCCCATGTTGCGGAAGGCCGAGCCGATGATCTCCGTCGCACTCGCCTCTACGAGTTCGGCAAGCTCCGCGACGGTGAGGAACTCGTTGACGCGGACGGTGCGGGCCTCGGCGGCAACCTGTTCGGCCGCCCGCTCCTCGGCGGCAACCCGCTCCTCCTTCGCGGCAGCCACGGCGCCCTTGCCCTTCCGGCGCTTCCTGCGGCCGCCCTTGAGCTCGGCCATGACCCGCTGGATGTTCTCCTTCGCCTTGTCGCGGTCGGTCCCGCGGCGGCGCTTGCCCCGCCTGCGCTCCCTCTTCTTGCGGCCGTCGGAGGTGTACCCCTCGGCCTGGATCCGCACCTTGCCGCCCGGACCCGCGCTGGCCGCCGGCGCGGGCTTGGTCCTCGCCGGACCCAGTCCGCCGGGAGCACCCTCCCGCGCGGGCGACGGCTTGGGCCCGGTACGCGCCGGCATGATCGGGATGGGCGTCTCCGTTGGCCCGACCGCGGTTTCCGGCTCCACATCCGGGGCCTGGGCCGCCAACGGGGGAATGGCGGTCTCCACAGGGCCCGGGTCGACGCCCTCGGGAGGAGCAGCCGGCGCCTGTGGGTCCGGCTCCGCCGCGTCCACCGGGGGGGCCGCGACATCGATATCGGGAACTTCGGGCTCCAGGGGCCGGGTCGGGGCTGCGGTTTCCGGCGGCGAGTCCTCCACGACCGGGGGTGCGCCATCCGCCGCGTCCGCTACGCTCACCTCGGCTGCGACCGCGGGTGTCACGATCCCGGCTGCTTCGGCGTCAGCCTCTCCGTCGGCAGCGGCGGATTCCTCCAGTGGGACCTCGGCAGTGGCAGAGGGCCCGGGTGTCGTGACCCGCCGCCGCCTGCGCCTGCGGCTCGTGGGTCTGTGGGCCTTTGCCACGGCGTGCATGACATCGGCGGCATCGCCGTGCCCCGCCCTGCGCTCGCGTTCGAGGCGTGTGCGGACCTTCGCGACATCCGTATCCCGGATGAAGGCGTCGGCGTGGCCCACGCGCACGCCCGATTCCCTCAGGAACCTGAGGAGGACGTCGGTGTTGACCCTCAGGTCGACCGCAAGCTCCCTGACCCGCATCAGTCCGCCTCGTCCTTCGGAGCTGCCGCATCCTCCGCCGCGGCCGCCGGCTCCGCTTCGATCACCGTGAGGTCCTCGATGAGGGTGAGAAGCTGCCCGGCCGCTTCCTCGCTGACCCCGTCCACGGCCAGGAAGTCCGCCCGGTCCAGGTCGATGATGTCGAGGAAGCTGTTGTATCCCGAGCCATTCAGCGCTTCGAGCGTCTCACCGTCCAGCGCCAGTTCGCTCAGGGGGAAGTCGGCGGTCTCGTAGGAGTCGCTTTCCTCCTCCACGAAGACCGACATGTCCGCGCCCCGCTCCAGCCACTCGCGGGAACCGTAGAGATCGATCTGCCACCCGATCAGCTGCGACGCCAGGCGCACGTTCTGGCCGTTCCTGCCGATCGCCAGCGAGAGCTGGTCCTCGTCCACGATCGCGGTGATGACCTGCCGCGCCGGATCCGAGACGACCTTTGCCACCCGGGCGGGCGCCAGCGCGCGCCGGGCGAAGATCTCGGGCGTCGGGTGCCACGGAACGATGTCGATCCGCTCGCCGCCCAGCTCGCGCACGACGGCCTGGACGCGGGAACCCTTCAGTCCCACGCAGGCACCCACGGGATCGATGGAGTCGTCGCGGCTGTGGACCGCGATCTTGGTCCGGCCGCCGACCTCGCGCGTGGACTCCTTGATCTCGACAATGCCCTGGTAGATCTCCGGCACCTCCAGCTTGAAGAGCGCCACGACGAAACCGGGGTCCGCCCGGGAAAGGATCAGGCGGGGACCCTTGGGGGTCTCGTCCACCTTCTTGAGAACCGCCCGGATCGACTCGCCCTGGCGAAAACGCTCCCGCGGGTTCTGCTCCTTCCAGGGGATGATGGCCTCGGCCTCGCGGGAACGGTTGAGAATCAGAACCAGCTTGCCCCGCTCGATCTGCTGCACCTCGCCCGAGAGCAGGTCGCCCACCCGGTCGGAATACTCGTCGCGGATGCGCTGCCGCTCGCCCTCGCGCACCAGCTGCACGATGCGCTGCTTGGTGGCCATGACCGCGTTGCGGCCGAACTCGGTGAACTCGACGGGAATCTCCATCACGTCACCGATTTCGTAGGTGGGATCGTCCCACCGCGCCTCGTCGACCGAGATCTCCGAAGATGGGTCTTCCACGGCTTCGACGACCCGCTTGAGCACGATCATCTCGATGTCGCCGGAGACGTCGTCGATGAGGATCTCGGCGTTGACGTTGACCCCGAATATGCGCGCCAGACCGGCGTGAATCCCGTCCCGGATGAGCTCGTTGACCTCGTCGAACTCGAGGCTCTTGGCATCCATGATATCGCTGAAGGCCGCCCGGATCTGTGCGGTGTTGACGCTCATGACACCCTCCAGTCGTGGACCAGCCGGGCTTCCGCCACCCGGGACCGCGGGACCTCGACCTCGTCGCCCGCGTTCAACCGGAGCCGGATCGATCCCGTGCCGCCGTCTCCCGGGTCCAGTCCCAGCAGCTCGCCCTCCAGACGGGAACTCCGTCCGTGCAACACTTCCGTCCCGGTGACGGCGATCCTGCGTCCCCGGAACCGGCTGAAATCCCTGTCACGGACAAGGGGTCGCTCCAGACCCGGCGAGGAGACCTCGAGCACGTACTGTTCCGGAATCTCCGAATCCTCGTCCAGCCACGCCTCGATGCCCCGGCTCACCGTCGCACAGTCGTCCAGGGAGACGGGGCGGTCCAGCGCTTCGCGTTCCACGCGGAGCCGGATGACCGGACGCAGCGAGCTTCCCGCCCAGTCGAGCTGAACCAGCTCGTACCCCAGGCCGGAAAGCCGCGTTTCCAGCTCCTCCTGGAATCCTTCCCGGTTCGTTTTCAATCGTCACCCCTTGCGACAGTGGACAAAAAAAGCGGGGGATGCCTTCTCCCCCACTCGAAAAGCCGCCGGCCGGGGCCGGTCGGGTCGGGACCACCTGTTGTAGTATAGCCGTGACGCCGCATCCCGGTCAATCGCGGAGGGGCGTTGCGGGCATCGTCGCGGACGCCCGGCGACGGTCCCCGGGGGCGGAGCGGGGAAGGTTCACGGACTGCCGGGCTTGCGTGCGATTCAGCTACCTGGACGGCGCTCGATCCGGGCACCCAGCGTCCGCAGCCGCTCGTCGATCCTCTCGTATCCGCGCTCAATCTGGCCGGCGTTGCGGATCAGGCTGTCGCCGCGGGCTCCCAGCGCCGCGATGAGCATGGCCATTCCGGCCCTGATGTCGGGACTCTCCACCCTGGCGCCCCGCAGACGCGACGGGCCCACCACCACGACCCGGTGCGGGTCGCACAGGATGATCCGCGCACCCATGCTCACCAGCTTGTCGGTGAAGAACATCCTCGACTCGAACATCTTCTCGTGGACCAGGATCGTGCCCCGCGCGCAGGTTGCGGCCACCACGGCGATCGAGGTCAGGTCGGCCGGGAAGGCGGGCCACGGCCCGTCGTCGACCTTGGGGATGTGCCCGAAGGCGTCCATCCGGATGACGGGTTCGGTGCGCCCGTCGACGATCAGGTTGCGGCCCTCCACGCGGCAGTCGATCCCGAGGCGCCGGAAGCCCAGCAGGATCGAGTCGAGGTGGGCGACCGGGGCGTCCTCGATCACCAGCCGGCTGCGCGTGACCGCCGCCAGACCGATGAAGGAGCCCGTCTCGACATGATCGGGTCCGATCTCGAAGTCGGCGCCGCCCAGGGTGGACGAACCGTGGATGGTGAGATTCGAGGTCCCGATCCCCCCGATGCGCGCGCCCATGGCGGTGAGGAGGTGGCAGAGATCCTGCACGTGCGGCTCGGCGGCCGCGTTGCGGATCACCGTTTCGCCCTCGGCCATGGACGCGGCCATCACGGCGTTCTCGGTGGCCGTGACGGAGGGCTCGTCCAGGAACATGTCGGCGCCCTTGAGGGAGGGCGCGCGAAGGTCCAGGCCGGCTGAGGTCTCCACTTCGGCACCCAGCGCCCGGAAGGCCAGCAGGTGCGTGTCGAGCCGGCGGCGGCCGATGACGTCGCCACCCGGAGGGGGCAGCGAAAGGGAGCCGAAACGGGCCAGGAGCGGTCCCGCCAGCAGGATCGACGCCCGGATCCGTTCGGAGAGTTCGGGGTCCAGGTCGCCGGCCTCCACGTTGGCCGCGTCGACCACCGCCGTGTTGGGGCCCGTCCAGGTGACCGACGCCCCCAGCGCCTCCATGATCTCGATGAGCGTGTGGACGTCGCGGATCCGGGGGACGTTGCGGACGGTCACCGGCTCGGCCGACATGAGGGTCGCCGCGAGGACCGGAAGGGCCGCGTTCTTGTTGCCGGCGGGCCGGATGGCACCGCTCAGTTCACGGCCGCCCGTTACGATGAAGGATGACATCGGCTGAAAGATACCGAAATCCGCGGTTTTCTGTGCCGCAGTCCGTGGGGCGGGTTTTGTCCGCGGGCTGCAAGCCCCATATTCCGGGCCCGAATCACGCCTTGGCGGAGCCAACAATGTCATTCACCTTTGCTGCCGCAGTACAGGACACCACCGTCGTCGAACTGGCGCGAGACGGCCTCGCGGTGGTGTCGGCGTGGACGATGATCGGGTTGGGGTTGGCGTTCCTGGCGATTCTGGTGGTTCTTATCCTCGTGCTGGCCGAACTCCGCATGCTCTCGCGGACCTGGACCGGCTTTCTGGACGCCACGAGCAAGCGATCCGAACCCCTGCTGGAGCACGCGAACAGCGCCGCCCGCAACCTCGACCATGTCACGACGGTCGTGCGGTCCGAGATCGACCGCCTCCACGGAATGGTCGAGGGCGTGACGGACGACATCGGCGAAGCCTCGGTCGAGGTCAGGCGCCGGATCGCGGACCTGTCGGCGCTGCTCGATCTGGCCCAGTCGGAGGCGGAGGACGCGGTGCTCGACGCGGCCGCCAAGTTGCGGATGTTGCGGAAGGGGGCAGGGTTGCTGGCGAAGGTGGGGGGGCTGGGTGGTAT
>VXOC01000232.1 GCA_009840215.1 Gemmatimonadota bacterium | reverse complement strand
GTGGGGTGAGGGGGTGGGCGGTCAACTCAACAATTCGCCGAATCCCACTCTTCCACTGCTGAAGCCAAGGAACTCGCATGAATGCTTGGGACGCCAACTGCCACTTTTGCGGGAGCAACGCGCAGTCGAGAATGCGGCGTGGCGACTGCTCGGAGATTGAATGCCCACGCTGCGGCAAGTTTGAGATCACCTGGGAAGCAGGGGTGGACAGCCGATTGACTCCCGAGATGCGTCGCAATGTGTCAGGGTGGGTTCGCGACCGGAATCGCGAAGGGGTCGTCCCGCGGATCACGACCGATGCGTTGCGCCGGATGGCGTCCCTTCCCCTTCCGAGCGTAGCGGCGCGGGCGGAAAGACTGCTCTCGGAGGCATTGCGCGGTCAGGATCGGCTGGACGGGAGAATTGACCTCGGTGAGCCACGGTTCATTGCGGCTACGTACTCTTGGGATCATGCTGAAATGATGGTGTTGTACCAGCTACTCAGGGAGCGGGGATGGATGGTCAGAATGATGGATCAAGGCCCGAAAGCTGGAATCACTGCGGAGGGCTATATGGCCGCGGACGAGCTGGCTGCGGAGCGGGGCCGGTCCGAAGAAGTGTTCGTTGCGATGTCCTTCTCCTCTGCGATGACGTCCGCCTACGAGACCGGCCTCCAGGTCGGCATCGAACGTGCCGGCTATGCGCCTGTCCGTGTTGACCGTACGGAGCATGTCAACCGGATCGACGATGAGATCGTCGCTCGGATCCGGAGATCGGCTTTCGTAGTGGCTGACTTCACCGAGCAGAAATCGGGTGTGTACTTCGAGGCGGGATTCGCGCTGGGCCTGAATCTGCCGGTCATCTGGAACTGCCGGAAGGACGACATCTACAATCTCCATTTCGACGTTCGCCAATACAACTGTATCGTCTGGAAGGATGAGAACGATCTGGCGAGGCGGCTTCAACTCCGCATCGAAGCGACTGTCGGCCGAGGTCCGAGGGCCACCGAGATGTAACGCTGGGCCTGTGGCGCACAGCGTCTGGCCCTACGCCGCTCTCTCCCCGTAAACCGGCGACGGCAACCGCGGATACGCGTAATGAACGTGCCGAAACACGACCTCCGCCTTCGTCTCGACATCGGAGTCCGAATACGCCGGGTCCGGTAGCCCGGTCTGGTCGTCCCAAAGGAAATCCCAAATCTCCTTCTTGACCGCGTCGCGCGTCGCCTCCTTGTCGCGCCAGTCGTGGATCTTGAGCTTTTCGGCCTTGAGCGTCCTCAGCAGCTCCACGGCCACCTTCTTGATCGCCTTGATGTCGGCGGCGTCGAGATCCGGCTTCCGCAACAGGTCGAACATGGCCAGCGATTCTTCGTCGAGACCTTCCCGCATCGCGCGGCCTTCCTCGTCGTCGAGCTCCTTCACGAACTCCAACAGTCGCTCGAAGGTTCGTTCGATGGTGGCCCTGTCCAGTTCCCGGTTGTATTCCTCCACGATCCGCTCGTAACGCTCCTGGAGATCGGTACGCAGCGGGTTCTCCCGCAGGAGCTGCTGAAGCCGCTGCTCAACTACCGTCTTGAGATTCTGAACCGTCGTCCTCTTCTTCTCGGATTTCGCGAACTCCTTTTCCAACTTGGCGAAGTCGATCTGGCTGATGTCGAATGGCTCTGACTCTTGGTCGTTAACGCCGGGCACGACCTCGATGGCCTCGTCCACGATGCCCTGTAGCTCCCGCATGATGTGGCTGATGTCGGCCTGCTCCCGGTCCCTGCGCAGACTCTCGTAGACGATGTTGATCGCGTCCCGCTCGGCGCGGTGCTCGTTGACGTCCGGTACTGTGATGCATGCCCTGAATCGCCGGAACACCTCTCGGCACATGATCTCGAACCGCTTCCGGGTCCGGTCGTTCTCGTTGGCGGCCTCCTTGCAGGCCACGATGGACTTGATCCGCTGAAACCCTGTCTTCGTGATCACGTCGTCGAGCGAAGCCCCGACTTCGTCCAGGAAGTCGCGAACCTGCAAGATCGCCTCGGCGAGTTCGGCCAGCAGTTCCTCGTGAGGCTTCGCCGGCTCCACATCCTCGGTCGGTCCGCCCTTCTTCGTGCCCGCGAACGTGGCCAGCGCCCGCCGCAGGTGCTTGAGAACACCGCAGTAGTCGACGATCAGCCCATTGGTCTTGCCTTCGTGGACCCGGTTGGCCCGGGCGATCGCCTGCATTAGGGTGTGCTGCTTGAGCGGTTTGTCGAGGTACAGAGTTGCCAGGCTCGGCACGTCGAATCCGGTAAGCCACATCGCGCAGACGATGGCGATGCGGAAGGGGTGCTCCGCGACCTTGAACGCGTCGTCCAGTTCCATTCGCTGGTAGGGAGTTTTCTGGTCGGCGAAAATCCCAGACGGAAGCTCCATCCCCTCTTTGATGAGCTTCCGGTGGGGGACGATGTCGAGGCCCCACTTCCTGAACTTGTCGACTTCGCCCTGTTCCTCGCTCACCATGACCGCAGCGATGGTCTCGCGCATCCAGGCGATCTGGCGTTGAAGGTGGACGGCTTCCTGTTCGTCGGCGGCCTCCTTCTGTTGGGCCTCCAGGTCCACGATGCGCTCCTTCCAGTAGTGCTCGATCAAGCCATGCATGCGAACGCAGGTCAGCTTGTCGATGCAGATCAGCATCGCCTTGCCGTTCTCCCAACCGGTCGAGTAGTGCCGCACCAGATCGCGGGCGATCCGGTCCAGGCGGCTCTCGGCGGTGACAACGTGGTAGTCCCGCTTCAGGTCATCCTCCAGTCGTTCCCGGATGTCGATGTCGTCGACGTCGAACTCCTCGATCTTCTCGGCGATGCGCTCGTTGAGGTCGCCAATCGCGAGGCCCAGCTTCTCGCCCCGTCTGTCGTAGTAGAGCGGGACGGTCGCGTTGTCCTGAACGGCGCGCTGGAAGTCATAGGTCGAGACGTATTCGCCGAACACCTTCCGCGTGATCTCGTCGTCCGTGAACAGGGGTGTTCCGGTGAAGCCGATGTAGCTCGCGTTCGGCAGGGCGTCGCGCATGTTGAGGGCCAGCGTGCCGTACTGGGTGCGGTGGGCCTCGTCGGTGACGACGATGACGTCGTCGCGGGTCGTGTAGGCACCGTCCTCGGGCACGCGCTCATTGAACTTCTGGATGAGCGAGAACACGTGCGACTTGTGCTCGCCGAGCAGCTGCCGGAGGTGGTCCCCGGATGACGCCCGGCACGGGTCGCCCTCGTCGTCCACCACTCCGCACCCGGCGAAGGTCTTGTAGATCTGCCGGTCGAGGTCCTGGCGGTCGGTGAGCACCAAGAAGGTGAAGTTGCCGCCGATCCTGCGATGGACCTTCCGCGCGAACATCACCATGGAGTAGCTCTTGCCGGCTCCCTGCGTATGCCAGAAGACGCCCAGCCGCCGGTTGCGGGCATCGCGGTCGCGGACGGCCTCGACCGCCTGGTTGACGCCCAGGAACTGGTGGTTTCGGGCGAGGATCTTTCTTGTTTCACCCGACGAGTCGTCGAAGAGGATGAAGTTCTCCACGAGATCCAGGAAGTTCCGCTTCTCGCATACTCCCTTCAGCAGCGTCTCCATGTCCACGACGCCGGGCTCGTCCTCCGACAGCCGCTTCCACTCGTGGAAGTGACCCCAGTCGCTGGTGAGCGAGCCGATGCGGGCCTTCTCGCCGTTGCCGAACATCACGATCGCGTTGTGGTGGAAGATGTGCGGGATCGTGTCGCGGTAGTCGGAGTAGTTCTTCTCGAAGGCGGCCCTGAGGTTGGTGTGGATGTTCTTGCACTCGACGAAGAGGAGCGGAAGACCGTTGACGAAGCCGATGACGTCGGCGCGCCGGCGGTACAGGTCGCCTCGGATCCAGAGCTCGCGGACGCATAGGAAGCGGTTGTCATCCGGGTTCTCGAAGTCGATAACGCGGAGCTGTTTCGTGATCCTCGCTCCCTTGAAGTCGAGGAAGGCGACCTTGACCCCGTCGCGGATCTGGTCGTGTTTCTCGCGGTTGGCCGCGATCAGGCTCTGCGACGCGGCCGCGGCGGTGAGCTGCCGGACGGCATCGTCGTAGGCGGCGTCGGGGAGGCCGGGATTCAGGTGCTCGAGCCGTTCGCGGAGGATCGGAACCAGGACGACCTCGCGGTCGGAGGTGCGGCCCAGGAGGCTGTCGGGACCGAAGTCCTCGTTGTTGTGCGCGTAGACGGACTCCCAGCCGAGGTGGTCTTGCAGGTAGTCCGCCATCGTCCGTTGGACGAGGGTGTCCTCGGTGTAGGGGGATGGAGTCAAGGGCCTGCCTGATCCTCCAGCGCGAGGTGTCCGGTCGGAGTCAGCCGGTATTCCTGCCGACTGCTGTTCGGCTTCTCCGGCAGAGTGTATTCGACCAGCCCGTCCCGGCGCAAACGGCGGACCACGCGGTTCAGGCCGCCGGAAACGGATCGGTGCCCCAAGCGCCGGGCGATGGCCGATTTCGCCAAGGGCCCGTTGACCAGCAGCGCGAGTACCCGCCGGTCCAGCGAGCCAGCCCGCGACCGGGTGCGCGCGCGGTCCGGCTTGTCGCCCGCCTCTGCCTGTGGCCCACTATCGATTGTCTCTGGCCATTTGTCCCTGCTGGCTCTGGCCGTTTCAGACTCTGGCTTTGTCTCTGGCCTATGCTCTGGCCCGCATTCCTGTTCCCGCACGTATTGATCCGGTCGCGGAAACGTGACCTTCACCCACTGCCCGGAGACATCGATCACGGGCTCGGGGACACCGTGATCCTGACAACCGTTGAGAATTCGGCGGATCCCGGATCCGATGTCCTCGGCCACGCCCATGCGGTGGAGCATGCTGAACAGCAGGGGATTGCGGGGCAGGCTCTTCGCTCCCAGATCGGCCCTGGTCATGCCTTCTGGAAGTCCGCCCGGGCTCACGATCTCGACCCGGTCCTTGAACACGTAGACCTGCACGTTGTCCGGCGACCGGTAGTCGCGGTGCGCCACGGCGTTGGCCACGGCTTCGCGGAGCGCTTCCTCCGGGAGCTCCAGACGCTCCACCCGCCGCACGCCCTTGACGATCAGCGCCACGTTGATCTTGGTGAGAATCCACGCCACTGCGTCCTCGATCATCGACGGTACGTCGCCGTGGAAGTCCCTCTGGTCGAGGATGCGGGAATTGGTCCGGCCGAGAAACAGCGCGCAGGAGACATGGGCGGAGGTCGTGACGGTGCGGATGTCCCGCGCCATCAGCCATGCCCCGGCGTGGGTGATGCGTTGGCGCGCATCGACAAGACCAAGGTTGCGGAGCGCGGCAATGCGATCCATGGCTTCCGGGACCTTGGCGCGCTGGCTGAAGACCGCCCAGACCGCATCGTCGAGGTGACTCTCGATGTTGAATTGCGGGCACGCGGTCCGGTCGAAGTGAAGACGCCCGGTCGCGTGGAACAGGTCCTTGATCTCAGCTCTCGACATCCGACGGTTGGTGGCTCCGTCCCGTCGGAAGAATCGTCCGCCGTAGGAGTAGGGCTTGTCGGGTTGGGGTGGGACGGTGACTCGGAAAACCTTGTCGATGGCTTCGATCTTGACGGCAATGGGTGGTTCCGCCACGCGTGCGATGCTTTGGATCCGCGATTCCGCACGGCTGTGGTCGGCGACGCCGACGATCCTCCCGCGGTTGGAGAGGCCGATGAGGAGGGTGCCTCCGTCGGAGTTGGCGAATGCGCAGAGCGCGCGGCCGAGGTTCTTGGTGAGGGTCCGCTTGAACTCGAGCGTCCGACTTTCCCCTTGGGTGATGAGTTCGCGGACCATACCCCTCTCGAGCTCCCGCTCGAGTTCTCGAGGAAGCGGCTCGTCGAGATACTGCGCCGGGTCGTGCTCGCCGGTCATACGGTGATCTCGCCGTTCATGAGGCGGGGGAGGAGGAGGTCCCGGGCTTGGGTGAGCTGCTCGTTCTGCTGGGCAAGACACTCGACCTGGCGGTAGACCTTTGCAACCTGTCTCTCAAACAACCGGAGAATGCGATCCTCAGGGATCAGCACTCTGCGACTGCTTGCGAAGTCTCTGTTGAGTCCCGGGACTGCGACGTCGGTATTGATAAACTGAGTCTTCCGCAACGCATGGAAGAGATGGAAGGAGCAACGCTCCGCCGGTATGTAGTAGACCGTGTCTATTGGGTGATAGAAGTCGGCTCCGCACCAATGGATGCTGCCCACATTGCCCTTTCGTCCGACGATGATCCCAGGACCCTGTACAAAGCCCTCCTGATGCGTGCCGATCACTCCGCTCGAACCGTACACGGGGTACTTTCCGGGAATACGATCCGCCCGCCTGAGCGCCTTGCCGTACTTGAGTTGCGAGATCTCCCCTAGCTTCGTTTTGTTCCACCCTGTTGGCACGCCATCGACAACGGCAACCTGTTCGTGACCCGGAAAGCGAAGGTGGACGAACCATTCCCTGTAGAGCAGGCGGGCCGCACGCTCAAGCAACTGGATTTTTCGGCGGTTGTTCTCGATGAGGTCGTCATAGGCGGAGACAATGGAGGCGATGCGACGTTGCGTCGGAATCGGCGGCACGTCGACTCTCACCTTCGCAAGCTGCTCACGAGGCAGATGCCTTATCGTAGCGCCTGTAAACAGGGGAGCAAGCAGTCCGGCCCGGCCACGGTAGAACAGATTGTAGAACAAGAACACATTGCTAACACCGTCGACGGCCCGGATTCGATGAAGTGCCTTCTGGATCATCATGCCGGATTGTTGCACCTTCCAGAGAGCACATCTTCCCGGTTCGCCCCCTTCGCACATAACGATGTCCCCGTATGTCAAGCCGTACTTCTCGACTTCGTGGTCCTCGAATCTCATCTCTCTCAGATTCTCCAGGTCGAATCGACCCCACCGGACGTTGACGTTGGCGAGATACGGGCGGAGGCTCCCTCGGTTCTTCCGACGGTCCAGCATCTTCCCGAGACGGAACTCGGCAACCTCACCGAGAGCCGCCTTCGACCAGCTCATACTCCCAACGCCTCGAAGTTCGTTCTGATCGTGGCAGCGAGCTCGACCGACTCACCATGGAGTTCTTCCAGCTCCGCGTGTATGCCCCGGATGGTCTCGCTAAAGTCAAAATCCTCGTCCTCCTCTTCGGGCGCGACGCCAACGTACCTGCCGGGCGTGAGGCTCCAGTCGTTGGCCTCGATCTCGGCGCGATCAACAACCTTAACCAGACCCTGGATGTCACGCAGTACCGCATCAGGAAACCGGCTCGTCAGCCAGTCCGCCTGTCGCCAATAGTAGTGGACCAACCGAAGCTGAGCGGTGACGCGCTCGCGGGCTTGGTCGACGATCTTTCGGCACCGATTGACATCGCGGCGGCTCCACTGGTCGTGGGACTTCGCGTTGCACCCCTCCTCACAGGTTGCGATGAGGCGGAGGGCGAGGCGGTGGAGCGAGTCGGCCTCCTTGGCGCGGGCCGCACTTGACTCTGCTAGCGGACGGTATGTTTCCGTCAGCTTGGCCGGAGCGGTCAGCCCTTCCAGGGCACTCGGCCAGCGTTCCTCTGCGCGGACCATGTCGGCATCCAGCTGTCCGACCTGCTCCGTGAATGTCGCCATTGCCCGTTCGAGGCGGGCGACGGACTCAGAATGAGGGCCGCCGGGGGGTAGCAAGTCGAGGAATGGCCTGACGACGTCACGGAACGCTGACAGGGCGCCCAGGTATTCCGGAACCGGGCCCAGGTCCTGACCGTCGCCCGTTCGGAAGCGGAAACAGGCCTTCCCTTCATCCACCACGGACGACAGGTAGTCGGACACGAGGTCCACGAACCGCTTGGTCTCGCCCCTGTAGAGCCAGACGATGGCGAGGAGGTTCCGGTGCTGTTCGGGGCTGAAATCGCAGATCTTCCGCGTGACCTGACGATACACGCTGCGGGCGTCCAGCATCAACACCTTGTCGCGGCGGGACTCGGGTTTGGCCCTGTTCAGGAACCACAGCTCGCACGGCACGGTGCGGGTGTAGAAGAAGTTGGAGCGGATGGCGATCATCACATCGACATCGCCGGTCTCGATCAGCTTCCGCCGGACCGTCTTCTCGCCCCTGCCAGCGCTCGAGGCCTGCGAGGACATCACGAACCCCGCACGCCCACGGTCGCTCAGGTAGCTGTGGAAGTAGCTGATCCACACGTAGTTCCCGTTGCTCACCTTGCCCTGCTTGTTGACGCCGGGGAGCCCGAACGGAAGACGTGGATCGTTCCTGACCTTATCCGCGTCGATCTCATCCACATTGAACGGAGGATTCGCCATCACGAAGTCGGCCCTGCCCCCGGCCTCGTGGGGATCCTCGTAGTAGGTGATCGCCTGCCGGATGTCACCCTCGAGTCCGTGGACCGCCAGGTTCATCTTGGCCAGCCGAATCGTGGTGGCGTTCTTCTCCAGACCGCGGAAGGTTAGTCGGCGGGTGGGGTTACCGCCGTGCTCCTCGACGGTGCGCGCGCTCTGCACGAACATGCCGCCGGATCCGCAGGCGGGGTCGAGCACCGTGCCGCGTCCCGGATCGAGGATGTGAGCGATCAGCGAGACGAGCGAGACCGGAGTAAAGAACTCACCGCCATCGTGAGCCCCCTGGTCAGCGAACCGGGTCAGGAAGTACTCGTAGATCCGACCGAACACGTCGCCGGATACCTGCTTCAACTCCTCCGGGTTGAGGGTGCGAAGCAGCTGTCCCAGGACATCGTTGGCGAGCTTGCGGTACTCGTTCTTGGGGAGCATGTCGCGCAGGCTCTCGTAATCCTCCTCGATCGAATCCATCGCGCCGATGATCGCGGTCGCACGGTCCACGCCGTCGGGAAGCCCGACCAGATGGTCGAACTGAGCCTCCGGTCTCAAGAAGATCGCGTTCTCCTGGGAGAAGTCTTCCTTGGTCGGGGGGCGCGGCCTGCCGCCGCGCGAGGGGAGGTCGGCCTCGATTCCCGGCTTGACCGCGAGGTAACGGCTGTAGGCGTGACGCAGAAATACGAGGCCCATGACAGGAAGAAAGTACTCGTTGCTGGCGTAGTTCGAGTTGGCGCGCAGGGTGTCGGCGGCGCTCCAGAGGCGGCGTTCGATCGCTTCGATGTGTTCGAGTTGGGGCATGGGGGCTACTGTATTGATCCCGGGTGCCCGCGACGCCAAACGTCGATGAAGTGACACGACACCGCCTCCGGTCAACGTGGAAGAGCCTGCCGAGGAACTCGGGGCAGGCCCTGTCGCTGCAAGAACAGCGCGTACCGCTGCTGAATCCTAGTCAGGTAGGGATGTAGCAAGCGCCCCACACGTCGATTCTTCCACACTTCGAATTTCTCGACGCGGAACCGTGCGAAGTCGAAATCGATACTTCTTCCGTCTCCGGCCGCGAAGACGATTGCTTGGTTAATCCGTTCCTCCAAGTATCCACCTCTCGGCCGGTACTTCTTCCGTACCTCCTTCGGCTCCATTATCTTTCCTTCAATGCAGTAAAGCTCGATCTCACCAAGCTCTCGGCCATCCCTCGGGACACAGTCGCAGTCTGGTCGGATGTTGAGCAAGTAGCCGCCATCATCTGCATCAAACAGGTCCCCACATCGGACTTCGTGTTCAGGCACCGTGTCCAACACAGTCGTAGCGCTTAGGAGAGCATGCAGATCTTCGCCTGGCGCTCGTAGATCATCAGAGTTACCTATACCCAGGGCCGAAGTTTCGAAAGCACTAGCCTGCATACGACCGCGCAGACTATCAGTAATCAACTCTGTGAGCGCCGAACTCGGATCCACTCCGTCCTTGACGTATTCATTCCAGAACACTCTTGGCCATTCAGGGCTCCTTGCGTACATGGACCCGAAGAGGTCCCTCCTTGCCGCACCGAGCACGCGATCCCACGTCTTTAACGTGTATACAGAAGGGTTGCCCCTCACCCAGTCCTCGACAGCGTCCAGACTAAGAAGATCGTTTGAAAGCAAATCACCCTTGCGTTGAATGAACACAAAGCTTCTCTTCAACGACTCACCGTCATAGACTGGTTGTAACTCGTATTCGATCTGGTCGGTGTCCTCGTTGGTGAAAATGAATACCGGTACAGAATGAGCTTTTGCCCTCTCCAAGAACGCGACATTCCTCGCGATACCGTGTCGCTCGAGCTCGCGCGCGCCGCTAGGCCATAACCTCCAGTCGAGCAATATGAAACCAGCCGACTCAAGAAGATTGTCCCACATGTCATCCTCGGGCATCTGGCTTGCCCGGTAGAACGGCGTACACCATAGGTTCTCAAATTGCCTTACGATGTCGACGATGCGATCTCGATCACTACTGTCCGAACCAGTGACCTTTCGACCGAGGGCGTCGTCGATCACGACGCCGATACCGGACATCAGATCCCTTAGGTTCATGAGCGGTCCTCCGCTGCGAAACTGACGACGAAATTGGCACCCGACAGGACTCGGTCGCGGGTCTGCGCTACGAAGATACGATAATCGTGCCGCGCCAGCAGCTGCCGGGCGATGTAAAGCCCCAGACCTCGTCCCTCCTGTCCCTTTCCGGAATAGAACGCATCGAAAATGTACGGGAGGTCCTCCGGATCGATCCCGGGTCCGCTGTCCGAGAAGAGAAGCTCGCCGCGATCGCTGTCTGCTGTGACCCGGATCTCGCGAGCATCCGGATCTACTGTCTCTAGCCAGTAGGCGGAATTGTCAAACAGATTGATGAAGACCTGCATCAATACACCGTCGGTAGTGCTTGCGACCAAGGGCGACGGACCCGCGCTCACCACGCGGTAGCGGACGTTCCTGGCATCTAGCAGAGGTTTGTAGATCCGATAGATCTTCTTCAACAACGGTTCCACCTTAAGACGCTTCCGGCGCCGGCGAGATGACTTGAACAAGGTCTGCACATCACGCATCCCATCCACCACCTGTTGCAGTACGCCAATAAGCCTGTCAGTCATCTCGGATATCTCCTCGTTACGAAGCAGGCGAGCGGTCTGAGCAAGCTCCCGTGCGATGGCCCGGCCTCGCTCGAGTAACAACATGATGTCGTGCGACGCCATCTCCACCGATAAACCTACGCCAGCGAGATCTTCGCTGATCTCGGCGCGTTGGACCAAGTGCTTTCTCTCGCGGTGGTAGTCCCTTTCAATCCTCTGGACCGCATTGGCGTGGGTCCGATGTCCCGCGTCTGCGAGAGCTCGCCGAAGCTCCGTCAAGTGGATTGGTACCACTTGATCTTGCACCAAGCGCGCTGTCGAGCGCTGATGTTGGCGATGCCGATAACGAGCGAACGGATACTGCTTGATGTACGAGAGAAAGACTTGTACAAGGAAAATGAGGTCATGCGCTGCACCACCGGTCTCGATTAGGCCCTCACGGTTGGTCTTATCACGGAGGTTCGGATTCTCTTCCTGGCCAATATCGATCCACCCCACAATCTGGTCATTGCTGAAGAAATTGCCAGCACGCCCGGTGCCCCGGGTCACGTCTATGGCCAGCCAGTCATCGTCGGGGTCACCATAGGGATATACACGTACGCCATCGCGGTAAAGATAGATGCGATGTCCCTTGATTAGGTTCTTTTCCTTCTGCGTCAGAGAGTGTGTTCCGTCAAGACCGCGAGCGAAGTCGAAGATGTAGAAATGAAAGGAGAACGTACCGCAGGAGAATGGTACGGGAAGAAGTAGCTGCGTCGACGTGCCTCGGCCCCTACCGAATCGACTACGCCACACCCATAGGCCTGCGATCTTCGGGTCCTCCAAAGCGATCTCCTCGACGGCCGGACCCTCGCCAATGCGATAGGAGAATGTGCCCGTTGGACAGGCGAAGGTGCCTTCGATACGTAAGACGGCCTTATCCTCAATTAATGCCTTCAGTGTCTCGGCGGCGGTTGCGTCAACCGAGTCGTGTCGTGTTCCATTGCAGAACACCGAGACGTCCATGCGATCGTCGGCTTCGTGCTCCGTGATCCGAGAGACGGGGTCGGTCAGGTCAAAGACATCGCGGGATAGACGGCGCACGACGGGCCACCCCCAAGACCCGTTGAGTTGCTCGATCTCGATAACGGTACCGTGTTCATCACCAGGTATGCGAGTAGGCGGGTTCTGAACCATGGCCACAGCAATCTCATCTAGGAACACCTCCGTGTCGTGGCCGTCGTCGGTGACAAAATCGGGGTCAAACCGCGAGAAATCCCACTGCAGAACCGCTTCGACTTCTGCACCGGGCGGTCGAGTAGTGATCGTGACTCTCCTGCCGAGCTTCAGCACGGCGAAGCGGCCAATTCCCTTCTCGCCGATTATGGCGCGCTTCTTCAACGCCGTCCGGCGTTTTCCAGCGCGCTTCGCCACGTACTTCCGCGGGGTCGCAGGGTTCATCCATTCACTCCGAAGTGTCTCCACAGTCATTCCGGTACCGTTGTCCTGGACGACGATGCGTGAGGCGTCTGACGGTGTCATGTCGTCGTTGAAGTCCTCGAATCGGACGTCGACTTGCTCGGCGTCCGCGTCGTAGGCGTTCCTAATGAGCTCGACCAAGGCGATGCGCTCGTTCTTGATCAGCTGCTCGCCCAGCATGGTCAACAACCGTGCGTAGGGGCGGAAGGAAAGGCTCTCGGAGGTCATGGACGTCTCCCGGTCACCACGAACTCCTCACCGTAGACCCTCCGCTGCGTACCGTCCCGAGTGAACCGGCCACGGGAGTCGCGGTAAGGCGTCATGGTCTTCAGGGACACCCGGCGCCGACGTGCCTCCACGTCGTGGAACCCGGCGGACTCCATGCAGTGGACCATGTGCGCGCGGTTGTCGATTCCCACGCCCTGATACGAGGTGTTCCCGATGACGAAGACGGCCATGCCGCCATGGTTGAGCAGCCTCCGGCACTTCGCGACCGCTTTGCTCATGTCGTAGTAGTACCTTGCCACTGACCGAGCCTTCCGCTGGTCCCGGCGCGCCAGGGCGTCGTACGTCTCGGTCGCCAGAGGGCCAAGACCCTCAATGGTGGACCGAGCCAGCGGCCCGACGCCGAATTCGTTGCCCATCATGTGCTTCCGCATGTCGCGGTAGTCGGACGCGTACCCGAGCCACAACGCCGACAACTGATGAATGTCCGCGTAGTTGTACGACGTGACGTACGGGGGGCTTGTGACGATCAGATCCGGGCGGCAGTCGGGGAGTCTGTACGCCAGAAAGTTGCGATTCCGTATGCGAACGGGCGGATTCGGGGTTAGAGCTGCGGAATCGGGGCTGCGCGATGCCGAGTTCTCGGATGCCGAGTCGCTGATCGATGCCGCGCAGGCCTTCCGCATCATGTCGACTTGGTCGGCGAAGGCCTCCATAACCTCGCGGGGCGTCTTGTCGGGATCGAGTTGGGGCTTGATGGACTTCGTGAGCCACCGCGAAGTCGGCTTGAGGATGTTCGAGAAGGCGCAGAGAAAGAACTTCCGGTAGCGGCTCCTAAGTGGCGCGGATTGGTGAATCGCGTGGCGCAGACGGAGCAGATCCTCGATGTTGCGGTCGCTGAACCAGTGGCGGATCCGGTCACAGACGCTGGCACGGTCGCCGGTGGACGGCTGGCGAGCCGCGACGGCGTCCTCGATGGCTGCGAACGTGCGCTCGAGGCCTGCGTCGTGATGTTGTCGGGTCTTCACATGGGCGATCAGAGTTGCCACGGGGTTGATGTCGCAGCCCCAGAAACTCTTGCCATTCCGCCTTGCTTCCACAGCGGTGGTACCGCAACCACAGAAGACATCGGCCACGAGTTGAACGTCGACGCCATGTTGCTGGGCGTAGTGCAGGGCCTTGGTGGTGATGAATGCAGGGAACTTGGCTGGATACGCATGGATTCGGTGGATCGGATCCTCTTTCCGGTCGCCGAAATCCCAATAGGAAGGTGAGGTGATCGACGCGATGGGCGGTATGGCGACGGGGATGCCGACGTCGGTCATCTGGGAGGGGCCGTTGTGCGGCGCCCCTATCGTCGCAGGTGCTGATGTGGAGTGCGTCATGGGAGTACGATCTCGAACTTGGCCCGCTCGGCAACGGACTCGGCGAGACCGCAGAAATCGCGGTAGCACCCCCGCACCGCCGCCGCATGCCCCCCGATCGCCCCATCGGCCGCCTTCAGCGCGAACATGGGCTTTCTCGCTTCCTGCGCGAGAGGCATGAGGCTGCGGTAGTGCTTGAGAGTCGCGAGGCAGTGCGGATCGTGATCTGTGTTGGTCCTCTGCGAGGGCGCGCTCTCACCAGCCACCGCCTTGCCGTACACTGCGGGAATCCGTTCCATCCAGCGTCGGTAGGCTTTGACCGGCCGGTCGAGGCGGACCGCATGCTGCATGACGATGTAGCCTATCGGCCGCATCGCACCTTCCGGGACCACCAGATCCGGTACCGGATTGCGCTCGCGGCGTTCCTTCCACTCCTCCTGCCACCGTCGGAGCGTCGGCCCCAGGTTGCGGAGACCCTGTAGCGAATAGAGATCCGGTGCCAGCGGGACGACCACTGAGTCGGCGGTGACGAGGGCGGCGCGGTTGAAGGCTCCCAGATTAGGTCCGACATCCACGAGGATGACCTTGGCGTCAATCTCGGCGGCACCTTGGCGAAGAATGCGCGCGAGCGCCGACAAGACCCGAAACGCTCGCGGCTTGCGGTCGAGACACGCCGGCCACTGGCTCGACAGTTCATCCTCGGCGGTCGCCAGCAGCAGATCGCCCACCACGAGCCCGAGGCCTGGCTCAGGTTCGACCACGCGAGGAACCGCAACGTCGCCGGTCCCTTCCAGGAGCGGACGGAGTGCGCCGTACACGGTCGGACGCTCACCGTTCTCCGGCCAGAGTGGTTCAAGTTCGTCGTCGTTGAGGAACATGCTGGTCAGGTTGGCCTGTGGATCGAGGTCCGCGGCCAGCACGTTCACGCCGAGACGGGCGTACATCCACGCCAAATGGTAGACCAGGGAGGTCTTGCCTACGCCGCCCTTGTTGTTGAAGAAGGCGATCGTCTTCATGAGGCGGCCTCGACGGTGACGACGACGTGTGTGGGTCCAAGATCGAAGTCGGGCTCCGGATTCCCGTTCCGTCGCAGTTCTTTCCGCGCGAGCGGTATCCCGAGACCGAATCTCTGAGCGAATCCCAGGTGGTGCATGATCTCGGCGACGAGAGGATTCCGATGGTCGACGGCCCCGGTGCCGAAGTTCTCCGGAGTGACCCGTCCGTACAACCCGCCGGGACTCCGGATCTCGACCCGGTCGGAATACCAGTAGACCTGGACCGGCGCGTTCGTGCCCTCGTAGCTGCGGTGCATCACCGCGTTTCGCGCCAGCTGTTGGAGTGCTGCGACTGGATAATCGGGGGAACGCAGCTCGCGGGATGCGGTTGCGACCTCGGTGCGCACCGAGATGTTCAGCTTCAGAAGATCGTCCAGCTGGCGCAGCACATCCCCGAGCCTGCCGGTAAGGACCTTCTGGTCGCGTATCGGATCGGTGATCTCCGTACCGTCAATTCGGAGAAACTGGACGCGCGCTCCGGGGACCGACCATTGCGGGTCCCGCGCGAAACCCAGGATCGCACCGTATGTCGGCGTCCCGCCCACCAGCAGACGCAACGACTCCAGCTGTTGGACGAGCGACCGTTCGTTGGCCTCCAGTACTTCCGCGGCGACGGCATGCGGCAGGTATTGGGCCTCGATATACCCTAGGTCGAGCGTCTCCACTGTGGCGGGCGGAGCCGGCTGCTGATCGAAGGGGCGCGCCCCTGCGAGGCGCCGCTCGGTCAGCCGCTGCTCCTCTTCGGGTGTCGCCTGCCGCACCGTCGGGCCGACTCGCACCCACACACGGCCACGGAAGCGAACGGGTGGGCTTCGCGAAGGCTCCACGACGATCGCGGCGACTTCGCAGCCGGAGAGAATGTGCTTCTGGACGACGAGGGACGGAATGGGCATGATGGTTCCGTCGTCCTTCATGCCCGCGAGCTTCGTCAGGAGCCGGTCGTCGACCGTAATGTCGGCGCAGCCGCCGTCGTCCTTGACACCGATGAAGACGACGCCGGGCAGGGCGTGGCCGGGCAGGTCGTTGGCGAGCGCGCAGATGTTCCGCCGCAGCTTGCTGGCGTCGGCGGCGGACTCCTTGCGCTCCACGCGGTCCGACTCGAGGTCGACTCGGAGTCGGTTCAGTGCGCGTTTGTCCAGTGGGCTCATGTCTTCCCTATCTCTGGCCTTGGCCTCTGGCCTTTCGTGATGCCGGGGAGAAGATAGCGAGGCCGATGGGTTTCTCCAAGGTCCGAGGAGCGTGGAGCGTCTCCCATCGGCTCGAGAACTCTGGCCTTACCAGCCGCTCTGTGTCATCGCCCTGTGACATCGGCGACCAGCCCGGTAAGTCCAGCCAACAGGGATTCCGAGGATTGCGAGACTCTCCCACATCCCGGAATTGTGTTCCGGGGCCACTGTTCCTTGACTCTCCGTGGCGCGTGCGGTTTGGATGCGGAACCCCCACGGCTCTCGGCTAGACTCTGGCCTCACAGCTCTGGCCTTTCCTGGCGCTCGTGTGGGGATCCCTGAACTGCCCTCCGAATCCTCCCGATCGCGTCCTGCACACCGTCCCAGGCTTCACCTTCGGTGCGGAGTGTATTCACGATGCGCTCAAGGATCGGGATGGCACGCTCTTCTCGAAGTCGTTCGAGCTCGTCGACGACAACCCTTAGTAGATCGTCCCCGTAGAACGGATAGTGGTCGGAGAGGTTGCTGGGGTCCTCCAGCAAACTGAGTAGCTGGCTGCGGATCTCCTCGGTGTCCGGCGCGTCCTTCCAAGGCTTTCGTTCCGACCGGAACTCGGTGACTCCGTCACGCTTCTCGAACGACTCGACATGGACGTAGACCGGGCCGAGGGGCACCGGAGCCTTCCGGCGCAGCCGGTAGGGATGATTCGCGCAGTACGTGTAGAAGGGATCCTCGATCGCCAGATCCCTGATCTCGCAGTGGCTGGGAATCGAATGGTCATGATTGGCGCTTCCTGACCCGCCACCGTTCGCCCGGTTAAACCAGCACGTCCCACAGCAGTCGGAACCTCCGTTTGGCACTTGTCACCTCCTTGATCGATCAACCGATGCCGGACCTGCACTGCCACCGCTGGCCCGATCCCCTGGGGCGGGTGGAACCCCTTTCGCTTCGTATCACCGCGGGTGCATGTTTCCTGGGCATACGAGGCCGTGGAGACAAGGTGACTGTGCTCGATAGACGTGAGACAGACGTGGACAAACAGGGGGACATCATGAAGAGAATCAACTGGACGCGGAGAAACCGAACCATCGTCGGTGCGGGTTTGGCGGTATTGCTGTTTCTGGGCCTCACCGGCATGGTGCGGTTCCCGTCGGTGGTGTGGACGTCGAAGACCATGGTCTGCATCCCGGACGAAGGCAAGACGCAGGACGACTACGTCCAGAAGGCCGATTGCTGGGGCATTCCTTTCATCTACCGCTCCTGCACCACCGACTGGGAGCTTAGGGTCGCGGAATCGACGCCGTAGACGCGAACGAGTCGAGCGCGATGGCAGCGGACCGGGTCACCCCACCCCCATCACCTCCTCCACCCCACCCTCCGCCATCCTCTCCAGATCATCCTGGTACTTGAGCAGCACCCCAAGCGTCCGGTGCGCCGTCTCCCGATCGAGCGTGTGACGATCCAGCGCCATCAGCGCCCGCGTCCAGTCCAGCGTCTCGGCCACGCCCGGCCGCTTGAACAGCTCCAGTTCGCGCACCTTCTGAACGAACGCCACCACCTGGACACTCAGCCGCTCGGGCGCGTCCGGGACCCTTGACGCCAGGATTTCCAACTCGCGCGTCGCAGTCGGATAGTCGATCCAGTGGTAGATACAGCGGCGCTTCAGCGCGTCGTGGATCTCGCGCGTCCGGTTCGAGGTGATGACGACGTGGGGCGGCTCGGTGGCGGTCACGGTGCCCAGCTCCGGGATCGTGATCTGGAAGTCGGAGAGGACCTCGAGCAGGTAGGCTTCGAAGGGCTCGTCGGTGCGGTCGAGTTCGTCGATGAGGAGGACGGGGGAGATGCCGTCCGCCGGGTCGAGGGCGGAAAGCAGGGGACGCCGGATGAGGAAGTCCTCGGAGAAGACGTCGCGGGCGAGGCTGGCGGTATTGGCGGGACCCTCCGCCGCCCGGATATGGATCATCTGCTTCGCATAGTTCCATTCGTACGCGGCCGACGCCAGATCCAGCCCCTCGTAGCACTGCAGCCGAATCAGCGGCTGTCCCAGCCCCGCGGCCAGCGTCTTCGCCACCTCGGTCTTGCCCACGCCGGCCTCGCCTTCGAGCAACAGCGGCCGCCCCAGCTCCAGTGACAGAAAGAGCGCCGTACCGAGACCCACGTCAGCTACGTAGCCCTGGCCTCGCAACAGCGTGACAGCGTCCTCGACCGACGCTGGGCGCGGCCCCGCTATTCGCAGGCCTCCGCGGCCCTCTTCGCCATCACGGTCACCAGGTGCGCCCTGTACTCGGCCCCGGCCGCCGTATCCGACAGCATCCCGTCCGACGACACCGCGATCCCGGCCACCGATTCCCCGCAGAAGCATGCCTCCAGCGCCTCTTCCATCGCGGCCACCCGGAACACGCCGTCCCCCGACGCGCCCGTCACGGCCACGCGCACTGTGTCGCCCCTCTGCGCGACCATCACCCCCGCCACCGCGTACTTCGATGCGGGATTCGCGAACTTGGCGTAGGCCGCCCGCGACGCCACAGGGAACCTCACCGCGGTGATCACCTCATCGTCCTCCAGCGGCGTCATGAACATGCCCTGGAAGAAGTCGTCGGAGTGGATCTCGCGGCGGTCGGTCACGATCGTCGCGCCCAGCGCCACACAGGCGGCCGGGTAATCCGCAGCGGGGTCGTTGTGCGCCACCGATCCCCCGATGGTCCCCGCGTTTCTGACCTGAGCGTCCCCGATGCCGTCGGCCATCGCGGCCAGCGCCGGAATCCGCGTCTGCACGATCGTCGATCCGGCCACCTGCGCGTGGGTGCACATCGCCCCCACCGTGACCGAGTCCCCGCCATCGGCGATGTCCGCCAGACCCGGCACCCCCGCCAGCGACACGAGGTCGCTCGGCGCGGCCAGGTTCAGCTTCATGACCGGCAGCAGACTCTGCCCGCCCGCGATCAGCTTTGCGCCGCCGCCGCGAAGGGCCGCGACGGCTTCGTCCATCGATGTCGGTGCGTGGTATGTGAAATCGTTCACAATGTTCTCCGATCAGCCTTGGGCCTGCTGGATCGCCTGCCACACCCGCTGCGAGGTGGCCGGCATCGTCATGTCGTGTACGCCGAGGGGGCGCAGCGCGTCGATCACAGCGTTGATCACCGCGGGCGGCACCCCGATCGAACCCACCTCCCCCACCCCCTTCACGCCGAGCGGGTTGTGGGTGCAGAGCGTCGTGTTGTGGTTGATGTTGAAGGACGGCAGGTCCGCGGCGCGGGGCATCGTGTAGTTCATGTACGACCCCGTCTCCAGCTGACCGTCGTCCTGGTAGACACACTCTTCCATGAGCGCCTGCCCGATCCCGTGCGCGAGCCCGCCGTGCAGCTGCCCGGCCACGATCATCGGGTTGATGACGCGCCCGACGTCGTCCGCGCCGGTCACCGCGACCAGCTCCACCTCGCCCGTGTCAGGATCCACCTCGACCTCGGCCACGTGCGTGCCCGCCGGGAAGGTGAAGTTGAGGGGATCGTAGAAGGCGGTCTCCTCCAGCCCCGGCTCCAGCCCCTCGGGGTAGTTGTGCGGCACGTAGGCCGTCAGCGCCACCTCGCCGAGCGTTGTCGACCGGTCCGTCCCGGCCACCGTGAAGGACCCGTTCTCGAACTCGATGTCCTCGACCGAAGCCTCCAGCAGGTGCGCCGCGATCTTCTTGCCCTTCTCGATCACCTTCTCGACCGCCAGGTAGATCGCGGTCCCGCCCACCGCCAGCGAGCGCGAACCGTACGTCCCCATCCCGAAGGGGATCTTCGCCGAGTCGCCGTGCACCACGTCGACCGCGTCGAAGTCGACCCCGAGCATGTCGGAGACGATCTGCGCGAAGGTCGTCTCGTGTCCCTGCCCGTGGCTGTGCGTGCCGGTGAAGACCGAGACCGAGCCCGTCGGGTGGACGCGTACGCTGCCCGACTCGTACAGACCGGCGCGGGCCCCCAGCGACCCCACCACCGCCGACGGCGCGATCCCGCACGCCTCGATGAAGGTCGAGATCCCGATCCCGCGCAGCTTCCCGCGCGCCGCCGACTCCGCACGCCGTCCCTCGAAGCCCGCCCAGTCCGACGCGTCGAGCGCCAGGTCCAGGGTGGCGTCGTAGTCGCCCATGTCGTACTGAAGTGCGACCGGCGTCTGGTACGGGAACTCGCGGACGAAATTCTGGCGGCGGATTGCCACCCGGTCCAACCCGAGCTCGTGCGCCGCCTTGTCGACCAGGCGCTCGAGCAGGTAGGTCGCCTCGGGCCGTCCCGCGCCGCGCAGCGCGTCGACCGGCACCGTGTTGGTGAAGAACGACTTGACCTCGCAGTAGACGGCCGGCGTGGTGTACGGTCCCGCGAAGAGGATGCCGTAAAGGTAAGTCGGAACACAGGTTGCGAAGGTGGAGAGGTACGCCCCCAGGTTGGCCTTGGTCGAGACGTGGAGCCCGAGAAACTTGCCGTCCGCGTCCAGCGCGAGCTTCGCCGTGCTGATGTGGTCGCGGCCGTGCGTGTCCGACTTGAAGGCGTCGATGCGCTCGCAGGTCCACTTGACGGGCCGGCCGAGCTGCCCGGCGGTCCAGGTCAGGATCGCCTCTTCCGCGTAGTGCGGGATCTTCGAGCCGAAGCCGCCGCCCACATCGGGCGCCACGATCCGCAGCTTGTGCTCGGGCAGTCCGAGGACGAAGGCGCCCAGCAGCAGGCGGACCAGGTGGGGGTTCTGACTCGTTGTGTATAGTGTGTATTCGCCGGTCGCCGGGTCGTAGTTGGCGATTGCGGCGCGCGGTTCGATCGCGTTGGGGATGAGGCGGTTGTTGACGACATCGATGGAGACCACATGGTCCGCGTTTTCGAAGGCCGCGTCGGTGGCCGCCTTGTCGCCCACCTCCCAGTCGTAGCAGACGTTTCCGGGCGCTTCGTCGAAGACCAGGGGCGCGCCGTCGGCCTCGGCAGCCTCGATCGAGGCCACCGCCGGAAGTTCCTCGCGCTCCACATCGATCAGGTTGCTGGCCGCCTTTGCCTGCTCGGCGGTCTCCGCCACCACGATCGCCACACAGTCACCCACATAGCGGACCTTGCCGATCGCCATCGCCGGATGCCCGGGTTCGACCATCGGCGAACCGTCCTTGCTGTGGATCAGCCACCCCGTCGGGATGCCGCCCACGCCCTCCATGTCCTTGCCGGTGAAGACCGCGTGGACGCCAGGCGCGGCCTTCGCGGCATCGGTGTGGACCGTCCCGATCTTCGCGTGCGCCATTCCCGAACGCAGGATGTAGCCGTAAAGCTGCCCGGGGAGATTGACGTCGTCCGTGTAGCGCCCTCGTCCCGTCAGGAAGCGGGTGTCTTCCTTCCGCTTGACCGAGGCGCCGATTCCCGTGCCGTTGCCGCTCATGATCCACCCCCCATGGCCTGCGCGCCCGCCTGGACGGCCTTGACGATGTTGTGGTAGCCGGTGCAGCGGCAGAGGTTGCCCTCGAGCCACTCGCGGACCTCGTGCTCACTGGGGTCCGAGTTCTGGTTGGCCAGGTCGACGGCGCTCATCACCATCCCCGGCGTGCAGAACCCGCACTGGAGCCCGTGGTGCTCACGGAAAGCCTCCTGCATGGGGTGAAGGTCGGCGCCGTTCGCGAGCCCCTCGATCGTGGTGACATCCGCGCCGTCCGCCTGAACCGCCAGACAGGTACAGCTCTTTACGGACGTGCCGTTGACGTGGACGACGCACGCGCCGCACTGGCTCGTGTCGCACCCGACGTGGGTTCCGGTGAGTCCGAGATGTTCGCGCAGGAACTCGACGAGGAGCGTTCGGCCCTCGACGGCTCCCGAGCGCTCCATCCCGTTCACGGTCATCGTGACGGTTGGCATGGGCGACTCCTGGATGTGTGGGTAGGTGCTGACTTTGTGCCTGAGGGCGCACCGCAGCCGCCGACGCCTCGCGTCAATGTGATCGGGTGCCCGCGCCTGGTGTGGGGACCGGATGCGCCGCCCAGGTGTGGGGGGACAGAATGGGGAGGGG
>VXOC01000084.1 GCA_009840215.1 Gemmatimonadota bacterium | reverse complement strand
GGGGGGGAGGGGTTCGCCGGCGCGTGCGGCACGCATGAGCTCGAGCGCCACGTCGCTGATGCGGCCCGTGACCGTGTTGGTGATGTCGACGGCCGAGACGACGACCACGCCGAGCCGGGACTCGGGCATGAAGGCGAGCTGGGTAGAGAAGCCGTAGATCGCACCGCCGTGGCCGAGCCAGCGCTCGCCGAACCGCTCCTGGACCGAGAAGCCGAGGCCGAACCCGGTGGTGGCGCTGGAGTCGGCGAACTGGGGCTGCCACATGGCTTCGAGGGTCTCGGGGGTGAGGAGGCTGCCCGCCGCCCCCTCCAGTTCGCCGCGCCGGAACATGACCTCGATGAAGCGCGCGAGGTCGAGGACCGTAGAATACATGCTGCCCGCGGGAGCCATCCCGAGCTCGAAGGTGGGCGCGTCGTAGTCGGGGCGGTCGATGCCCCACATGTAGGCGTCGGCGAGATCGTCGATGACGTCGGGTTCGGGGGCGAAGGCGCTGTTGTCCATGCCGATGGGGGCCAGGACCGCACGCTTCACGTAGTCGGCAAAAGGCTCGCCCTGAGTGACTTCGAGCGCATAGCCCACCACCGCGATCCCCGCGTTCGAGTACTTGACGCGCGCCTCGGGCGGGTAGATCTGGGGCGTGCCGCTGAGGGAGGCGATGGTGGCTGCGAGGTCGGCGCCCGAGTCGTCGAAATAGTTGCCCACCGGGGGTTCGCGAATCAAGCCCGCGCGGTGCGACATGAGTTGCCGCAGTGTGATGGGCGTGCCCGACGGGTTGTCGGGGGCGAAGTCGGGGAGGTAGTCGGTGACGGGCGCGTCGATGTCGAGTTCGCCGCGCTCGTGCAGCTGCATGACGGCGATGTCGGTGAAGAGCTTCGACACCGAGCCGACGCGGTAGACGGTGGCGGGGGTGGCGGGGTGGCCGGCCGACTGCTCGCCGAAGCCTGCCGCCCACGCGACGCCCTCTTCGTCGACCAGTGCGATGGACATGGCGGCGAGACCTTTCTGGTCGCGCTCGCGCTCGATCATGGCTTCGAGTGCGGCGGCGACTTCGGTGTAGTCGGCGCGCGGCGCGGCATCGGTGGTGGTGGATGGAGCTTCGCCACAGGCGAGGGCGAGGCCGCACAGGAGGGCCAGAAGGTGGCGGGGGAGGTGTGCGGGTTGGGGGCCCGTAAGGAGCCCGGCGTCTCGCCGCCTTCGCTGCATTCGGAAGCTCGTTCGCGGGCTGCCGGTGCTCGGTGTGCTCGTCTCGTCCATGCGTTTCTCTCTTCCTGGATCAGTGCCAGTGCCGGTGACTCGACTCCGCTCTGTAGAGTACGTAGTCACGCAACCGGCAGGCCACGTCATGCTCAATGTAAGGGACGGTCACGGAACCGCATGCCGTGCCCACATCCAGTGTTGCCAGCCCGTGCCGGCGCTGGAGCGGCGACTGCTTCACCGTGACCTCCTGCGCCTTGCGGAAAAGCGACGCCTCGACTTCGTACCCGAGGAAGCCGGCCCGGCTCGACAGCCCGTCTTCGTCGTACATGTATCCGCGCCGGCGCCAGCGTTGCCACGCGATGGGGATGGCAAGGAGGATACACGCGATGCCCCAGACGGCCGAGGCGGTGCCCCAGTTGTAAAAGAACTGTGAAAACCGCTCTGCCACCTCTGCCAGTTCCATTTCCGCGCCCGATTCCCGGATATCGCGCTCGACCATGACCAACCATGCGTAAAGGACGACAAAGAGAATCCCCACCCCCGCGGGGAAAGTCACAAAGCAGACACGCAGGGCGCGCGCCCGGATGTAGCACCTCGAAACACGGGTGAACGTCCCGGCTTCGGGCAGCAGCGAAAGGCGCCGGCCTTCCCGGCTGAACACCTCCGACCGCAACTCCTCCACGACTTCAGCGTCCGCAAAAGGGACCTCCAGCCCATCCGCGTCGGGTCCGGAATCCCCGTCATCATCCTCTTCTAGCGACATCCCGATGGTCGGGCATGACAGCCGGTAGCGCCGGAACCAGCGATACACGGGGCTCTGATTCAGCCTGAGCTGTTGGATCTTGCGGATCTGCACCACGACGTGCTGCCGGGTGAACAGACCCGCGCGCGAGCGAAAGGCGGTCCCCTCCCGCCACACCGTGAAACCGTAGTGCCGGAGGATCTCCCGCCCTATTCCCGCGGCCAGCCCCAGGATCAGGACTCCACCCCCAAGCACGGCGGCAGCGACGACCGTGCCGAAGATCCCCGGGCCCGCAACCGTTGTCCTTGCGGTCTCGAAGAACCCGAGCATCGCTTTCACCCAGTCGTCGAGCTGCACTCCGTAGGCGACGGGCAACAGCGCGAGCAGTAGCACGGGCGGGCTGATGAGCCCCATCCGGATCAGATCGGGTATGGCGAGCCTCTGGAGGACCTGGACGCCTCGGCCCGGTTGCCCCGGCTGCGCATCGCTTGCACTCGTCTCGCCCGGGACCGCCTCACCCGTTTCATCCGGCGCACCCCATGGCTCCTCCACCCCCGTGCCCATCGCGGCTCGCGCCTCGAAGACGCGCTCCGCGCCACCCCCCCGATGCGCCTCCACCCTCCTGAGCAACCGGTCCGCCACCTCCGGATCCACCGACGGCAGCTGTCCTTCCGCGGCAAGCGTTCCCGGAGTGTCGATCACCACCGTCACGAGCCCAACCACCCGTTCCACGAGCCTGCGATTGACGTTGATCCCCTGGATGCGGTCGAAGGGGATGTCGAGCGCCGTCCGCCTCACGACGCCTTCCCGGATATGGATCCGGTCCTCCACGATCCGAAAGCGGAAGAACCACCACCGCAGCACCGCCACGACGATGAGCGTCAGCAAGCCGATCGCAATGCCGGCCGCCAGATACCGGCGATACCGCAACAGCACGGCCGTGATTCCGAAGTAGGTGACCAGGCGGCCCCACCCGTCGGCGAAGCCCTTGGCAGTGGTCCACACGAAATGGACGATCGCAAACGGCGAGGTTCGCTTCCAGGGGACCTGAGCCGGCGAATCGGACATGGTCAGTGCCAGCGCCGCCGGCTCGCTTCGACCGTGTAGAGGATATAGTCACGCAACCGCCGTGCCACACCTTGGTCGATGTAGGGGACGGTGACGGTGTCGCTGGCCAGCTCGACTTCGAGGGTGGCAAGCCCGTTCCGCCGCTCGATGGGCGACCGCTTCAGGGCGACGCTCTGGGCCTTGCGATAGAGAAACGCGTCGACTCTTCGCCCGACGAATCCGCTGCGGCCCGCCATGCCGTCGTTGCCGTAGACGTACCCCTGGCGCCGCCAGCGCTGCAGCGCGGTGAGTCCCCCGCACACGATCCATATCGCGGCCCAGGTGCCGGCAAAGGTGGCCCACACCTTGGTCAGCCCTGTCACCGGCAGGAGAAGGATGGCCCCGGCCATCGCCGGAACGACCGCGAGGCGCAGAGCGAGGGCCTGGATGTAGAGCGGGGAGACGGTCCGGAAGTCGTCACTCTTGGGAAGGAGTATGGGCCCCTCACCCTCCTCCCCGAACACCGATGCGCGCATTTCCTGCGCCAGCGGGGCCTCCAACAGGGGGACCTCGAGCACACGCGGAACATCATGATGTTCTGATGCGTCCGCATCAGCCGCCGGGTGCATTCGCAGCCGGAACCGGTGCAGCATCCGCAGCAGCATGTCCTGGGAGAGGGTGAGCTGCTGGACCTTGGCGGTTTCGACGACAACCTCGTTCTGCGTGAGGAGGCCGCCGCGCGAGCGGTAGGCGGTTCCTTCGCGCCACAGCGTGAAGCGGAAGTACCGCAGGAACGCCGTCCCGACTCCGACGGCAACAACCGCGGCCAGCGCGCTCAGCACGATGCCGCCGGTGAAGGTGCCCTCGCCGAGCGCGTCGGTGCGGGCGAGCGTGGCCTCGGCCGTTTCGAGCGCGGGGCGGACGAGGTCCTCGGAGAACCCGAAGGTCTCGGCAAGCCGGTAAGGCAGCTCGCGGGGCCGCCTCCACGCCGCCGCGATCAGCATCATGGCAAAGAGAATGTTGTCGCGCCCCAGCCCGATGCGGAACATGTCGCCCGCGGAGAGCCTCAGCAGGACCCTTCCGGGAGCCCGGTCACCTTTTCGGCGTGCCCGGTCCCTGTCGATGTCCGGAACTCCGGGGACCGTACCCTCCGCGACTCCCGGCCGCTCGTCCGACCGACCCTGGTCTCCGAAACCGATGCGGCGGCGGAGCTCCTCCGCCAGCTCGCGGCTCACGCAAGGAAGCTCACCCTCGGTCGTCTCCGATCCGGCGGTGTCCAGGCTCACCGTAACGAGCCCGAGCAAACGGTCCACCGGGTTGCGCTCCACGTTGATCCCCTGGATCCGATGGAAGGGAAGGTCGACCGAAGTCCTCTTGAGGATGCCCTGCCGAATGACAATCCGGTCCTCTTCGATCCGGAACCGGAAGGACCAGAAGCGGAGTCCCGCGATCGCGACGATTACCAGGAGCGCCAGGGGGATCAGCAACGCCGCGTACGGGGTCCCCCGGATCAGAACCGCGAGCGCGCCGAAGGTGGCGACCAGCTGTACGTATCCCCGCACGAGGTTGCGCGTCGTCTTGCCCACGAAGAAGACGACCGCGAAGGGGGAGATTCGTCGCCAGTCGGCGGGTTCGGATGGCTTCACTTGTGAATTGCCGGGGATGCGTTCGGGGTCAGTGCCAGCGCCGGCGGCTCGACTCCACCCTGTAGAGCATGTAGTCCCTCAGCCGGCAGGCGATTCCGTGGTCGATGTAGGGGACCGAGAGCGGGCCGCAGGCGAGCTGGACGTTCAGCGTGGCCAGGCCCTTGCGGCGTTGCAGGGGCGACTGAACGACCGCCACGCTCTGTGCCTTGCGAAAGAGGAACGCGTCGACCTTGCGGCCGAGGAATCCGCTGCGGCTTGCCAGGCCGTCGTCGTCGTGCAGGTAGCCCTGCCGGCGCCAGCGCACCCAGGCGATCAGCGCGGCGGGCGGAATCAGGACGAGCCACCAGAGAAGAACGCCCAGCGCCACGGTCCCGGCACTCCCGGCGCCGAGCATCGGGGTCTCCCCGAGGAGCCCCTGTACAGCGTCGGCCAGGTTGGTGCCGGCGTTCGACTGCAGCAGCGGCACAAGGAAGGGTAGTGCGACGAGGGCGCCCGTGAAACTGATGCGCAGCGTCAACGCTCGGATATAGACCGGCGATACCCGCAGAAAAGCTGGACTCCGGGGCTGCAAAGTGAGGGCGTCGCCTTCGCGCCCGAACACCCGTGTGCGCAGGTCCTCTGCCTGCCGGGCCCGGAGCAACGGGACTTCGAGGACCTCCGCGATCTGCAGCCCCGCTGCGTCGGCACCCCCCTGGTTGGGGAGGAGGGCGGCCGGCAGCGCCCTCAGCCGGTGACGGCGGAAGAGGCGCATGACCAGGTTGTGGGACAGCGTGAGCTGCTGGATCTTGCGCGCCTCGACCACCACTTCCCTCTGCGTGAGCAGTCCGGCGCGTGTGCGGTAGGCGGTGCCCTCGCGCCAGAGCGTGAAGCCGTGGTAGCGGAGTAGCGCCCCGAAAAGCACGAGCCCCAGACCGACGAGCACGAAACCGATCACGACCAGCACCTGGATAAGAGCGCCCGCACCGGCAAATGCCTCGCCCGCCGACTCGAAGATCGGGCGCAGCCTGTCTTCCGCGAAGTCCAGGGACTGACCCAACAGCCCGAGAACCGCGGCCGCCACTACGAGGTTGCGGTTCGAAAAACCGATGCGCGCGATGTCTCCGCTGGTGAGCTTGAGAATCACCTGGCCGGGCGACGGCTCGCGTCTCCCACTCTCTTCGGCGGCCGGCGTGGCCTCCTCCGCCTGCTCGTCAGCGGTGGCAATCCCGTCGGCGACTGTCGCTGGCCGGTGGGCGCGGATCCTGGTGCGCAAGTCGTCGGCCAACTCGGAGGTGACCGAGGGCAGCTGCCCTTCCGCCGTCGCCGACCCCGCGGTGTCCAGGCTCACCGTCACCAGCCCCAGAATCCTGTCGATCAGCGACCGCTCGACGTTGATTCCCTGGACCCGGTCGAAGGGAAGGTCCAGCGCCGTCTTCCTGGCGATCCCCTGGTGAATGTGGATCCGGTCCTCTTCGATCCGGAACCGGAAGAACCAGTACTCCAGCACCCCCGCCACGATGATGGCCAGAATCCCCACCGGGATCACCAGCGCGACCTGGGGGTTCCTCTCGATCAGGACGGCGAGTGCGCCGAAGGTCGCGACGAGTTGAATGAGGCTGCGCGTGAAAGACTTGATCGTCCTCCCGATGAAGAAGACGATCGCGAACGGGGAGGTCCGCTGCCAGGCGCCGGGATCGGATCGACTCAATCTTCGTCCGCCGGGTCCAGCGCCTCGGCTTCGATCCTCTCCGACACGTAGACGCGCAACTGCTCGGCGGTGTCCGTGCCGAGCCCGCGGATCCTGTGACCGCCCGCGCCTGCGGGAAAGACCGACAGATTGGCCAGCCCGAACCGCCGGTCCAGCAGCCCGCTGTCGAGCTTGGTGTGCTGAACGCGGTTGAAGGGAACCGCCTTCACCGAGCGCCAGAGAACGCCCGACTTGTGCAGGATGTCCTTCTCACGAACGACATAGCCTCGGCGCGGTACCGCGATCATCGGCCACAGCAGCACCGAAGCGGCGAAGAGGCCGAATGCGGTCAGTGCGAACGGCAGGAGCCGGTCGGCGAACCGGGCCATGGCGGCCGAATCCCCACTCGTCATCAGGAAGTAGGCCGCGCTGCCGATGATGCCGACCACCAGGACTCGCACCAGGGCGCCGACCTGCAGGCGTCGCACGAACCGGGGATGAAGGGGCTGCCAGTCGAGGTCGTCGGCGCTGGGCAGGGAGTCGAGGGGGACTTCGGGGTTTATGAACATGTGATGGGGGCGGATTGGTGGGTCGCGAAGGTCGTGGCGTGGGAAGCTATTCTAGCGCTCCCGCGTGTTGGCGGGCAAAGCGTGGCGGACGACACCCGTCAGCGGTAGCGGTGGTCTCTCGGACGGATGCAGCCAACCGTCCCTTCAACGAAAGGACAAGAGGACGTCACCTGCCCCGTTGGCCAGATCGATCAGCACGAGCCTGGTAATCGGATTCGAATGCGTGGCGTCGCCTGAAAGGTCTTCTTCGGGAGCGCCGTAGGCCTGCCGCAAGCGGGTCTCCACGTTCGAGTAAGCATCGGGGTCGGTGTAGTGCAGCCGGATTTGCGTGACACCCCACTGCTCCACGAGTCCTACTGAAATCGAGTCCGTGCCAGCGAAGAGTCCCGTGGTCCGGCCTGTCACATTCCTGTTGGCAAATCGTTCCGGAGTTGGCCCCAGAACCTCTGGAAGCGGTTCACCCAGGGTGATGACCAGTCCGCCCTCCAACTCCACGGATCGCGTGATCGGCAGCATGACATCGACCGGAACCGGCGGCGGCGAATCGCAACTTGCCGGGGTGAGTTCGATCGGCCCTGCGTCTTCCTCAAAGGGCGGACCGACATCGTAGAAGTGCCGGGCGACACCGACCCAGCGTTCACCGGTCCAGCCCAGCATGGCCGTGACGCCGCCGTAGCCGGTGCTGAATCCCACGTTGAGCGAGTCGCCGATGATTTCGCCCGACATCAGATGGTGGACGCTGGGGAGCGCTCCCTCCGGCACGACGATCGCCGTTCGCAGGGAGTCGCGGTGGCTCCATCCACGAGACGGTCCTGCAAATTCGATCCTGCGTGGAATCTCCTGCTCGAACCCCGAGGCAACCAAATCATCCGTGAGAAGGTCCTTGGCCGTGATGTCGTAACATCCGGTCAGCTCGGAAGGACGTTCCTGGGTGGCCAGGGTTCCGGCGGCGAGAGCTGCCAACGCCAGACAGCCTGTCGCGAGCACGATGTAGCGCATTGCAATCCTCTCCGTGGCGACCGAACCCGGCCTGTCCTCAACGCACCTGGAACGTCAGCGTCGCCCAGTTCGATTCGTAGTCGACGCCGGCCTCGTCGGTCGTCTCGACCATGTGTATGGTACGCACATACCAGCGCCCCGTCCTGCGCAGCGGAATCGTGGCCACCCCGTCCGCACCGGTCCGCGTTGTGACCGCCTCCACGTGTTCGCCCGCCGCGTCGTGTCCGTGGTGGTCCTCGTAGTTCGCGTAAACCAACTGATTCGCCACTGGCCTTCCCGCGCGCAGGAACCGCACCTGCAATTCGTCGCCCCGGCGAAGTTCGTAGGGGTTGCTGAGCGGCATGAACTCCACCGGGTAGCCGAGTTGGTGCGCCCACTGCCCGCTCCGCGCGTCCCCCACCTGCACCAGCGCCTTCACATGCTTGCTGTAGCGCTCGGTGGCCTCGTCGTTCGTCTTGCCCGCCGCCGCCCGCTCCTTGATCACGTCGGTGATCCCGTCGTGCACCAGGTACTCGTTGAAATCCTCGGCGCTCAGGGTGATCACCCGCGCCGCCGTCGACACCCCGATCACGTAGGTGCCGGGGCCGCCCGTCTCGAAGGTCAGCACGGCCGTGTCGACGCTGTCGGGACTCCAGTGGAAGACCGCCGAATCCCGCCAGGCCGACTCGGGGGGATGCACCACCCCCTCCGGCCCCACCACGCTCACGTCCAGCATGCGGTCCCGCGCGATCGCGTTCTCGCTGTTGTCGAAATCGCCGTTGATCAGCGCGACCGTCGCGGTCGAGTTCGGCTCAAGGAAGAAGCTGTCGAGCTTGAGGAACAACGTGTGTGCGCGCGCCGCGGTGACGATCACGACGGTGAGCACGGCGAGGGTGGCCAAGGTGACCGCGATGCGTCCGATCCTCATATCAGGTCCTCATGATTCGGGTCTGCGGCGACATCCGGGGAGCCGTGGAAGCCTTGCCGGCCCCGGGGCCGCTCCGCTCCTGGTGTGCGCACGGATTCATACAGGGGATTCAACAGTAGCGATCTCGGTCGGGTCCGGCACTTCCGGCCCCGTCTCCAGCCGTCCGAACCGCAGGAACAGCGCAGGCACCACGACCATGTTCAGAAAGGTCGACGTCAGCAGTCCCCCCAGCACGACCACCGCCAGCGGCGCCTGAATCTCCTTACCCGGCTCGCCGATCCCCAGCGCCAGCGGAATCAGCGCAAGGCCGGCGGTCAACGCCGTCATCAGAATCGGGGCGAGGCGCTCCATCGAACCGCGCCGAATGCTGTCCGCCGCCGGCATGCCCGTCCCGCACAAATCCCGGTAGCGGCTGACCAGCAGGATCCCATTGCGCACCGCAATCCCGAAGAGCGTGATGAACCCCACCAGCGTCGCGACGTTGACGGTCCCCCCGATGACCAGCACCGCCAGAACCCCCCCCGCGAGCGCCAGCGGCAGGTTCACCATGAGGAGCAGCGAAATACGGAAATTACGGAAAGTACGGAACATGATCAGGAAGATCGCCGCGATCGAGAAGAGCGACAGGATCGTGATCCGCCGCGTGGCCGCTTCGCCGCTCTCGAACTGGCCACCGTACTGCACGTGGTACTCCGGCGGCAGGGCGACCTCACTCGCCGCCCGCGCCGCCAGCTCCTCCACCGCCCCCCCCACATCCCTTCCCGCCACATTCGCGCTGACCACGATCTTCCTCTGCACGTTCTCGCGGCTGATCGTGTTCGGCCCCCGCCCCGGCACGACCGCCGCAAGCTGCGAGAGCGGCACGGTCACCCCCGCCTCCGTCGTGACCAGGGTGCGGCGCACGGCCTCCGCGTCCGCACGGTGCGCCTCGTCGTACCGCACGACCAGGTCGAAGGCGCGCTGCCCCTCCCGCACCAGCGACACCTCCTCCCCCTGGAACGCCACATCCACGGCCTGCATCAGCGCGCCCGGCGTGACCCCGTACCGCGCCATGGCGCGCCGGTCGGGCCGGATCTGGAGCTGGGGGACTTCGGCCTGCTGCTCGACCGCGATGTCCACGAGCCCCGCCACCCCCTGCGCCACCCCCTCGATCTCGCCCGCGATCTTGCGCAGCCGCTGCAGATCGGACCCAAACAGGTTGACCGCGATCGCCGCCCGCGTCCCCGACAGCATGTGATCGATCCGGTGCCCGATCGGCTGGCCCACCGTGACGTTGGTTCCCGGCAGCCCCTGGAACCCGGCCCTCAACTCGGCCATCACCGCCGCGAGCTCGTGGCCGGACAGGTCGAGCCCCGCGTCCACCTCGGAGGCGTTGACCCCCTGGGCGTGCTCGTCCAGCTCGGCCCGCCCGGTGCGGCGCGATGTCGACACCACCGCCGGGTGCGCCAGCAGCTGCCGTTCGACCCGCGCCCCGATCGCGTCGGACTCGTCCAGCGCGGTCCCCGGCAGGCTCACCACCGAGATCGTCAGCGAGCCCTCTTGAAACTCGGGGAGGAAGGCGCGGCCCAGCCTCGGCACCAGCGCCACCGTCCCCGCCACCAGGAGCACCGTTCCCGCCAGCACCACCCCCGACCGCCGCAGCGCCCACTCCAGCACGCCACCGTACAGGCGCTCCAGGCGGCTCAGCAGCCACGGCTCGCTCTTGCGTTCACCGGCACCCCCGCGGCCCCTGCCCAGCAGCGCATGACACAGCGTGGGCGTCACCGTCACCGCCACCAGCAGCGACGCCAGGATGCTCACGACGTACGCGAGCCCGAGCGGCTGCAGCATGCGCCCCTCGACCCCGGACAGGAAAAAGAGCGGCACGAAGACGATCGTGATGATGACGGTCGCGCTGAGGATCGGGCTCAGGATCTCGCGGGCCGCGTCCCGGATCACCGCGCCCGTGGTGCGGCGCCGGCGTTCCGGGCGGCGGAAGTTCTCGCGCAGGCGCCGGTGCGCGTTCTCGACGAAGATGATCGCGTCGTCGACCAGCGCCCCGATCGCGATCGCCATCCCGCCCAGCGTCATCGTGTTGATGGTGCCGCCGAGCGCGCGCAGCACGATCACCGCGATGGCGAGCGAGAGCGGGATGGCCAGGATCGAGATCGCCGTGGTCCGCACGTTCCACAGGAAGAGAAAGAGGATGACGACCACGAGCAGCGCCCCGTCCCGCAGCGCCGTGCGCACGTTGTCCACCGCGAGCGAGATGAAGTCGGCCTGCCGGAAGATGTTCCGCTCGAAGGCGACGCCCTCGGGAAGCGAGGCTTCGATGCGGTCCAGTTCGGCGTCGATCCTCTGCGTGAGTTCCAGCGTGTTGGCCAGCGGCTGTTTCTGAATGGAGAGGATGACGGCGGGCTCGGCGTTCACCGATGCGGTGCCGAAGCGCACCCTGGGCCCGATTCGCACCTCGGCGAGGTCCTCGATCAGCACGGGGACTCCGTCCCGCACGACGACGACGGTGAGGCCGATTTCCTCCAGGTCGCGGGCGCGCCCGATCCCGCGTATCAGGACCTCTCCCCCTCCCGAGCGGTAGATCCCCCCCGAAACGTTGCGGTTGGACGCGGCGGCCGCCTCGAGCACCTCGTCGAGGGCGACCCCGTACGCCAGCAACCGCTCCGGGTCGACCACCACCTGGTACTGGCGAACCTGTCCACCGATCACCACCACCTGCGAAACGCCCGGCACCGCCAGCAGCCGGGGGCGGACCGTCCAGTCGGCCGCCGTCCGCGTCTCCATCAGCCGGTCCTCGGGCGCAGTCATCCCGATCAGGAGGATCTCGCCCATGATCGAGCTCACCGGAGCGAGCACCGGCGCGCTGGCGTCCTCGGGGAGCACCGCCGCCACCGTCTGCAGCCGTTCGCTCACGATCTGGCGGGCGCGGAAGATGTCGGTGCCCCAGTCGAAGTCCACCCACACGATGCTGATCCCCTGCGCCGTGCTGGAGCGCACCCGCCGCACCCCCGCCGCCCCGTTCACCGCGGTCTCGACGGGGAAGGTCACCAGGCTCTCGACCTCCTCGGGCGCCATCCCGTGCGCGTCGGTGAGCACGGTGACGGTCGGCGCGGTCAGGTCCGGGAAGACGTCGACCGGCAGCGTCGCGGCCACCCACCCCCCGCCCGCCAGGAGCACCGCGGCGGTGCACACCGTGAAGAAGCGGTGTTCCAGCGAGGCCCGGACCAGCAGGCCGAGGACGCCTGTCCGCCCGGCGTTGTCGCTCAATGCGGATGCCCGTGATCAGAGATCTCGACATCTCCCAGCGAAGCCAGCTTCACCTGGTAGGCCCCGGTCGTCACCACCTGTTCACCGCTCGCGATCCCCCCCGCCACCACCACCCACTCCCCGTCCGAAGGCCCGAGCTCGACCACCCGCCGCACAAACGCCTCCCCGCCCACCTTCACGTAGACCACCGCGAGCCCGTCCTCCTCCTGCACCGCAGCGGCCGGCACCGCCACTCCCTCCACCGCATCCCCAACGAGCAGCTGCCCGTTCGCAAACATCCCCACCTTGAGCACCCCGTGCGGGTTCGCCACGGCAAGTCGCACGGGAAGCGTCCGGCTGTCCGGATCGATCACGCTCCCGACCGAGACCACCCGCTCGGCCCGGTGCACCCGCGCCGCGCCCTCGACGGTGAACCACGCGCCGGTCACGGCGTCGGCCTCGGCGGCATCACGGGCCGGCACCCTGGCCACGAACCAGAGCGTCTCCGGGTTGACGACGGTGAAGGCGTGCGTCCCCGCCTCGACGTGCTGGCCGGGGGCGACATGACGCTCCGAGATCACGCCGCCGATCGGGCTGCGCAGCCGGTAGAGGTGCGCGTCCGGGCCGTCCTCCTCCTCGTCGGAGCGCTCCCCTCCCAGCGCTTCGAGGGCCGCGCGCGCCACCTCCAGTTCGTGCTGCGCGTTCTCGTAGCGGCGCCGGGCGATGGCACCGGCCTCGTAGAGGGTCTCCGTCCGGGCCGCTTCCCGCTCCGCGTCCGCCACGTCGGCGAGGAGCCGCGAATACGAATCGTCCAGGCTAGCCGGAGCGATCAGCGCCAGGGTCTGCCCCGCCGCGACGCGGTCGCCGGGGTTCAGCACGGGTCCCCGGGCCACGATCAACCCCGCCACCAGCGTCGACACATGCGCGAGGCCGCCGCCCGGCGCGACGATCTCGCCCGCCACCGGAATCGTCCGAGGAATCCGCCGCTCCTCGGCCAGTGCCACCGCGAAGGGCATCGACCACTGCTGCTCCTTCAGAAGCGCGATCAGCCCCGGAGGTGGCTCCTCGACATCGTGCGGCAGCGCGTCCTCGCTCTCGAAGACCTGCAGCTGCCCGACCGGGATCGCGTGCTCGGCGCCCTGGGCCGCCAGCGTCATGTCAGCCCGCCAGGTGCCCGTCGCGGTGAGCGTCGGGGTCGCCGTGTAGACCCCCGGCCGGTCGGGCGCGGGCATCACGATCTCCTCGCGGGCGCCGCCGGGTCCACGGAGCAGCAGCGTGAGGGAGCCCTCGCGCACCGGCTTCCAGTCCTCCAGCCAGGTGAGGTGGATCGCCCAGGGCTCGCTGGCGACATCGCGCACATGCGGCGGAAACTCCACGAAGAGCTCCAGGGCGTCGGTCCAGTGGGTGACGACCCCGCCGCCCGAATGCGAATGGGCGGCTTGAGCGGCCGTGTCGGCGGCCGGCTGCGCGCAGGCGGTGGGCAGGACGACGGCGCACAGGGTGACCGCGAGTCCCGCGGCCCGCCCGCCTGCACGTGTAGTACGATTTGCAGCAGATCGTAGTACGAGAATCACCGCTTCGCGAATCGTGTGCATCACACCTCCCTGATTGGTCAGGGGAGCATATTGGGGCCGGAAACCGGGTGGAACAACCGCCCCGCTCCCATGGTAGGCACCCTCGTTGGCCGACCTCGCTTGCCGGCGAACCCCCCGTCCGGCTAGCATCGGCACCGCCCCCACCGGAAAGCCTCCCATGACCCACGACGAATACACCCGGCACGACGCCACCGCGCTTTCCGCCCTCGTGCGGACGGGCGAAGTCACCCCCCTGGAGCTCATCGAGGTGGCGGTCCAGAGGCTCGAAGCCGTCAATCCGGCCATCAACGCCGTCGTCTACCGCATGGACGACGAGGCGCGCGCGCGGGCGGAGGCCGTGGACCGCGAGGCCCTCTTCGCCGGAGTCCCCTTCCTGGCCAAGGACCTGCAGAGCGACTACGCCGGGCACCCAACTTCGCGCGGCAGCCGCCTGCTGGTGAACCGGGTGGCGGAGGCCGACACCGAGCTGGTCCGGCGCGTGCGCGCGACCGGCGTGTCCGTCCTGGGCAAGACCAACACGCCGGAATTCGGCATGCTTCCGTACACGGAACCGGAGCTGTGGGGACCGTGCCGCAACCCGTGGTCGCTGGACCGCACCCCGGGGGGATCGAGCGGGGGATCGGCGGCTGCAGTGGCAGCGGGGATCGTACCCATTGCAGGTGGTGGGGACGGCGCCGGTTCGATCCGCATGCCGGCTTCGTGCTGCGGGCTCTTCGGCCTCAAGCCCACCAGGGGACGGACTCCGTCGGGACCGGGCCGGGGCGAGTCGTGGCGCGGAGCGGCCATCGAGCACGTGCTCACGCGTTCGGTGAGGGACAGCGCCGCCATGCTGGACGCGACCCATGGGCCGGGAGCGGACCCGCCGTACAGGATCGAACCGCCTGCGCAGCCCTTCTCGCGCGAAGTGGCGACCGATCCACGACGGCTGCGGATCGCGTGGACCACGGCACCGATGCTGGGATCCGCTGTGCACCCCGACTGCGTGGATGCGGTAGCCGACGCGGTGAAGCTGCTCGCGGACCTCGGCCACGACGTGGTCGAAGCGGCACCGATGGTGGACGGCCCGGCCTTCGCACGCGCGTTCCTCCGCATGATGGCCGGCGAACTCGGTGCCGAAATCGAGGACCTTACGGCGGCGCTGGGCCGAAAGCCGCGCCGCAGCGAACTGGAGCCGCTGACCTGGTGCTTCGGCCTCGTGTCGAGAGCCCTCTCGTCAGCGGACTTCGCCCATGCGCTTCGCACTCTGGAGCGCACCGGCAACGCGGTGGCCGCCTTCTTCACCGACTGGGACGTTCTCGTGACCCCCACCCTCGCGACGCCCCCGCCCGCGATCGGCGGACTCCCGCCACGCCCGATCGAGCACCTGCAACTGAGAGTGCTCGGCGCGATCGGTTCCGGCCGCGTGGTCAAGATGGCGGGCCTGATCGACCGCACCGCCGCCGACGCCTTCGACTTCACCCCGTGGACGCCGGTGTTCAACATCAGCGGACAGCCGGCGATGTCGGTGCCGCTTCACTGGAACGCGCACGGGCTCCCGGTCGGGGTGCATTTCGTCGCGCGGGTGGGTGACGAGGCGACGCTGTTGCGGCTGGCGGGACAGCTGGAACGGGCGCGTCCCTGGTTCGACCGTGTGCCGGAGATGGACGCGTCGGGGCTACCAGCAAATGGACTGACCCGCGCCAGCACCACAGCGGGCACCGGCGGGGGTGTCAACGAATGATGGCGGTCATGAGCCCGCCGTGTACCAACCCACCGACCAGAGACAATCCCAGGAGACCCTCGTCACTGTCTGCTCCTGTGAGCAGGGCGATCAGCCAGAAGGCGGCCCCGCCCCCAAGCCACCCGATCGCGGACGCGCCGAGGGCCGTGTTCAAGTCGATTCCGCTCACCAACGCGGGAATGGCGACGGCGGGCAATGGAAGGAGTGGTCCCAGCAGACAACCGGCCTCGCCACGATCGCCGATTGCGCACCCGAAGAAGAGGTATGCCGCGGCCAAATGACTCAGCTCCGCCAGCACAAGGGTAGTCGCGATGGTGGCCCTGCCTACGGGGTGCTCTTCCTGCCGTACCGACGCATACGGATAGTCCGCGGCCATGCCGACGATTCCCGCCACTTGTCCGTTCCGGTGTTGGCTTTCACTCGTCCCCGCGTGAAACGCACTCCGCCGCGCCTCCTCGATGGCCGCGCTCAGCGACAGCCTTTCCGGTTCGGACTTCGCCACGGTCTGCGCGGCGCCCTCGGCGTGTCCACCTGCGAACGCGGTCAAGCCGGCCAATGAGAGAAGGGCGGTGGTCCTGTACGGAGTCCTGAAACTCATGAATCTCCCCTTCCCGATCGAAAGCTATCGGGGTCGAAGCAGTGCCGGAGTGATGACGGCGTGGACGAGGCCGCTTACCAGGGCTGAGCCGAAAATGCTGATATTGCTGAGTTGTTCGGTGATGTAGCCGGTCAACAGATAGGCCGCCGCGCCTCCAAGCAATCCGATCCCCGACGCGCCCAGTGCCTTGCCCGGTGCAACGCCACTCGCCATCGCGGGAAGGGCGACGACGGGCAGTGGAAGGATTGGTCCCAGGAAACATGCGGCACCGGGAAGGGCGCCGAATCCGCAACCCCAGAACAGGTACGCCGCAGCCAAATGACTCAACTCCGCGAGCACGATCGTAGTCGCAAAGCCGAAGCCGTTCATGGGGTGCTCGCCTTCCGGCTCGGGCTGCGACTGGGGGAAGGAGGCCGTCATGTCCGTCCCCATGACTATCGCTTGCGCTTTCCAGGTTGCGGCTGCCGTTGCCCCGGCATGAAACGGGCTCCGCCGGGCCTCCTCGATCGCAGCACTCAGCGATAGTCGTTCCCGTTCCGACTCCGCCGTGGCCTGTGCCGCACATTCCGCGTGTCCGACCGCGGACGTTGGCAGCCCGACGGCGAAGAGCAGCAGCGTGGCATTGCGCAACACTCCATTCGTCATGGGTCTCGCCTCCCGGAGGTCGATTCGGTCGCGCGTGATACACCATGCCCGGCACGGTCGCTCGCCGCTCTCCATGGTTCGTGTGGCCTTGCCATCGCGTTCGCTCAGCGCTCTCCGAACGCCGCCGTCGTCATCCCGGTATGCACGAGGGTGCTCGCCGCGATTGCGACATGGATGCCCCCGGTCAACACAAAGGCGCCCCAGCCGGCTGCCGCGCCCAACACCAACCCGGCCATCGATGCACCAAAAGCCCTGTCCAGGTCAGCGCCGGCCAGCAAGGCCGGAATGGGAGTCACAACCAGTGGGACGAACATCATAATGCAACCGGCAGGGCCGCCAAATGCGCAACCCAAGGCCGCCGCATAATGACTCACCCCTGCGACGACAAGGGTCGCTGGAACGTGCGACCACCGGGAAGGCGGGTCCCCTTCGGATGGTGCAAGCTGGAGCACGGAAGGCGCCAATGCGATGCCGATCCCCGTCCGGACCCGGTGGGCCTCCACGGCTTCACCGGCCTCGACGCCGGCATGAAACGGACTCCGCCGTGCCTCCTCGATGGCGGCGCTCAAGGCCAGGCGCTTCTGGTCCGGCGCCGGCCGGACTTGGGCCCCACACTCACCCGGCCCACCCGCGAACACCACCAATCCGGTCGCCAGAAGCAATCCGGTGACCCTGCACACGATTCTCTTCCTCATGATTTCCGGCGCTACAAACGGCGGATCACTGCCGTCGTGATCCCGGCGTGGACCAGGCCGCTTACCAACGCGGCAACGAACGGATTCGCATTGTCGATCTCCTCGGTCACGAGCATTCCACCCACGAACGCACCGATGCCACCCGCCAGCCCCAGGGCCGAAGCGACAAGGGCCTTGCCGGGATTGACTCCGCTTGCCACCGCGGGAAGGGCGACCGCGGCAAGTGCGCCGACCGGCGCCATCAGGCACCCGGATGGGAGTTGGCCGAATGCGCACCCAAGGAGGAGGTACGCGCCGACAAAATGGCTGGCCTCCGCAAGGACGTATGTGAACAGGACCGGGCCACCCACGAAAGGCACCTCCTCCGGGGATCCGGCCTCTTGGGGTTGATACCGGCCTGTGCCGGAGGGTTCCGTTTCGCGCAAACGCAGTTCGTTGGTTTCGCCCGCGGTCCCGGCATGAAACGGGCTCCGCCGTACCTCCTCGATGGCAGCACTCAGGAGCAGTCGTTCCTGCTTCGAATCCGCCCCGGTCTGTGCCGCGCATGCGGCGGGTCCGCCCGCGAACGCGGCCAGCCCGGCCGGGAACAGTAACGCCGTAGTCGTGAGTATTGTTCTGGTCCCCATCGAGCATCCCTCCCTGGATCGTGCTTGCCCGCGCCGTCCGATGGCCGGGCCCTACCGGCTCATACGAAACGCATGGCCGCCACGGTTTCACCACGCGGACTGGAAGAGATTGCCGCCGCTATTCCGGCACCCGCAGCGCGGTCGAATCCGGCAGCGCCCCCGCGTCCCCCTCACCCGCCACCAGCTCCCGGCTCTCGATCAGATAGGCCAGGATCGCCTCGTACTCGGCGTCCGTCAGGCTGCCAGGTGTCTCGTGGGGCATGGCCACCCGGAGGTATCGGTCGAGAGCGCCCACGGTGGAATACCCGGCCAGCACCTTGGCCGTGAGCTCGGCGCCGATCCCGTTGGGGACGTCGTGGCAATAGCTGCAGCGGACGGTGTACGCATACTGCCCGTCGACCGATTCCTCGCGGGGTTCGTCGCCACCCACGCACCCGGTCGACGCACAGGCAAGGGCCAGGGCAACGCCGTACCAGGAAAGCCACGCCCGGCCCCTGGCCACACAGGCCGCCCGTCCCTTCAGACCACCTCCACCGGATGCGGCAGCGCCACGTTCAGCAGGTACCCCTTGGCGTTGTACACGCCCTCGAGCGGCTGCGTGTCCCCCGCGGCATCGGTGGCCCGGGTGCGTATCACGTGGCTGCCCGGCGGCGCTGTCCACTCGAACTCGAACCGGCTCCACGCGTACGGCATCGCGGCCGACGCCCCGATCAGCCTCGCCCGCGCCCACGGCCCGTCGTTCACGCACCACTCCACCCCCTCGACCGGTCCCCGCGGCGAGTACGCGAACCCCCTCAACCACTGCGGCCCCGCCGCCAGCTGCGCGGGACGCGGCAACGCGAGCGCACTCTTGACCATTCCCGTCGTGATCGGCGCCCCGTCGGCGGGTGCATAACGGTCAGCTGGCCATTCATCCCCCACCAGCACATACGACGACGTGTTCGCCCGCACCCATACCTTTTCCGTCGCGACCTCGATCCTGCCCACCCACTTCACGCTAGAAGACCCCACCCACCCCGGCACCACCACGCGCACCGGAAACCCGTGATCGGGCGGCAGCGGGACGCCGTTCATGGTGAGCGCGAGGATCGTGTCCGGATCGAACGCCTTGTCCAGCGGCATCGGCCGCGCCCACTCGGCCTCGTCGAGCCCGATGACGTTCACGTCGACCGCGTCGGCGCGAACCCCGGCCAGGGCCAGCACGTCGGCCAGACGCGGCCCGCTCCACTCGGCGCACCCGATCGCCCCTGTCCCCCACTGGCTTCCCGACGCGGTCCGGCCCGTGACCGAATTGAAGAACCCACGCCAGTTCCCCGCGCACTCGATGTACGAGATCTGCGACTGGGAGGGGAGCGCGCGGAGGTCGTCCAGGCTGAGCCGGACTTCGCGCTCCGCGCCCGGGCCGCCGACCGTGAGCGCATAGGACCCCGCGTCGATCCGGGGCGTGGGCGCGTGGTTCCGGACGAAGAAGAGTTCGTTGGGGGTGATGAGGCTGTGCAGGTCCTCCAGGCGTGTTTCAAGGTTGGTGCCGTGCTGGATGAAGGGGGACGGGTCCTTGACCCATATCAACGTCTCGCCGCCCGCGGTCTCCTGGGCCTGACCACCGGCAGCGCCCGCTCCAACTCCACCCTCCGACGCACTGTCTTCCCCCGCCGGCCCGCAGGCCGCCACGCCCACGCCCGCTGCAATGACCGCCAAGGCTTCTCGTCTGTTCATGGAGTCGCACTTCATGTGGCACAGACTACGCCGAAGCCTGACCAGGAGCAACGTTTCTCGTGCCGGGTCTCATCCCCAATGACAACTCTACTTTCCATAATGACAACCGCGGTTTCCATCTGCGCGACCACCATCTGCCAAAACGGCAGCCCCGCCCGCCATTCCGGCGGACCCGCGCCCGCCGCCCCCATCCCACCTGCCATTTTGGCAGAAGGTCTCATGGCCGATTCCGCGTACCCTGATTGAAGTTACGCGATTTGGAGGTGCGAGTCCCGCCAATTGACTCCCGCTATTCGCAAGAGGAGTGGACCCGCCGTCGCTCGTCGAGCGCCTTCTTGAGCCGGTCCTCGTCGGGCCTCTGGTAACACTGGAGCACCGTCTGTGCCGTCCTCCAGCCTCCCAGTTCGCAGAGCACCTTGAGCGGCTGGTCCATGAGGTCGGAGGCGAACTTGCGCCTCAGCGAGTGCCAGCCCCTGCCACGCTTGCGCTCCAGCCCTGCAAGCGCTTCAGCCCTCTTCCACCAGTCCTGCACCAGCGCGTGGCCCACGCTCCTCGCGGGGTCCCTGGGTGCGGGCAACACCGGGGCGTCGCCACTTCGGCGGTTCTCCTTCCGCGCCTCTTCCAAGACACCGAGCGCCTCGTCGGTCACAGGCGTCTGATGCTCGAAGCCTGTTTTCTCGTGCTCCGCGCGCCACCGAATGACCCCGGCTCGCATGTCGATGTCAGACCACCTGAGTTGGCGAACAGCACCGATCCGGTGCCCTGTCTCGTGTGCGAGCACGAGCGCCACGCGAAAGCGCCAATCGATCGCGCCGGACACCCGGAACAGGGCCTCGTACTCCGCCTGTGAGAGAATCACGCGGGTTGGGTTCTTCTCCCTGGGCACTCGCAAGCCCTTCAGAGGGTTAGAGTCGAGGAGAAGCCCTCCCGCCTCGTTTCGCGACCGCGCGGCCCAGTTGAGGACCGCCAGCAGGAACCTCAGATCCCGTTCGACCGTCCGGTCGGACACGGGCCTTGCCCTCGGTCCGATCCTGCCCGCCCGCCGCTCGCGGATGAACCGGTCCCAGTCCCGCTGGGAAAGCGTTACGGGCCTTCGGTCCGTTCCGAAGAACCGGAGGAACATCTGCAATGCGCCCCGGTCGTATTTCTGGGAGCGCTCGCCCTTGGTGGGCGTCACCTCCTCACCGTAGATCTCAAAAAGCGTTCCCAGCGTGAGCGGCTCGGGCTCGGCGTCCTTCCGTCCGTTCAGCCCCAGCCCCGAAAGGCCAGCGGCGGCCTCGTCGGCCTGCCTCTTGGCCCGCGACCAGTCGCGGTGCTTGAGCGACCTCGTGAGCCTGCGCCCGTTCTCGCGCCACTCGATCTGGTATCGGCCGGTCTTCGGATCCGGGAAAACCCTGACCCGGTTCCGGCCCCATTCGCCAGCGCCGTAAGAGCGCCGACTTCGTTTCGTGCGTGCCATCATTCGATTCCTCTCGTGATGGACTGCACGATCTGCGCGCCCCAAACTTCGCGCCGGGAAGGCTTCTCCGCTAGACGGGCGGTCGGCAGCGCGACCGGACGCCGTCATCGGCTCGGACCTTGATCGCGATCCGGTCCCGGACGGCGCATCAGATACGGAGGCCGCGCGGTCTCGCGACGGCGGATGTCCCGAAATACTCGGCCAAGCGTATCACTTGCCCGTCGAGCCGCTCGATTTGCCGCTGCAAGGCTTCGTTCGCCTCGCTCAGCCGCTCGACGCGCCGCCGCAAGGCTTCGACCTGCTCGGACTGCCGCCGCCGTTCCGTCTCGGACTGCGCGGACAACGTCTTCAAGGCCTCCGTCAACTGCCTCTCCAACTCGGTCATACAGCTCCTTTACTCTCTTCGCAGCTCTACGTAGGGCCGCCCGTCCACGGTGAAGGCCGTCAGGACCGGCGTGCCGCGCGGCAGCGTCACGTACCGCACCCCGCTGACTTCCCGCAGCCCCACGCCCCAGGTCGTCTCCTCGATCTCGGCGATCATCTCGCGCCCTCCCTCGATCTCGATCTCCGCCAGCGAAATGTCCTCGATCCGGTTCTGAACGCTCCTCGACAACCACCGCATCGTCGCCCAGCCTCCGACGAAGATGCCGAGCCAGAGAGCCACGCCGACGATCAGCGGCCGGAGCCACGCCGTGACCAGCAACTCGCGCATGTTCCCGACCGCCACCTCCGTATCGCGCTCGATGGAACGCAGCGCGCGCCTCGCGACGCGCCGCGAGTTCTCGCCGAGCCGCTCCAACTCGTTCGCGGTCAACTCCTCGATCTCCCTGCGTTCGGTCTCCAGCCGCCTCCCGAGCCGGGCGGTCAAATCGTTCGCGTTGGAATCCAATGCCGTACAGTTCTCCTTTCAGCCGCCACCGGTCCCCCGTCGCCGGGTCCAGCGCGGTGATGTAGTCCATGCCTTGGCGCGGCACTTCAAGGCCCGCCTCGCGTAGCGCGTCTACGACCTCTTGGCTATTCCGCACGGTCCCGTGCTCGACGCGCTGGAGCAGGTAATCGCGGATCAGGTCTCGGGGTGAGGCTTCGAGCCGGAGCCCCGCCCGCAACCGGGTCGCCTCGATGTAGGCGCGGTGGCCCGGTTGCTGCACTCTGGCCCGCGCCGGATCGTCCGGGCGAGCCCAGCCGTGCTCGTGGTTGAAGGCGTCCCGGAGCGGGCCGAACGTCTTCTCCCAGCCCGGAGGCGCGATGTTCAAGCTCCGTCCGGTCTCAAGGTCGCACCGCGCCGCCAGAACGTGGACGTGAGCGCCTCCGCCCTCCTCCCGGTGCAGCACCGCCGTCCATGCGTAGCGGTCGAAGTCCA
>VXOC01000152.1 GCA_009840215.1 Gemmatimonadota bacterium | reverse complement strand
CGGTGATGTTCGGATCCGGCGGCAGCGCAAGATGCACCGTCTGCATGTCGCTCTCATGGACCTTGATGTTCATCGAATCGGGGATCGTAATACCCAATTCGCCAGTGATCGCGGTCTTTGGATCCGCAAGAAGCCGCTGCCGAAAGTCCGAATCCAAGGCGGACTTTTCAACAATCTGCTGCAGCATTTGGTCTCCGCTTCGCATGGCATTCCTCCCTCTGAAGATCTGTTACGGCATGGACAAACACTACGAATTGATCATACACGTCACGCTCCCGGGAGGCAAGTCATACGTGCCCCAGCTGGCCCAGCAGGAACGCCAGTTCCATGGCCGCGTTCCGCACGCCGCGGCTGAACGACTACCGGGAGGACGGACGGCTCGAGGTCGATGCCGTGGTGCAGGCCCGCGACGGACGTTTGGCGGCCATTGAGGTGAAGCTTGGGTCCGAAGGCGGTCGAAGAGGGGGCCCGCAATCTCTCAGGCTCGCCGAGCGCGTGGATCCGAAGGTGGTTGGGCCACCCCAGGGGGTACAACTGTTTCGTCTTGCGATACGATCATAATAGTATTATCATCATAGTATGACTGCCGAGCGCGGGCCGTCCCCGACCACCACGACCATGGAGGGACAATTGAAACGCAGATCGCTGAGTCGGCTCGGTGAGACCGAGATGGAGGTACTGCACCACGTGTGGAGGTTGGGAGAGGCCTCGGTGGCGGACGTGCACGACAGCATCGTGAAGACCCGGAATGTGGCCTACACCACCGTGATGACCGTCATGAAGAAGCTGGCGCGGAAGGGTTTTCTGCACTGCGACAGCAGCGGCTCCCGCTACCTGTACACGCCCGCGCGTCCCCCAGCCCAGGTCAGGGAGGAACTGGTGCAGGATCTCCTCGACCAGGTCTTCCATGGGTCGGCCGCGGCGCTGGTTCAGACCCTGGTACGGGGTGATTCGCTGTCGGCGGAGGAGAGCGCGGAGATCCGGAAGTTGCTGGCGCGCATGGCAGAAGAGGAGGAAGAAGATGCTTGAATTCCTGGAAGGAATCGGAAGCGCGAGTGTCTCGCCGTTCTGGGCTCCGGTTCTCGCGTGGACGGGGCTTGCCGGAGTGGCGGCGTTCGTCCTCGGCCGCATGCGCGGGCTTCACCCCATCGGGGGATACCGGCTGCGCCAGTCCCTGCTGCTGGCTCTGCCGGTGTCGATTCTGGCCGCGCCCTGGGTTCCGGGCCTGTTGCCGCCCCCACCCGCCCCCGTGGGCCCGATGCTGTCGGAGACCGGAGCGTTGGTGGTACCCTCGGTTGGGGCTGACGTTGCCCTCGGAGCCGATCCGGGCCGCAGCGTGGGGATCGTCCTGGTCCTGCTCGGCGCCGCCACGGTCGCGATCGCCATCCTGGCGTCAGGGCGGCTCGCCGTATTGTGGATCGACCTGCGACGGCTGCGGAGGCTCCGGCAGCTGGCCGCACGCGTCGACAATCCTGTCCCGCGGCGCAGGCTGCGCGTATTGGCGGAGCAACTCGGCGTCCGCCGGCCGGTGGAGCTGCTGGAATGCCCCCCGGAGAGCGCCCCCATCACCTTCGGCACATGGCGGCCCGTCATCATGGTCCCGCGGGCGCTGCTGGACTCGCCCGATTCGCTGGATGCCGTCCTCGTGCACGAACTGGTCCATATTCGCCGCGCGGACTACTCGTGGGCCCTGCTCGACTGCCTCATTTCCGCGGCCCTCGCCTTCCACCCCCTGGTGTGGGTGCTCCGGCGCGGGATCGAGCGCTGTCGCGAAACGTCGTGCGATGCCGAGGTGCTCATGTACGGTTTCGTCCGCCCCGGGCCGTACGCCGAACTGCTGGCGCACACCCATACCCCCACGCAATTCCCGATGCCCGCGGTGGCGGCGAGCCTGTCCGCACCGTCGCTCGAACTCAAGGAAAGGTTGGAAACCATGAAGAACTTTGCACACAGAAGAATCACGTCCCGTCAGCGCCTGGGCATCGTGGTCGGCGCCGGATTGGCATGTCTGGTTGTCGCGATCGCGGGTGCCTGCACCATCAGCACCAACAGGAGCGACGATGAGCCGCGGGTGCTGCTTGTCGAGCCTTCGTACGATCTCTCGGCGCTCGCGGACCTTGCAATCCCCTCGAAGGCCGACCGGGCCGAGGAACAGCGCCAGGTCGTCTACGAGTTGTCTCGCGGAACCGGGGCGAACCAGCACACCTACCGGGGCACTGAGGAGGAAGTGCTCGAGGTGCTGGCGCGACTCGAGTTGGAAGTGACCTACCTGCGGGAGCGGATAGACGAGCTCTCGGATGCGAGAAGAGAACTCAAGAGTGCGGAGAGTGAATTCTCCGGCGAGGGCGATGGGGAGGCCAACGCGGCGGAGCTTGCCGCACTGCGGAGCGAAATGGACGAAATGTTCGTCAGGCTCCAATTGCTCCATACCCTGCGTCGCGAGCGCATGAGGGAGTCCGAGACGGCGAAGATGCAGTACGCGGCCCAGAAGCGGATGCGCGACGGCGGATGACCATCCCGCGCCGTCGTTCGACAGGGCATGAGCACGCGGATCGCCTGGTGGCGGGCGCGGTTGCCCTGATCGCGGTGGTCGCGACGCCGACCGGCCCACTCGTCGCCCAGGAGGTGATAGAGCTGCCGGCAGAGGACCGGCTCCTCAATGCCGACTTCGAGGAAGTCAACCGGCTGGGCACGCTGGACACGGCCGCCACCGCATGGAAGCCCCCCTCGGACCGGCCGGACTGGGAAGGGACGATATGGGTCCGCCGCCGAGGTGACGAAGGAGCGGGGGGCGACCCCACCGATCTGATCACGGCGGACGGGCGCTACCTAAGGACATTCGCGCCCGGCGCAACCGCGCTGCCCGAGGCCTTCGGCCCCGGCGGGCTGCTTGCCTTCGTGGAGACGGACGACCTCGACGTGCCCTACGTGGTGGTGAAGAGGTTCCGGCGGCCGGAAGGGGTGCCCGAATGCTCCAAGATGTAAAGAGAAGTATACATATGTCATGTACACTTTACATATCGTGGCTGGGCCGGGCGGCCCTGGGTGCGACGGTGGTGGTTGCCGGAGTTCTCGTCGCGGGATGCGGCGACGAGCGATCCGGAGAAGCGCCCGGCGCCCGCCTCCCCCAATCCGGCGTCCGCGACAGCACGGGAATCATGATCGCCGAGAACCCGCGTCCCGGGGCGGATTCGCGACTCGGCTGGGCGGTGGGCGCCGAGCCGCTGGTCTCGATCGGGACTGCCGGGGGCGAGTCGGCGTTCCAGCTGCACAGGGTTGCGGATGCGACCCGGCTTGCCGACGGGAGGATCGTGGTCGCAAACGGCGGCTCTCTCGAACTGCTGGTCTTTGACGCGGAGGGTAGACACCTCGATTCGTGGGGTGGCGAGGGCGAGGGTCCCGGCGAATTCCAGGAGCTGAACCGGGTGCGGCCGTGGCGTGGTGATTCTCTCATAGCGGCCGACCCCCGGCAGGGCCGGGTCTCCATCTTCGACTCGCGGGGCAGGCACGGTCGGACGATTGCGCTCCTGGCGGAAAGTGAGGGCGAAGTGCTGATCGCGACCGGAACCGAAGAGGCGCCGGGTTCGATCGCGTCGGCCTTCGGCCCGGATCTCCTGATCGGCGTCCTGCCGGACGGGACGTTGTTCACGCGGGACGACGATTTCGCGACAACCGGATTCTCGCGCCAGGATCACGCCTACGCGCTGAAGAGTACCGACGGCGAAGAGGCCGTGTCGCTCGGCAAACACCCCGGGCCGCAGACCTATACCGAGAATTTCAGAGCGGGCGGCGGCTTCATGTTCGTTCCGCTCAGGCATCCCTTCGGCCAGACGACCCACACCGGGGTCTGGGGAGACCTCGCGGTACTCGGCCCCACTGAACGCTACGAGCTGCGGGGCTTTCGCAGCGACGGGTCCCTCGCGCGCATGGTGCGACGCGACTTCGAACCGGGGACCCCGACCCGGGCCGAGCAGGAAGCGTACTTTCGCCGGCTGGTCGCGAGCTATTCGGAGGAAGGCGGGCCCGGGTGACCGCGGTAGCCGCGAACGTCCCGCTGGTCGACGCCTTCCCCGCCTTCGGCGCGGTTGTCGGCGACGCACTGGACCATCTTTGGGTCGCCGAGTTCAAGCGCCCCGCCGATGAGTATGAAGGCACCGTCTGGACCGTCTTCGATGGAGAGGGACGGATGCTCGGCCTTGTCCAAACCCCCGAGATCCTCACGGTGTTCGAGATCGGGGAAGACTACATCCTGGGCGAGGGCACTGACGACCTGGCTGTCGAATACGTGAAGATGTGGGGGCTCGTCCGGGGGGTTGAAGCGGAGGCGGTTCCCGAGGGTGGCGACTAACGGGTGGCGGCGGGCGGGTCCGGGAAGTCCGACGGGTTCGCCGCCTCCCACGGATACCCCCCACCCATCTCCACCCCGCCCGCCTCGAACAGCAACTCCACCAGCCGCTGCCACGACCGCCACCTCGTCGTCCGCCCGTACGCCGACTTCGTCTTGTGCGCGATCACCAGATCCAGCTCCGGGAACACGCTGATCCACTGCCCCACCGCCCCCCTCCCCGTGTAGGCCCCCTCGAACGGACCTCTCACCCGCGGCCCGTCGAAGACCCACCACATGTACCCATACCCGAAGTAGCCGTCGCGCCGGCCCGCCGGGTTCATCTCCTCGAGCGGGGTGACCACGCTGACGATGCGCCGCACCCACTCCCGCGAAACCACCTGCTCGCCGTTCCACTCGCCCTCGTTGAGCATGAGGTGGCCGATGCGCGCCATGTCGCGCGTGGAGAGCCAGAAATGATACGCAGGGTTTCGTGAGATGCTCAGGTTGCCGCTCTTTCGCTGCATGGAGCGGTCCCAGTCCTCGAAGTCGAGGGGGATGGCCAGCTGGGCCTGCGCCTCGTCGTAGATGTCGCGCCCGGTGAGCTGCTCGAATACCGCCCCCGCGGCGTTGAAGTCCCAGTTGCTGTAGAGCATGTAGGTTCCCGGCTGCTGCGAGCCGCGCGGGGGCGCATCGGCCAGGTTGTCGCCGCTGTTGGAGGCGGGGTGGTAGACGCCTGAACGGGCGGTGATCAGGTGATCGACCGTGGCTTGGCGCTCGATCGGCAGGAGGCCGCCGACATCATCGACGCCGAGGTCCGCCAGCGTGGCGTCCAGGTCGAGGACGCCGTTCTCGACCCACGGGCCGTAGAGGATCGCCAGGATGCTCTTGCGCACCGACGCGAGGTACGAGAGCTCCACGACGTCGCCGAAGGTGAAGACGACGCGGCCCTTGTGTGCGACCACCACGCCGGTCGAGTTGGCGCTGTCGCGCAGGAACGCGGCGGTTCGCTGGAGGAGGTCCGGGTCCCAGCCGTGTGCGGGGAGATCGGCGCGGCGGACCACTTCCCATGTCTCGCCCGGGAAGGCGCAATCGTCGCACTGGGCGGCGAGGGGGGCGAGGGGCGCGTACGCCAGAGTGATCGAGAGGGCGACTCGGAAAGTCATCGGACCACCTCCCCCTCCACCCCCAGCTGTCCCATGTGAAACGCCAGCTCCATCGCCGCGTTCCTCACACTGCGGCTGAACGTCCGTCCCCCCGCGTGCCCCGCCCGCGGATCGTAGTCCAGTATCACCGGCAGACCCGACGCGGTCGCCGCCTGCATCCGTGCCGCCATCTTCCGTGCCTGCAGCGGCGGTACCCGCGTGTCCAGGTCCCCCTGCATGATGATCATGGCGGGATAGTCCACGCCGTCGCGCACATTCTGGTACGGCGAGAACGTCCGCAGCACCTCGAACTCCTCCTTCACAGCCGCGTTGCCGTACTCGAGCAGCGCGGGGATGTTGTTGGTTTCGGTGAACTGGTAGAATCGCACCATGTCGAGGTCGGGAACGCCGCAGTAAACGGAGCGGTAGAGATCCGGCCGTTTGGTCATGGCGCTGGCGACGAGGAGCCCGCCGTTGCTGCCGCCGCGGATCGCGAGGCGGTCGGGGTTGGTGTAGCCGGCCTCGATGAGCCACTCTGCCGCGGCGATGAAGTCGTCGAAGACGTTGGGCTTGTTCTCGAGCATGCCGTCGCGGTGCCAGTCCTCGCCGAACTCGCCGCCGCCGCGCAGCGTCGCGATGGCGTAGACGCCGCCCCGTTCCATCCACACCGCGGCCCTCGAATCGAAGCGGGGCAGGAGGTTCACGTTGAAGCCGCCGTAGCCGTAAAGGAGCGTGGGCGTGTCGCCGTCGGGTTCGTACCCCTTGCGGTGGGCGACGTAGAGGGGGCCGCGGGTGCCGTCGGCCGAGGTGTACCAGTGCTGGCTGACCTCATAGGCGTCGCTGTCGAAGGGGACGGCTGACGGCAGCCACTCGGTGGTTTCCATCGTCTCGAGGTCGATTTCGAGGATGTGGGACGGGGTGACGAGCGAGGTCAGGGTGAGCAGCGCCGTCCCGTCCCGCCACGAACGCAGGTTGGCGACGGTGTGTTCGGGGATCGGGATCTCGTCGATCCGGGTGCCGTCCATGTCGAAGCGTACGATGCGGCTGCTCACGTTGTGCAGGTAGTCGGCGTAGATCTTCTCGTCGATGATCTGGTAGCCGGTCAGGAGGTCGTCGGCCTCGGGTAGCACCACGCGCCAGTTGGCGGGGTCGGGGTCGGGGCTGGCGGGGTCGAGCGCGACCACACGGTTCTTCGGCGCGCCCAGGTTCGTCAGCAGCCAGAGTTCGTCCTCCACGAAACGGGTGCGGATGCGCGCGGGGGCACCGACGATCAGCGGCCGCATGTCCCCACCGGCCTGCGCGTCATGCAGGTAGACATCGACGCGCGCCCACCCATGCTGCACGGTGTAGACCGTGTAGCGGCCATCGCCTCCCCGCGAAAACCCCACGAACTTCTCCGGCCCGTGCCCCTCGCCGAACAACTCCACGTCCTCCTCGATGTCCGTCCCCAGCATGTGCAGCCGAACCCGCCCACCAGTCTCGCGCGACCGGCTCACGTAGTAGAACCCGGTCCCGTCGTCGTTGAACGAGATCCCGCCGTAGAGGAAGTTCGGCAGCCGGTCGGGCAGGTCCTCGCCCGTTGTGAGGTCGCGCACCCGGATCGAGACCTCGTCCTGCCCACCGTCCCGAATCGCGTACAGCATGAGATTCCCGTCCGGGGAGAAGTCGCGGATGCCCACGCTGGTCGTGCCGTCGGGGTGGATGTCGAGCGGGTCGATCACCATCTCGAAATCGCCCTGGGGGTCGATCGGCGCGTACTCGCGCTCCTCGGGCGCGGGACGCCGGTAGATCGCGCCCACCTCGCGGCCCGGCGGCCGCATCGAGAAGTACTCGTAGTCTCCCGCACGGCGGGGGAATAGCGCCCCGGGAACGTCCATCAACTCGCTCAGGCGGGCCTCCAGTTCAGCACGCAGCGCCGTGTCGCTCACGATGAGCTCGGCGTACGCGTTCTGCTCGTCGATCCAGGCGCGCGTTTCGGGGCTGTACTGGTCCTCGAGCCAGCGGTAGTCGTCGACGAACTCGACGCCGTGCAGCGTGTCGACGACCGGATTGCGGGCGGTGTCGGGTGGGGGCGGGTAGGGGGAGCCGCAGGCGAGGGCGAGGAGGGCGGCGAGTGTGACCGGGGCGATAGGACCCCGGCGAAGCGAGCGGTGCGTCATGGTTGACTCCGGCTGGTGGCGCCTTGCGATCGGGGGTCGCGGTGGCGGACATCGGGAAAGTGGTCCGGGGCAGCGGCTTGTCGCAAGCAGCGCGTGATCGAGCAACTGATCCGCGGCTTCATCGGCGGCGACCTCGCTGACGAACTCGACGGACCGCACGGCAGATCGAAGGACGGCTGAGGGTGCGGAAAAGAACCGGCGAGGGCTCTCAGATCGGGGTGCCGCTGCTCGCCGTCAAGTTTCCGTACAAGCGGCTTAGCCGCGCGGTGATTCGCCCCACCCGCCCCTCCCCGATCCTCCGACCATCGATCTCGACCACGGCCGCCAGCTCACCCATCGTTCCCGTACAGAAGGACTCGTCCGCACGGTAGGCTTCCTCGAGCGACAGGTCCTTCACCCGCGACGGGATCCCCTCCTCCGCGCACAGCTCCAACACCGTCGCACGCGTGATCCCCTCGGGGCACGAGACGGTGTGGGGCGTCATGACCACCCCGCCGGTCACCACAAAGAAGTTGGTCGCGTTCGTCTCGGCGATGAAGCCGTGCCGGTCCAGCATGAGGGCGTCGTCGGCCCCCGCCGCGTTCGCCTCGATCTTGGCCAGGATCGACTGGAGAAGGTTGGCGTGATGGATCTTCGGGTCGAGGGTGTCGGGGTCGAACCGGCGGAGCGAACTGGTCACGAGCCGGAGCCCGGAGCGGTCGTAGACGGGCGGCTTGTGCTCGGCGAGCACGATCAGGGTGGGGCCGGACCGGTTGAGGCGGGGGTCCATGCCGCTCGTGTACTTGACGCCCCGGGTCAGCGTGAGGCGGATGTGGACGCCGTTCCGCATCTCGTTGGCGACCAGTGTGCGCCGGATCTCGCGGATGATATCGTCGTCGGTGGGTATCTCGGTGAAGGCGAGCGCGAGGGCGGACGCGCGCAGCCGGGCGAGGTGCTCCTCGAGCTTGAAGATGCGGCCGTCGTAGAGGCGGAGCCCCTCCCAGACGGCGTCGCCGCCTTGCACCGCCGAGTCGAAGGGGCTGACACCGGCCTCGTCCCGGTGAACCAGCTTCCCGTTCACGTTGACGATGAGGTCGCGGTTGCGTTCGTCGAAGGGTTGGAGCATTGAAATCCCTGCTCAGGAGGGACGCGAGGGAGAAAAAAGTAAACCACACATTACAATATGACAACTGGAGATTACATTATTCTCCGCGAACAGGCTTCGGGCACCGGCGGGCCGGGGGTATGGGCTCCAACACCCGTCGCAGCCCCTCCAACTCCGGCTCGATCACCACGGAGCGCCGGGGACGGTCCATGACCCGCGCAATCCCCGGGGGAACCGGCAGCGACTGTCCGATCAGCGGCTCGACGGTTTCGGCGAACTTGGCAGGATGAGCGGTCGCGAGCACGACGCCGTGTGCGCCCGGCCGCCGCCGCAGCTCCCGCCGCAGCCCCAGCAGCCCCACCGCCGTGTGCGGATCGATCGCCACGCCGCGCCGGTGCCACAGGTCGCGGATGCAGCCGCGAGTCTCTCGATCGCTCCACGATGAGCCGGTGAGCACCGAGGTGAGCGACTCCGTCGGCTTCGCTGGTGTGCTTGGCGACTGCGAGCCGGTTCGGCCCGGACCCTCGTCGCGTCCCGGCCGCTTCGCGCTCTCATGGCTGCCAGGACCGTCGCCCGTCCCGCCGCCGCCCATCCCCCCGAACATTTGCACAATTCGCCGAAAATTGCTCGGATCCCCCACGTCCATCGCGCTCGATATCGTCTCCACGGACGCGCGTGGATGGAAGCCGCGCCCCGCAAGGTAGGCCGGCACGACGTCGTTCTCGTTGGTCGCGGCGACGAAGTGAGCGAGGGACATTCCGAGCGAGCGACGCGCGATGAGCCCGGCCGTGAGATTGCCAAAGTTCCCCGAAGGGACTGAGAAGACGAGCTCCGACCCCGGGGCTGTCGGTGCCAGCTCGGTCCACGCGTGCAGGTAATGGAAGGTCTGGGGGAGGAGTCGGCCGATGTTGATGGAATTGGCCGACGTGAGCGGGAGGCGGGCGTTGAGATCCGGGTCGGCGAAGGCTTGGCGGACGAGGCGCTGGCAGTCGTCGAAGGTGCCGCGTACGGCGACGGCGGTGACGTTGCCGCCCTGGGTGGTGAACTGCGCCTCCTGGCGGCGGCTGACCTTGCCGAGGGGATAGAGGACGGCGACGCGGATGCCGGGGAGGTTGTGAAAGGCGTGCGCGACCGCTCCACCGGTGTCGCCCGAGGTGGCGGTGAGGATGGTGAGGGGTGGGTCGTCAAGATCGCGAAGGGCGGCCATCATGCGGGCCATGAAGCGGGCGCCCACATCCTTGAAGGCGTGGGTGGGGCCGTGGAATAGCTCGAGGAGGTGGATGTTGGGCTCGATCTCGCGCAGGGGGATGGGGAAGTCGAGGGCGTCGTGGGTGGCGGTGCGGAGGGTGTCGGGTGCGATCTCGTCGCCGAGGAAATGGCGCGCGGCGATGAAGGAGCGTTCGGGGAGGGTGAGGTTGTGGAGGGTCGCGTGGTCCGAGGTGGGGAGGGGTTGGAGGGAGGCCGGGACGAAGAGGCCGCCGTCTGGGGCCTGGCCCAGGAAAAGGGCCTGCCTGAAGGTCCAGGTGTTGGCGTCGGGGCCGCCGCGGGTGCTGATCAGTTGCATGGGGACCGTACCGCCCCGTCCGGGGTCACTCGGTTTCCACGATCCGTGCGCCAGCCGCGTTTGCGCCGGAGATCACGATGTCCGACTTCACGCCGGCCTCCAGCATGAAGGCCTCGGCCATGGCGGCCGCCGCCGTCTCCGCCGCGAGCCGTCCCCGGCAGAGTGCGAACACCGACGGTCCCGAGCCCGAAAGCCCGGCCGCGACGGCCCCCGCCTCCAGTGCGCTCGCCCTGACCCGTTGGAAACCGGGCACGAGGCCGGCCCGCGCCGGTTCGGCCACCGCATCGCGAACGCATCGCGCGATGAGATCCCAGTCTCCCTCGAAGAACGCGGCGACGAGGCCTGCGGCATTGCCCCACTGGCGGATGCCCGCACTCAGGGGAATGGTGTCGCCCAGAATCATCCTGGCGCCGAGCGTCTCCACTTCCAGCGCGGGATGGGCTACGGCGACGACCATCTCCGGCGGCGTCGGGAGCTTCACCGTCCGGATGGGCCGACTCGGCAGCACCAGCACGAATCCCCCGGCCAGCGAGGGGGCCGCGTTGTCGGCGTGGTCCGCGCCCGAGCCCTTGCGCTCGCCGATCAGGGCGCACTCGAGCAGGGCGGTCCGGTCGAGTGCGCCTCCCAGCAACGCGTCGGCCGCCACGGCGCCCGCTACCGCACTTGCCGCGCTGCCCCCCAGCCCCGACGCGAGCGGGATTCCCTTGTGCACCTCGATCGCGACCCCCGCGTCGGAGTCAAGCCGGTCGAGGACGCCCTGCACGGCCAGCGCCGCGGCGTTGCGCAGTGGGTCCGTCGGCACGCGCCCACCGTCCCCGGTCACCGAGAGCGACACGATGCCGCTGCCTGGTGCGGCGCGCACCACCACCTCGTCGCCGGGACGCTCCAGCGCGAGGCCGAAGATGTCGAAACCGGGCCCCAGATTCGACACCGACGCCGGCGCGAAGGCGCGGACGGAGCGCCCGGGCCTCGGAGGCCGGCCGGTCGAGGAAGCCGACGACCCCATTCAGCGATCCGCCCGCCTGCCCGGGTCGCCCGCCGACCGCTCCCTTCGCCGCGCCCGCCGACTTCGGAAGGGCATGGCGAGCATGCCGGGAAGTGTCGCCCAGTCCCGCCGCTCCGTCTCCTCCAGTCCGAGCGTCAGCGCCCGGGGGTCGGAAACCAGCCGGAAGCTCCCGAAGATCCGGTCCCAGAAGGAGAACACGCTCGAATAGTTGGAGTCGGTCTCGGGCTGGTAGTCGGAGTGGTGCACCCAGTGCATCCAGGGGGTCACGATCAGCCAGCGGAGCCACCGGTCGGCGCGCGCGGGAACCCCCACGTTGCCATGGTGGAAGAGGATGACCGGGAGTAGCACGGCTTCGTACAGCAGCACCTGGGCCACCGTCATCCCCAGTAGCGGCAGCACCGCAAGGCGCGCGCACGACGAGAGCACGATCTCGCCGGTGTGGAAGCGCAGTCCGGAGCTGGCGCTCAGTTCCCGGTCGGCGTGGTGGACGGCGTGGAAGCGCCAGAGGAGGGGGACCCTATGGTTGAGCCGGTGCCACAGGTACTGCCACATGTCGAAGAGGACGAAGGCGAGGGCGAAGGCCCAGACGCCCCCGATGCCCAGCCAGTGGAGGACACCGAAGGAGTTCGCCCGGGCCCATTCGGTCGCGACCAGGGTGGCCCCGGCGAAAACCAGCGCGACGACGAGCGCATTGGCCACGCCCAGCACCACGTTCGGCGCGTCGTGCCGCACCCGTTCCCTGCGGCCCTCGAACATGGGGATGAGCCCCTCGAGGAGCCACATGATCGCCAGGGCCGCGGCGGCCATGACGGGCTTGAAGGCGAAGACCGACTCGGTCATGCGGGTTTGGGCCTGGGCATGGCCGGAAAGGTAACCGGGAAGGGGGGTGGGGGACGACCGACGGTGACGTTGTGGTCGGCCCGCCCCCACTGGCGCCGGAACGGGCGGGAGACAAACATCACCGCATGACCTTCGACATCGTATTCGTGCTCGGCCTGACCGTGGCGGCCCTCGTGCTCTTCGCCATGGATCGGCTGCGGCTGGACCAGGTTGCCATGGCGGTCCCGGTCGTGCTCCTCCTGAGCGGCATCCTTACGCCGGCCGAAGCGGTATCGGGCCTGTCGAGCCGCGCGACCGTGACGGTCGGCTCGATGCTCGTACTCGGACTGGGGCTCCGCAAGACCGGTCTCGTGGCCGCCATCGGGGCCTGGGCGCGAACCGCTCCCCTCGGCGGCAAGTACACGCGCCTTTTCGCGCTCTGCCTCGTCTGCGCGTTCCTCTCCCCCTTTCTCATGACCACCGCAGTGGTGATGGTGTTCATACCCGTCTTCATCGCGCTCGCCGACCAGGCCGGGGAGCCGCCCTCGCGATATCTCATGCCGCTCTCCTTCGTCTCGATTCTCGGGGGCACGGTCACGCTGATGGGGACCTCCACCAACCTGGTCGTGCACGGCGAGGCGATGAGCCGGGGGTTCGACGAACTCGGCATGTTCTCGATCACTCCGCTGGGCCTGATCTGTCTCGCCGTGGGCCTGCTCTATCTCTTCACCGCCGGGCGGGTGCTCCTGCCGCGGCGCATCCGGCCTCCCGACCTGTCCAGCAAGTACGATGTCCGCCGCTTTGTCACGGAACTTCACGTCCCCGAGGATTCGCCGGCGAATGGCCGCACGCTCTCCGAGCTCGGGTGGGGTGAACGCTACGACGTCACCGTGCTGGGCATCGAACGGGATCAAGAGGAGATCACGGCGCCGCACGGCGACCGCCACATTCGGCCGGGCGACATCCTCTACGTGCAGGGATCCGCCGAGCGCCTCGTCGACCTCGCGCGCCGGCAGCGGCTCAGGACCCCGAGGGAACGGGAGAAGCAAGAGCTCGACCTGACGGCCGGGCGCGGCCGGCTGGTGGAGGTGCTCGTGGCACCCGGTTCGAGTCTCGTGGGCCGGACGCTGCGCGACTCGAATTTCGGCCAGCGCCACGATGCCACGGTGCTCGCGGTTCAGCAACACGGTGTCACGGTGACTGAAAAGCTGGCGGAGCTCCCGTTCCGCGTCGGCGACCTCCTCCTGGTGCACGGAACGACGCACGCGCTCGAACGCCTCGCCGACGATCCCGGGTTCGTCCCCATGGCCGAAGTGCAGGCCCCGGCCGGGGGCAGACCGCGGGCGGGCGTCGCCGCGGCGATCATGGCCGGCGTCGTGCTAAGCGCCAGTCTCGGCGTCCTCGACATCATGACGGCCGCGCTCACCGGCGTCGGCCTGATGGTCTTCACGCGCTGCGTCCACGTGGAGGAGATCTACGCGGAGGTGGAGTGGCTGGTCATCTTCGTGCTGGCCGGCCTGATACCGCTCGGCGTGGCGCTCGAGACCACCGGGGCGGCACAGTTGCTCGCGGACTGGGTGGTGACCCTCACGGCGCCTCTGGGAGAAGCCGGACTCATCGCGGCCTTCTACCTGGTGACCGCCATCATGACCGCCATCGTGTCCAACGCGGCGACCGCCGTGATGCTGACTCCCGTCGCGATCTTCGCCGCCACCCAGGCCGGCGTGAACCCGTACGCCCTGCTCATCGCCGTCATGTTCGGGGCGTCGGCGTCGTTCGTCACGCCCTTCGGCTACCAGACCAACGTCATGATCTACGGACCGGGCGGATATCGTTTCTCGGATTTCGTGAAGGTGGGCGGCCTGCTCAACCTCATCCTCCTCGTGACGGCCAGCTTCTTCATCCCCCTCTTCTGGCCCAGCTGACGAGGCCGCCCGCTCAACAGCGCTTCCGCAATGGAAGTGCTGAGCGTGGCGGGTCACGTGGTGGGTGGTGGGGTCTGCGCGACCGCCGCGGCCGGGACCAGGTACGCGGCCAGCATGAGGCCCGTCACCAGGGCGGGTGCGGCTCGTGGTTTGCTGATCATTGCCCAACTCCTGCGGGGACAGCACTGTTGTCGCCACCGCTCCGGCGCAGCGCCGGCAGGACCTGCCCGCGACCGCGGGCCGCAAGCGTCGAACGTAAACTCGTGGAAGGAAGGCATCAGTTGCGACTTCATCGGCGGCGGCAGCCCGGGGAGCCGACTCATCCTCCCGAGACCGGCCCTCCCGATGGGCGCGCCTACGCAGCGCTGGGCGGCAAGGTTCCACGCCTCCCCATCGTCTCCATGATCCTCATGGCCGTCTTCCTGGTGGGCGGCAGCATCGGGCTCCTGGTGGACTGGCCGGCGGGCCCGGCCAACCTGGACTGGGGAGTATGGGTCGTCCTATATGGGGGATATGGGTTTGTGATCTCGGCGGCCCTCTTTCACGCCCGCACGGGGCGATGACGAGGGGCGCCTGAATGGCGGAATCGGCCCTCTACACCGTCATCCTGGTCTTCTATTTCGGGGCCCTGATGGGGCTCGGCCTCTGGTTCAACCGACGCAACCGTTCCCGCCAGGAGTACTTCCTCGCCCGGGGAGACCTCGGCCCGGCCACGGTGGGATTCTCCTACTCGGCCACCCAAATGAGCGGCAGCTCGTACATGGGCGCGGTGGGCACGGAGCGCGAGCTCGGGTACAACTTCGCACCGGCGGGCGTCTCCTCGGCAGCGGCCGCGTGGTTCACCTATGTCCTGCTGGGCGAACGCCTGCGCCGCCTGGCGTCACGGGTCCGCTGCACGACGATCGTGGACGTCTTCGAGGCGCGCTACCGGGGCAGGGCGGTGAGCGTGACCGCCACCCTGCTCATGCTCCTGGCCTTCATTCCGCTGATCGCGGCCCAGCTCAAGGCGGCGGGCAATCTCTTCGAGGTGCTGCTGGGGATGCCGTACCTGCTCGGGCTGGTCGTCTTCGGCGGCATCGTGATCGTGTACACGGTGATCGGGGGGATGCATGCGGTCGCGTGGACCGACCTGATCCAGGGCTCGATCATGATCGTCGGGTTTGCGGTGCTCGCGCCGGTGGCGGTATCGGCGGCGGGCGGGTTCGCGGAGATGCACCAGCGCTACGCCGAGTTCAACCCCGGCGGGATCTCCTTCCTGGGCGAGATGCCGGCGCTCTGGGTGGTGTCGTCGTTCCTGGTGTGGGGGTTCTTCCAGATCGGCGGAGCCCCCGCGGCCGTGACCCGTTTCCTCATTCCGAAGGACCGGGGGACGCTGCGCAAGGCGCTCGTCTTCTCGATCGCCTTTTCGTCCTTCATCTACATCGGCTCGACGCTGATCGCGATCGCCTCCGGGGTGCTGCTCCCCGACCTGGAACAGACCGACCTGGCGCTCCCCACGCTGGTGCAGCTGCTCATGCACCCGCTCTTCGGGGGGATCCTGGTTGCGGCGGTGCTGGGCGCCACCATGTCGACGATCGACTCGGTCCTGCTGCTGGCGAGCTCGCTGGTGGTGGAGAACCTGTACGTGCCGATGGCGCGCCGCGAGGTGTCGCAGCGCCGCGGGGTGAGGCTGGCGCGCTGGACCACGCTGGGGATCGGGTTGCTCGCGCTGGTCGTGGCGATCGACCCGCCGGCAACGATCCTCTTCATCGTGACGATGTCGTTCAGCCTGATGGCGTCAGCGTTCACCTTCCCGCTGCTGCTGGGGATGTGGTGGCCGCGCGCGACGAGGGCGGGGGGGCTGGCGGGGATGGTGGGGGGCGCGTTGACCTGCGTGGTGTGGTACGGCCTGGGCTACATGGAGCACGGGACCTTCGACAACTGGATCGCGGGGCTGTGGCCGGCGCTCGTGGGGCCCGCGGTGTCGCTGGTGCTGCTGGTGGTGGTGAGCCTGGTGACGAGGGGGCCGCCGCGTGAGGTGGTGGAGGTGTTCTTTGGGGAGGGTGAAGGGACTGCTGACGGGGTGCCGGCGGCCCGCGGCTAGCTGCCGAGGTCGTGGAGGGCAAGCGTCACCAGCGTGGTCACCGCGGCGTCGATCGCGGGGACAATGAACACCACCGGCCCGCTGTCCGGGTCGATCGCGCGCAAGCTCATCCAGGCCGCCATGGTGCCGAGCGCCGATCCCACGAAACCGGGCAGCATGCGATCCGTAATCCCGCCAGCGGTGAGGGCCGGAACGACGACGGGAACGGTGACCCAGATTGCCAGGTTGGTTGCCTCGTCATCGATGCAACCGCCGCCTCCGCCGTAGCCCCAGCAAATGGCGGCCCAGAAGCCCACCGGGTCCGCCAGGTAGGTCACGGCCAGGGTTGGCCCGAAGACCCTGCCGAAGGTGGGGCGGCTGTCGTCGGGCGATTCGGGATCTCCTGGAGCGGATAGGCGACACGGTGTCGGAGCGAACTCTGGGCGGCGACCGAACGGGGCGGTAGGCCTACGGACGCTCGTCCCTGGCCGGTTTCACCCTGCTCCACCCCTGCCCCGCATCGTCCGTCCTCTCACGCCATCGGTCAACTCCGTCCAACCTGCCCTCTGAACGTCCTGGATCAGACCGTCCGAAAGCGGGGGGATTTTGTCCACGGCCCGCTCACCCTATCCTATCCGTCATGACCAATGCAGCTGAATCCCGGCGCCACCTCGGCCTCCTCGGCGCGACCGGCATCGGCGTAGGCGCGATCGTGGGCGGCGGGTTCCTCGCGCTGGCCGGGATCGGTTTCCAGACCACCGGGCCGAGCACGATCCTGGCCTTCGCGCTCAACGGCGGCATCGCACTGCTGACGGTCTTCTCCTTCGCGGAGTTGGCCGCGCGGTTCCCGCGCTCCGGGGGCACGTACGCATACGCACGGCGAGTGCTCACGGTGGAGGCGGCGTTCGCGGTGGGCTGGGTGGTGTGGTTCGCGTCGGCGGTGGCGGCGGTGCTGTACGCGATGGGGTTCGCGGTCTTCTTCGTGCCCTTCCTGGAACAGATGTTGCGGCTGGCGGGCAACGAGCCTCCGGCGTGGCTGGGTGACCGTCTCGCGCTGGTCGGGTATGCGCTCTGCGCGGTGGCTTTCTACGCGTGGCGTCTGACCCGGTTCGCGGTCGGCGGACGCCAGTGGGAGACGATGGGGAAGGTGGTGGTCCTGGTCGTGCTGATCCTGGCCGGGTTCTTCGCGCTCTTCTCCGAGGCGCCCGCCCCCGGGGACCTGGCGGCGCACTTCAGCCCCTTCTTCACGGACGGCTTCACGGGGCTGCTGCAGGCCATGGGGTACACCTTCATCGCCCTGCAGGGCTTCGACCTGATCACCGCGGTGGCCGGCGAGGTGCGCGACGCCGAACGCAATGTCCCCAAGGCGATGTTCCTCTCGCTGGGCACCGCGCTGGTCATCTTCCTTCCGCTGCTCTTCCTGATCGTGGCGGTGGGCGTGCCGGGCCGGCCGGTGGCCGAGGTGGCTGCGGAGAACCCCGAAATCCTGGTCGCCGTGGCCGCCCGCAACTTCATGGGCTCGGCCGGCTACTGGCTCGTCGTGGCCGCGGGTCTGCTCTCGATGCTCTCCGCGCTCCAGGTCAACCTGATCGCGGCGTCGCGCTTCGCCCAGGCGATGGCGACCGACCGCACGCTTCCGCAGCGGTACGCGCGCCTGACTTCGGCGACCGGCACCCCCACCGCCGCGGTGCGTCTCACAGCCGTCGTGGCCGCCTTCCTGCTGGTCGCGCTCCCCAATGTCGCAGCCGCGGGCGCCGCTTCCAGCCTTGTCTTCCTCGGGAGCTTCGCGCTCACCCACACGATTGCATATCTCGCGCGCAGGCGCGCGGGACGGCCATTGGGTTTCCATATTCCCTGGTTCCCGGCGATTCCGATCGCCGGCGGCTCGGCGTGCATGCTGATCGGCCTCTACCAGGCCATTGCGGTGCCCTCGGCGGGCGTGCTGGCAGCTCTCTGGCTCAGCGCGGGCGCCATCCTCTACGCGCTGTTCCTGGGCCCACGGGCGCGGGTCGTCGACGCGTCCTCCGAGGCGCGCGATCCGCAGATCATCAAGACGCGGGGGCGGCGCCCGCTGGTGCTGACGCCGATCGCCAATCCGGCCAGCGCCCCGACGATGGTGGCGATGGCCAAGGCGCTTGCGCCGCCGGACGTGGGGCGCGTCCAGCTGCTATCGGTAGTGGAATGGCAGGAGGGTCCCTCCGGTGAAGGGTTGCCGCGGGGCATCCGCGACGCGCAGTCGGTGCTGGGCGGGGCGCTCAGCACGGCGGTCGACGTGGACCTGCGGCCCGAGGCGCTGATCACGCTGCACAAGGATCCCTGGAGCGAGATTGCGCGGGTGGCCGAGGCGACCCGCTGTGAAAAGCTTCTGCTGGGCGTCGGCGAGCTGGACGATTCGCTGATGACGGGTCCGCTGGCCCGCGTCATCGGCGCGGTCGACGCCGATGTGATCATCCTGCGCGCTCCCCCGGACTGGCAGCCCACGAAGGCGCACTCGATCCTGGTTCCGTCGCGGGGAGGCCGCGACCAGAGTCCGGTGCGGGCGCGTCTCCTCGGCAGCCTGGCACGGACCGCGCCCCGCGACGTGGCTTTCCTCGGGGTGCTTTCCCCGTCGATGGGCGGGGGCACTCACCGCAGGGCGCTCAAGGACCTGGAACGGCTGGCCTGGGACGAGGTGGGTGACCAGGCGCACGCCGAACTCGCGGTCAGCGAAGACGTGGTGGCGCAGGTGGCGCGACGGGCCGGCGAGTGCGACCTCCTCATCCTGGGGTTCCATCGCCGCCGCCGGCGGCGTGCCGTCTTCAGCAACCTCATGCTCGAGATCGCGCGTGCCACGACCTGCCCTCTGGTCATGATCAGCCACAGGCACAGTTCGTCGGTGATGGCGAACCCGTCGCTGCTGGCGAGCTCGGAGGCGCCGGAGGAGTAGCGGGGCTCCGGGGCCGGCAGTCGGCGTCGGCGGTCCCGCGGAGGCCGGCCTCTCGTCTCGGACGGCTCAGCGAAGCAGGTTTCGGTAGACCTCGATCGCGGTGTCCACACGCGTCAGGAAGTGGTCGCGGTCCGCCGTTGTCGCCCACCGATCCCGTATCGCCACCCGCGCACGAAACGCCTCCGCCGCTGCCAGCAGGAAGCGAACATCCTCTTCGGAACGGTACTCGCGCCCGCCCGCCACGATCCACACGGGGCTTGTCTGCGCGAAGGCGTAGCCGTCCGCGACCAGTGGTGACGGCGGCCCCAGCGCCCTCGCGGCGATCCAGCCGCCCTCGTCGGTGCGCACGCGGGCCTCGACCCGGAACCGTTCACCCCTGTCCGTGGCGTCGAATGCCTCGACGACCGTGCCGTTGACCAGGATCTCAACGGTGCTCCAGGGGGTGATGGAGGCCGCCTCCACCACCACCAGCCGCTCCCCCCCGCCCCCTTCCGGCACCCGGATCTCGCCGCCGGGCTCCACTCCGTCGACCGTGAGGAAGAGCAGGGGACCATTCGTCGCGAAGGTGCGCCGCTGCCGCACGGCCTCGAGCCAGGCGTCCACGCTGAGGGGGCCCTCCAGCTGCGCATACGTCCGGCTCGCGCCCGGACCGGGGTCGCGCCACACATCGGAGAAGTTGTCCGAGCCCCCGGTCGCGGCGAGACGGAAGCCGGCGTTCAGGAGGCGGTAGTAGATCTCTGCGTTGGCGAGCTCGTCGTACCAGAAGCAGATGACGTCGTAGAAGTCGCCCGCGCCGAGGGCGGCGTCGATGGGGATCTCCGAGACGCCCACGTTCTCGGGCGTGTCGACGGGCCCGTGGAATGGGTGCATGAAGCCGCCCGTGCCGCCCATCTCGCGCGCGGCATCGAGGTAGTCGGCGTTGAGGAGGTCGGCGGCGAATGGGGTGTTGGCGACGCCGCCGATCAACGGCGTGATGAAGCGGTCGATGCCGGCGAGGCCGACGTGGCCGAACCAACCGCGGAACTCCTGCGCATACTGCAGGATGTGCTCGCCGGTGGAGAGGGGGTGGGGGCGCCCGGTGAGGTCGTCCCACCGTCCCATGAGGCGTGTCCCGTCCATGTGGATGAGCGCGATCGCGACGCGCAGGTCCTCGCTGGCGATGTCGTTGAAGAAGTCCTCGTGGGTGAGGCCGTAGCGGCCCTGGTGAAGGTCGTGGACGTGGGTGTCGCCGGAGTACCAGCCGAGGTCGCGGGTGTCGATGAGGCGGTCGAGTTGCAGCGACAGCTCCGGGTTGTCGCCGGTGGAAATCTCGACGGCGTGATGGACGGGGCGGTACTCGAGCCCCTTGCGGACCTGGATGGTCACGGGTCCGGCGGGAACCTCGACCTCGAAGGTGCCGGCGGTGCGGAAGTAGTGCGTCTCGGTGGGGGTGAGGACGCGGTGGAACTCTCCCAGGGGCGCGTAGCCGCGGCCGTCGGGGCCGTATACGGTGACGCGGGCGGGGGTGGGGCTGCCGGTCTCGTCCACCACGGTCGCCCGCAGTCGTCCGACCGGGTCGAGATGCGCACGGTCGCTCAGGTCCAGCGTTTGCCAGGAACTCCGGGCGCCCCCCGAAACCGTCATCACATGCAGCTTGGTGGGTCCGCTCTCGTTGGAGACGAAGGCGATGCGGCCGCCATCGGGACTCACACGCGGGGTGAGTTCGTGGCTCGTGCCGCCGGTCAGCCGGAGAGGATTGCCCCCGCCCGCGCCGATCAGCACCAGGTCGTTCGAGCCGGCCTCGTCCGACACGTACACCAGGGCGCTGCCGTCGGGGAGCCAGTCCGGCCGGGCGCGGTAGGCGGTCTCCTCCGCGCGCACCAGCACCGGTTCGCCGCTCACTGCCCCGATGCCGTTCCCCGGCTCCGGCAGCGACCGCGTCCAGATCCCCCCGCTCCCCGTCACCCCCGGCGCAGGCGCCATGTAGGCCAGCACGCCATGCGGAGAGACGCGCGGCTGGTACCGGCTGCCCGGCCCCTCGGCCACCGCTTCACGGCGGCCGGTGCCCACCTCGATCCGGTGAATGTCCATGCCCTGGCCCGCCGTCGCGAAGTAGACGAATCGCCCCTCCGGGCCCCACGCGGGCTGCACGTCCACGCCACCACCCGCAACCAGGTGCTTCACCTCGCCGCCGTCCAACTCCAGCACCGCGATGTCCAGACCGTCACTCGTCTCCACCGTCATCGCAATGCGCGACCCGTCGGGGCTCCAGTCCGGCTCGAAGTGGTACCACGGCCCCCGCGTGAGCTGCTCGGCGGTACCGCCCTCCGCGGGGACGCACCAGATGTCGCCCGCCATGGCGAAGGCGATCCACTCGCCATCGGGGGACCATGTCGGGCTCATCGGGCCGGTGCTGACCGGTGGCAGCATGTGCAGCTCGCCCCGGATGTTGCCGTTCAGGCTCGCGTAGCGGAGCACCGATGTGCGCTCCGGCGTCTGGGCGGCGGCTTGCGCCGGTACCAGAACGGAGAAGAGAACCAGTCCGGCTGTCCGGCCCCGTCGTCCCGCCTTGCAGGTCAGCCGGTTCACCGGACCGTGGACTCTTCGTCGGGATTCCCGAAACGGCAGGCATGCCCGTTCACACGGTGGTATTCGCCCAGGAAGCCGTTCACGGCGGTGCTGAGGCTGGACAGGACGAAGCTCTTGTCTCCGCTGTGTATTCCGTATCGGTGGGCCCTCCATGTCGTCGCGCCCCCCCTGAGCTTCGTATAGGGATCCGTCATCTCCTTCATGAACTCCACGCGTACCGAGAATGCCCAGTGCACCACCCCCACCGTCACGGACACAAAGGGAGGCACGGGCTTGTCGCTGAGCAGTTCGGCGGACTGGAGTCCCGTCGTGACCAGCTCCTCGAGTTCGGCTTCCTCCAGGTCTTCCAGGTATGCCGAGTTCAGCTCCAGGGTGACCATGGGGAAGATCGGCTTGCAGCTCGCAAAGAGTTGGAAGCGGTCCGCGTCCTCGTCCTTGGGCGTGTCCTGGGCCGTGGCCGGGGTTCCGCACAGCCCGAGCAACATGATGGCGGCCGTAGCGGTCGGTATTCCTCGTTTGTAAATCATGATTTCCATTTTGTCAACTACAGTTTACAGTAATGCAGAAAGCGGAGGTCAGTGCCAGGCATCCGGTGCGGGAATGCCGCGGGTGAAGAGCACCTGCATGCCGGTTTCGCCCAGGATCGCGGGTGTTCCTCCACGTGCGGCGAGGACGGCGTCCCCGCCCCGCAGCACCGCGCGAACCTGTCCGGTGCGCGGATCCCGCACGATGGCGAGGGGACGGTCGGCGGTTTCGTCCAGGGTGAACGATCCCTCCGGTCCCGAGAGCGTGATGCTCGCGAGGTGGTCGCCCCAATCCGGCCGCGCGGGGAGGGCGTAGGCGAATCCCGCGCCGCTGTCACCGTCCTCGCTGTTTTGCATCTCGAAACGGAGAGCGAAAAGTGTGCGGCCGTCCCGCGAGTGTCCGGTGATCAGGTAGGGGCCGTCGGAAGGGGGCGGGGCG
>VXOC01000269.1 GCA_009840215.1 Gemmatimonadota bacterium | reverse complement strand
GGCGTCGGGGATGGGGTCCGGTGAGGCAGCCGCCGGGTCGGTTTCCGTGGTGACGGAATCCTGTGCGGGGCCGTCCGCCGAGGTTGCGGCGGCGGGCTCTTCGGCCGAGGCCCGGGACGCCTGGGCCTGACGCTTCGCCGCCAGCCGGTCCCGGTGCCGCACACCCCACCTCCCCACCGCCTCCCCCGTCGCACGCATCCCGCGTCCGGCGCCGTGAAAGACCCTCGTGGCCAACCTCCCCGGCGCGGCCAGCGGGTTGAAGGTGAAGGCAGCCACCCACGCGGCCACCGCCAGCGACCCGACGACCACCCAGCCACCCAGCCACCCCACCGTATCGCGCAGCGGCGCCCCCAGGACTCTCCCGAGAAAACCGCTCGCGGTGTCTCCCGCTCCTGCCAGAAAGGCCGAGACGGGGAGGAGCACCAGCAGCGCCGCGGCCACAACCCAGAGGCTCTTCCGGCGGGCGGGCTTCCACCACTCGCCCACCGACCCGGCCGCCGCCAGAATCCCCAGCGGCACCGCGGCGATGCCGATCCCGAGCGCGGCCAGGAGCCTGGCGTTCACGGTGTCGCCCAGGGATCCCACCGGGTTGCCCTCCGGGAAGAAATCCACCGCCCCCTGACCGAACCACTGCAACGGAAAGAGTGCCGCGGCCACGAGAAAGGCGAGCACGGCGGTCACCGCGGCGAGCATCCGGCGCTGCCGCATTCGCTGCTCCACCGACTTCTTCGGCCCTCGCGGGCGCTTCCTCGGTGCGGCGCGCTTCCGGGCCACCGTCCTCTTCGCCACCCTCCGTCCCGAGCGCGGGGCTGCCACGGGCTACGCTCGTGGGGCCGTGATCACGCGATCTTGCATCATGGGTACAATCTGGTGCCGATCGGCCCGTGCGCACAGGGCCAGGTCGGCGCCGAGCCCCACCTCCACAAGCGCCTGACCGGCGGCCGTGCCCGCCAGCATGTCGGCCGTGACCGCGTGTACGGCGGCCAGATCGCGGGCGGCCACCGCTCCGTCGGCGAGGGTGACCGGGGCGGCCGCGCGGTCCAGCAGCGCGCGCACGATGTGTCCCGCGCACACCGCGTCGTCCAGCGAGAACCGGCCCTCCTTGCCCGCGCAGACGATCGCGACCGCGTCGTCGTCGCGCACCGTTCCGGCCACCGCGCTCAGGTTGTAGAAGGAGGCTGCGAGGACCCGGCCGGCGTGGCGGGCGGCCGCGAAGGCGCGCGTCCCGTTGGTGGTGGTCATGACGAGGCGCCGCCCCCCAACCGCCGCTGCCGTGAACTCGGCGGGGGAGTTGCCCAGATCGAAGCCGTCGATCCGGATCCCGCCGCGTTCGCCGCAAAGGAGCGCGCGGTCGCCGCGGCCGTTCAGGGTGGTCCGCAGCGCGACCGCCTCCTCGACCGACACGGCGGGGTGGACCGCACGCGCCCCGTTCGCGATCGCCTCGACGATGCACGAGGTCGCGCGCACCACGTCGATGACCACCGCGGTGCCGCCGGCCAGGTCGGCCGCGCGCGCCTCGTCCGGGGTGAAATGGACATCGACCTGCATTCTCCGCCTCACAACTCCGGACCGCTGGTGAAACGTTTCACAAACCCGGTGTCGACCTCGCCCGCCCGGAAGTGGTCGTCGCGCGTGATCCGCGACAGGTAGCCGATCGTGGTCGGGATTCCCTCGACGACGAAGGACTCCAGCGCCTCGCGGCCCCGCACCACCGCCTCCTCCCGCGTGTTCCCCCACACGATCAGCTTGGCGATCAGCGAGTCGTAGTAGGGCGGGACCCGGTAACCCGAGTACACGTGCGTATCCACGCGCACTCCCGGCCCTCCGGGCTGGTGAAAGGTGGTGATCGTCCCCGGGGCGGGGGCGAAGCCGCGCGACGGGTCCTCGGCGTTGATGCGGAACTCGATGGCGTGGCCGCGCGGCTCGTGCGGGCCGGGCGGAAAGGACAGCGGTTCGCCCGCCGCGACCCGGATCTGTTCCTTGACCAGGTCCAGACCGGTGACGACCTCGGTGACCGTGTGCTCGACCTGGATGCGCGTGTTCATCTCGATGAAGTAGAAATCGCCCGACTCGTCGAGGAGGAATTCGACCGTGCCGGAGCCGACGTAGTCGATAGCGCGCGCCGCCGCGACCGCCGCCTCGCCCATCTGCTCGCGGATTTCGGAGGAAAGGCCCGGAGAAGGCGCCTCCTCGACCAGCTTCTGGTGACGGCGCTGGATCGAGCAGTCCCGCTCGCCCACGTGCACCACCCGGCCGTGCTGGTCGCCGAAGACCTGGAACTCGATGTGGCGGGGCCGGATCAGGCACCGCTCCAGGTACACGCCCGCCTCGCCGAAGGCCGCCCCCGCCTCGGTGCGGGCCGCCGCGAAGTGCCGCAGGAACGATCCCTCGTCGTTCGCGATGCGCATCCCCTTCCCCCCGCCCCCCGCGGTCGCCTTGATCATGACCGGGAACCCGATCTCGCGTGCCCTCGCCAGCGCCTCCTCCTCGTCGTCCACGATCCCGTCCGAACCGGGCACCACCGGCACCCCCGCCGCGCGCATCGTCTCCCGCGCCACCGCCTTGTCGCCCATGGCGCGGATCTGGTCCGGGGTCGGCCCCACGAAGACCAGATCCGAGCGCTGGCAGATCTCCGCGAACTCCGCGTTCTCGGCCAGGAACCCGTACCCGGGGTGCACGGCCTCCGCCCCCGTGATCTCGGCGGCGGCCACGATCCGCGTCACCTTCAGGTACGAGTCCGCCGCCTGCGCCGTCCCGATGCACACGGCCTCGTCGGCGAAGCGAACGTGCAGCGACTCCTGGTCGGCCTCCGAATACACGGCCACCGTGGCGATGTCCAGTTCGCGGCAGGCGCGCACGATCCTGAGCGCGATCTCGCCCCGGTTCGCAATCAGGAGTTTGGAGAACACAGGCTCTGGTAAGACGGCTGTCTTACGCGGGGTCGACCCGGAAAAGGACCTGTCCGAAGTCGACCGGCTCCGCGTTGTCGACGCAGATCTCGACGATCCGGCCGGCGGCCTCGCACTCCAGCTCGTTCATGAGCTTCATCGCCTCGATGACACAGAGAACGTCGCCGGACGCCACCTGGCTGCCCACCTCCACGTACGGGGCCGCCTCGGGCGAGGGCGCCCGGTAGAAGGTCCCCACCATCGGCGAGGTGACCTCCACCAGGTTCGCGGAGACGGGTTCGGGCGGCGAGGCCGGCGCCGGTTCAGGCGGTGCGGCAGGGGCGGTCGCCGACTCGGCAACCGGCGTCGCATTGTTCGCCGGCGCCACCGAGGCGACCGCATTCCCTCCGGCCGACTTCGACAACCGGATGCGCGTGCCCCCCCGCCTGATCTCCAGGTTGTCGAGGGAGGACTCGTCCAGCATCCGGATCAGGGACTCCACAAACTCGATATCGATCATCCGCTCACCCGCGTCAGGTATTTGTCCTCGCGCCGGTCGATCTTCAGGACATCGCCGGTCTCGATGAAGAGGGGGACCTGCACAACCGCGCCGGTCTCCAGCGTGGCCGGCTTGGTCGCGCCCTGGGCGGTGTCGCCCTTGAAGCCGGGGTCGGTCTCGGTCACTTCCAGCTCGACGAATGCCGGGAGCTCGACGCTGAGTACGGTGCCGTCGTGGACCAGTCCCTCGCACTCCATGTTCTCCTTCAGGTACTGCAACTGGCCCTTGCCGAGCATGTCCCCGCTGATGGGGATGAGGTCGTAGGTCTCCTGATCCATGAAGTAGTACAGGTCACCATCGGTGTAGGAGTAGTCCACGGGACGCCGCTCCAGCCTTACGCTCGTGACGCGTTCGCCCGCGCGATACGTGCGGTCCACGACCGCGCCCGAGAGGACGTTCTTGAGCTTGGTACGCACGAACGCCCCACCCTTCCCCGGCTTGACGTGCTGGAAGTAGGTGATGGTCCAGAGCGCCCCGTCGATTTCCAGGACCATGCCGTTGCGGAAGTCAGCGGTGCTCGCCATTGGCTTGCGATCGATCTCCTCTTGGACGGGTTGCGGGCCCGGTCGGTCCCGGCGCACGTCCGCAGGCGGGTCACGATCCGGGGTCCCTGAGCCGGCACAGATGATTATGCAGGCAACGAAGCCCTGAAAGATAGCTGTCAACCCCGAAACCGGCGACTACCCCCGCCGCGGCGGGGGTCAGAAGCGAGCGGCGCCGGAACGATTCCCTGGCCGCCGGGTTGCTCAGGTGGACCTCCACGAAGGGCCGGCCGATCGCCAGCAGGCCGTCCAGGAGGGCGACCGAGGTGTGCCCCAGTCCCGCCGGATTGATCACCACCCCCTCCGCGCGCCCGCGAACATCGGCGAGGAAATCGAGGATCCGCCCCTCGTGGTTGGACTGAAAGCACTCCACCCCGATCCCGAGTTCGGCGGCGAGACTTTCAATCGCCCCGTTCACGTCGTCGAGCGTCGCCGTGCCGTACACCTCGGGCTCGCGCACGCCGAGCAGATTCAGGTTGGGGCCGTGGACAACGGCGATCCTCACGATCGGTCCTTTCCGGTGGGATTCGGGTGCGGCGGCGGCCTGTGGACCCACCCCGGACCCACGCCCTCCTCTCCGCAGCGGCACGCCTGTTCCTTGAAAACGCGGTTCGCGGTAGGTTAGCGGGCTGTTAGCTTCCGTGACAAGGAGGATGCACCAGCCATGATGCAGCAACTGCGAAAAAGTACGAAGTGGATCATGATCCTCGTGGCGATCGCCTTCGGGGGACTCATGTTCTTCGAGTGGGGGATGGACATTACGGGCCAGTCGACGGGGTCCACCGGCCAGATCGGACGGGTGAACGGCACACCCGTCATGTACGACGACTACTTCCGCACCTACCAGAATCTCTACGAACAGACGGCGGCCACCCAGGAAGAACCGGTCACCACCACGCAGAATTCGCAGTTGGAGGATCAGGCCTGGGAGGAGATGGTGACCAGTATCCTGATCCAGCAGGAACTGGACCGGCGCGGGATCGTCGTCACCGACGAGGAGATCCGCAGCGCGGCGCGTTTCAGCCCGCCGCCGGGGCTGATGCAGAACCCCGAACTTCAGACGGATGGCCAGTTCGACCTCGCCAAGTACCAGCAGTTGCTCTCGGTGCTGAGCACCCAGGAGCTGCAGGGGCTGGAGGACTACTACAGGACGGTCATCCCGCGGGCCAAGCTGCTCCGGCAGGTGGGGTCCGGCATCTACGTCTCCGACAACGACCTCTGGAACACGTACCGAGCCCAGAACGAGAAGGCCAGCGTGCGATTCGTCGCCTTCGATCCGCTCGCCCGCATCTCCGAGGACCGGTTCGAGATCACGGACGACGAGGTCGCCGACTACTACGACGAGAACAGGGAGGACTTCTTCGTCCCGGCCAGCGCTCACGTCATTGCAGTCGCCATCTCCAAGAGGCTGACGGCTGCCGACACGGCGGCGGTCGTGGCCAGGGCCGAAGAGCTCCGGCAGGAGATTCTCGACGGGGCGGACTTCGGCGAGGTGGCGCAGGCGGAATCGTCTGACGAGACCACAGCACCCGAGGGTGGGGATCTGGGAGTCTTCCCCAGGGACTTCATGGTCCCGGCGTTCGATACGGCGGTCTTTGCCGCGCGTCTCAACCGGGTGACCGAGCCGGTTCGGACCGACTTCGGCATTCACCTGGTCGAGGTCACGCAGCGCTGGGGCCAGGACTCGGCCCAGGCGCGCCACATACTGCTCCCCATCGAGCGGAGCGAAGATTCCGAGATCGCGCTCTTCACAGCGGCCGACTCCCTGGAGGAGCTGGGCGAATCCATGTCTCTCGTCGACGCGGCCATGGAGCTGGGACTCGAGACCGACACCGTCGAGTTCCTGGAAACCGCCCTTCTCGTGCCGGTGGCGGGGGATGTGGCGGACGGCGGCGAATGGGCCTTCGACCCCGAGACTTCGCCCGGCGACGTGAGCCCGGTCTACGAAAACCGGGTGAGTTTCTACGCCCTCGAACTGCTCTCGGTCGACCCCTCGCACTACCTCACGCAAGAGGAGGCGGAGCCGGCGATCCGGGCCGCGATCGCCATCGTGAAAAAGATCGAGGTGGCCATGGACGAGGCGCGTGAGGCGGCGGCGGAGGTGCGCGGCGGCCGTTCAATGGACGAGGTCGCGCGGGAACTGGGGCTGGAGTTGCGTGATGCGGGTCCCTTCACCCGGACCGAATTCGTCTTCGGACTGGGCCAGTACAACCCGGCCGTGGGGACCGCGTTCGGACTCGCGATCGGTGAGGTCTCGGATGCCGTCCAGGCGAACCAGAACGCCTTCGTCATCGAACGCACCGGTTCGGAGACCGCCGACAGCCTCGCCTGGGTGACCCAGGTCGACATTCAGCGCATGCAGTTGCTCAATGCCCTCCGTGAACAGCGGCTCGTGGAGTGGATCGACGCCCTGCGCGCGGAAGCCGACATCGTCGACCGTCGCGAAGAAGTGCTCAATCCGCCCGAAGACGCGACGAATCAGATTCAGGTGCCCGCGGTATTCTGACCGGGGGGCATGCGGATCAGCCCGCGCTTTCCGTGTTGGATTGATGCGCGCGGGCAGGGAGGAGTCCGAGGCGCCGGCCCGACGCGCCGAGCCGGATTGGTGAGACTGCGGCTCAGCCCGGGGTGAGGCGGCGGGGCGATGCTTTTTCGCCCGTTTCCGAAGCAGCCGCCGACACGTTCTCCGAGGGCGGCTTCAGCTCGGCCTCGGCCTTGACCGAGGATTCGATCTCCCGCACGGAAGACTTGAACTCCCTGATTCCCTTCCCCAGCGATGTCCCGATCTCGGGGAGCCGCTTGGCCCCGAAGAGGAGCAGCACGACGAGGAAGATGACGATCATCTCCAGGATACCGAGATTGAAAGGCATGATGTCCGCGACCTTTTTGTGCCCGGGAGGTTCCGGAGAAAAGCTCGTCAGGAACCGTCCGCGACCGGTTGGATCCACAACCTAACCGATTCCAGCCCTTCCGCAAACAAGACCGGAAGCCATGGACGGGGGGTCGAGCCGGAGTTTCGCCCGGGTTGCAGGGCAAGTCGGCAGCGGCGCGGGGGCCGCTACAACCAGGAGCGGACCACTAGCGCCACGATGGCGATTCCCACCAGAGTGAGCACGTTGAGCGCGAAGGAAACCGGCCCGATCGTGAACGCCACGGCGACCAGGTCGACGGAGACGGGTCCCAGCGAAGCCTCCACCGAAGCGATCAGGAAGGAACGCGGCACGCCCTCCCAGAGGAAGTTGTCCACCAACAGGGTGAGAAGCCCGCCCAGACACATGCCGCACACCATTGTCCACAGGCCTCGCGTGATGTTTCGCCGATAGTTGTTTGATTCCATGGCACCTACCTGGAGCGGTTGACTACGTACACGACCGACTCGGAAAGGGCGTCCAGCGCCGGGCCGCGCGGGAGGCGGGCGATCTCCGCCTGTGCCGAATCCGCATATTCCATCGCCTTTCTGCGCGCGTACTCCAGCCCGCCGTTGCGACGCACCAGCTCGATGGCGCCGCGGACCTCCTCGTCGCCCGGTTCGACGAGCGTGAAGAGGTGCCGGATCCGGGCGACTTCGGCGGGCGACATCTCTGCGAGGGCTCCCACCAGCGGGAGCGTGACCTTTCTCTCGCGCAGGTCCAGTCCGGCCGGCTTTCCGGTCACGTCCGCGCTTCCCGCGTAGTCGAGCATGTCGTCGGCGATCTGAAAGGCCATCCCGAGAAAGTGTCCGAAACGCCTCAGCGCGACGCGGTGAGCCGGGACTCCGGCCAGCGCCCCCATCTCGCAGGCCGCCGAAATGAGCGAAGCGGTCTTGGCCGCGATGAGACGGTAGTACTCGGCTTCGGAGTACGAGATGTCGTCGTAGGAGAGGAGCTGGCGCATCTCGCCCACGCTCATCGTGTTGGCGGCCGACGCCAGGACCCGCATGGCTTCCAGGTCGCCGAGCCGCGCCAGCTCGGTCACGGCGCGGCTGTACAGGTAGTCGCCCATGATGATGGCGATCTGGTGCGTCCACAGTGAATTGACCGTCGGCATCCCCCGGCGGAGCACCGAGTGATCCACGGCGTCGTCGTGCACGAGCGTGGCGATGTGGACCAGCTCGACCACGGCCGCGAGCGTCACTGCGTCTTCGGAGGACTCGCCGCCGACATCGCTGGCCAGGAGCAGAAGGGTGGGCCGGAAGAGCTTCCCGGGCACGTTGAGAAGGTAGGCGTTGACCTCCTCGATCATCGAGAAGTCCGACACCGCGATCCCGCGCAGCTCCTCCAGCACGAGTTCGAGCCGGTCCGCGACCGGCGCCTGTATCCCGGAGATCGCGTGCGCGGTCTTCCGGGGAGCCGTTGTTGTCTTCGTCATGTGCGGGGGTGGGAGGACATTATCTGGAGAAAAGCTAGCAAAAAAAACCACATTCGACACTTGCGCCAGCCAGCTGAGCCCGAATGTGCCGGCCAGCTCGTCCCGTCAGCCCGTGCAGACCCCCGCTGTCGAGCGGCTTCGGCCGCGGACCGCTAACGGACGTTGTCCGCGGCCACCCGCGCGGCCACCCGGCGACTCAGGATCCGGTGGGGAGACCAGTCCCGTATTCCCATTGCCCTCGCCACCGAATCCGTGATCGCGTCGGGGACCAGTCCGATCACCTCGGTGCCGACCGCACGCCCACCCCGCTCGGCTACACGTCGCTCGATCTCCGCGAAGACCTCCATGGGGTCCGTCACCTCAGGCGTCTCCAGGTTCATGGACAGCTGCGTCCGGCCCTGCCGCGGAAGGAAGAGCGCCATGGCCCGCAGTCCCCGGAAACCTCCACCCGATTCCCTGATCGCTGCCGCGATCGTGGCGGCATCCTCGGCGGAGATCCCCGCGACGTCGACGTTCCACGCCAGGAGCACCTCCCTGGCCCCGACGCAGGTCGCGCCCGCCGTGGGGTGCGCGAAGAGGTGGGCAGGTGTCCCGTCCCGGGCCAGGCCGGGGACATCGGCCCGCTCACGGCCCGCCGCCGTCGAGAGGAGCGCCTCGAACCCGCCCCGCCGGATGGAGGCCAGGGTGCGGCCGACGGGGTCGGAAGCCCGGCCGTAGTGGTACACGGGAATCCCCAGGCGGCCGATGCGGGCGGCGGTACGGCGAGCCAGCGCCGCCGCCTCCGCCATCTCCATTCCCCGCAGGGGCACGAAGGGGAGGACGTCGAGCGCACCCACGCGTGGATGCACACCGCGATGGCGTCGCAGGTCGATCCGCTCCAGGGCGATGCGGGCGGCCGCCACCGCCGCGGCCTCCACATCGCGCGGGCCGCCGACGACCGTAACCACGCATCGGTTGTGATCGGGATCCCGGGTCGTGTGAAGCACATCGCACCCCGTCCGGACGAACGCCTCCGCCACCGAGGACACGAACCCCGAATCCCGGCCTTCGCTGAAGTTCGGGACGGCCTCGACCAGCGGCGTTGCGCCGCCCTTCGCGGGTGCCGCTACAGGCCCCCCGAACCGCCCGCTTGCGACAGCTGGGGATTGCCGGCCTGCGTCTGATAGGCCCAGTCGAAGATGATGATGTAGCCCTCCTGACAACCGCCGGAGTGCGAGGGCCGCACCGCGCCGTACCGCATCTCCCCGTCGTCGCCGGGGACACGGAACATGTAGGTGTACCCGGCTTCGAGACGAACGTCGGAGGACCCGTACCCCGATGTCGGCGCCTTCTCCCACGACGTGCAGTCCGGATCCGCGCCGGGCCCGCACTTCAGCGCCGATGTCTGGCGGCGCGTGGGATGAATGTAGGCTCCCGGACCGGGAACGAACCACAGTCCGTCGGAATCGGACTCGACGCTGAAGTGACGGTCGGGATCGTCCCCGTCCATCACGGCCTCGACGGCGTCCGTCTCCTGGAACCGAAAACCGGATGCTTCCGGCTTCGACTCGTACGGGTACATGATCTCGCTCGTGTAGTCGGGCCGCGGCGTGGTTTCGACGATTGCACTCGCATCGCTCTCGTGGCCCTGGTAGTCGATGGAGGTCACAAAGTAGGTCGCCGTGTTGCCGTTGGCCGCGAGCATATCGATGAATCCGGGGGAGTCCGTGTCGCCCAGATACTGGTCGCTCTCCTCGCCGACGAAGTACACCCGCCACGCAACGAAGTCCTCGTCCGAGGCCGAGTTTTCGCTCCACCGCAGGTACACGGCGTTGTCCAGCGCGACGGCCTCGATCCCCTCCGGGACCGGCGGCGCGACGGGAAGCGGGACGAAGATCTCGACGGAGTAGTCGCTCGCGGCCTCTTCTCCCGTGTCCGGATCCGCGGCGGCCACGTAGTACTCGTAGGTGCGGTCGGGGCGCACGTTGATATCGCGGTAGAGGCACTCGCCCTCGGAGCAACTGGTGACTTCCGCGATGAGGAAGTAGTCGGCGTCGGTGATCCGTCTCCCGTAGACGCGAAACGTCTCTCCGTCCCATCCCGACCCCATTTCCCAGTAGAGGTCCACACCACGGTCGTAGTAGAGTCCCTCCAGGTTTTCCGGGGGAGACGGTGTGTTCCCACCGACCACGAACGCCCCATCGCATCCCCCCACACTCAATACCGCCACCCCGAGAACCACTCGTCGATATCGCATTCTCTGCCTCGCTTCGTTCACTGGAAAAGGGCTGGCAAGCCCGCGGACGGAGCCCCCGGCATTCGAGCGGCTCCGTTCGCGGACTGCGAGGCGACCCGTCCCCACCACTCGCCAGCCGGGAACTCCACGGCACGCCATCCGATGCGCCGGGAGACCATCCGGGGACTCGCCGCCGCTGTACCCTTCAGCATTTTCCGTACCACACCCGTAAAATCATGCCTGTAGGGCATTTGGCAATCCGGACGAGTCCTCGACCCGTCCTCGTCAGGGGACGGCCGGGTACCTGGATCTGGACACTGGCGGCGCGCTCATCTGCCGGCCGCGGGATCCGTGTGGGTTCAGGGGGTTTTGTCCACGGGCTAGAAGCGTCCCCCCCTTGGCCGCCGCCTGCTTGAATCTCCCCCGGTCCTCTGCTCGTAGTCGAAGTGCAGGTCGCGGTTGTCCGTGAGCGCCACCTCGAAGAGGAAGGTCCAGTTGCCGGTGGCGGTCTGCTGAAAGGCGAACTCGGCTTCCCAGCGGTGCATCTGGCGCGTGAGCCGGACCACGTGGTCGTTGAAGGCGCCGGCCACAACGTCGTAGGAAGTGCGCCAGTCCACCGACCACAACTCCGTGGGCTGAAAGCGGACATTCGCCTGCACCATCTGGTTGCCGGCCATCTCCACGCCCCGGTTCCGGGCGAGTGAATAGGTGAACGACGCCGACCACTCACCGACGCCGCCCCTCCGGCTGGATCGCCGCGAGGTACGACGATCGTCCGAGCGGGGCAGCACCGTCGATGTGCCCAGATCCTCCGTCTCCAGGCCGCTCGGATCCAGTTCCTCCTCGGCGTCCTCCTCCTCGGTCCGGGTTGTGGCGGTGCTCGAGGCGGTGTCATCCTCCTCTTCCCCACCCGCCAGACGCCTGAGCCAGCGGAAGACCGTGGACTGGTTGCTTACCGAGAAGGAGAGGTTCGCGCTGGACAGGAAGGGCGCGAACCCGCGGGCTCCGCCCCCCGCCCCGGCCGCGGGGTCGAAGATGTCGTGTTCCACCGACAGGGAGAGTCCGCGCATGTAGTCCGAGCTGATCTGATTCGAAACGCGCAGGTTGTCGGCGAACCCGCGCGAGAAGTGACCCAGTTCGCTGGCCTGCACGAAATCGTACGTCAGCGCGCTGGTGCGCACCGCCAGGACCGTGACCGTCTGCGCCCGGGGGAGGCGGCGCGGCCCTTCCGAGCGATCACGTTCCCGGGACTCCGCGGCCTGCGCACCGGCCGAGTCCGCAGCCGGATCCTCCACCTTTTTCTCGAAGGTCTGGGTCAGCCCCAGGCGAACTTCGTTGCGGGGCTGGATGGCCCGGTCCCCGAAGGTCGCCCGCTGGAGGTCGGTCGGATTCGTCTCCGGCGAGTACGCGTAGTCGAAGGTCGGCGAGAACTTGTGGCGGAAGCGGTCGCTGTAGTAGAAGCCGTAGAGGTCCGCCTTGAGCGACGCCCCGAAGGACAGGCGCCTCGGCGCCGCGATGAACCCTCCCCCTCCCACCGATGCCGTGTCGGACCTGATCGACCGGCCCGAGATGGACAGGTTCGGGGTGAGCGAGGTGGAGCCCACGAGCGTCACCTGGTAGTTGACGCCGGTCGACCAGGTGAGCTCCTCGGCCGCAAAGTTCATCGCGTCCTCGGCGAGATGGGGAAAGAACGACGGCCGGTTGAGGTCCCCCACGCTCCCCACTCCGACGCCGGCCGCGGTATCGGGCACGAAGAAGTCGAGCGGCAGGTCGCGGGTGGTGTTGCGGTTGAGGTTGACGCTCTGCGAGATGGACAGGGCGCCGAGCGAGAGTCCGCTCGAGAAGCTCCCCCGCCACGCCTCGGTGTCCGCGGATCTGAAGTCAAAGGCGGAATCGGGGTTCTGCGCCGGGAGATCCCTCAACGAACGCGACAGGCTGCCCCTGGCCGACCACGTCATGTTGTTGTACAAGCGGGCCCGGTTGGGCGGCGCCTGAAAGAGAGTAATGGGGTTGAGGGAGAGGTCGACACTCGGGAACTTCGACACCACCCTGTCGTCGGAGAGGAACTGCTGCCGGTTGGCGCTCGCCGACAGCGTCCCCCAGTCGAATCGCCGTGAGAACCCGCCCTCCGAGTCGATCGACTGCGTGACTTCACGAGGGTCGAAGGAGTTGCGGCGCACAAAGTCGTTGCTGGACGCGAAGGCGAAACTGCCCCGGAATCTGGTCCGTTCCGACAGTTCCCAGCGGTGGTCGGTGTTGATGGCGAGCTCGGAGCCCCCCTCCACCCTCCAGAAGTGACGGTAGTTGACACCCCCTTGCAGGAACTGGCGCGCCCAGTTGTAGTGTAGTTCCCCCGCGAGTCCAATGGAGTTTCCGCTCCACCAGTCGAGCGCCACCTGGGCGTCGGCGTATTCGTTGATCGCCCAGTAGTACCCGATGTTGGAGACCCTCCGCGCGTACCCCCCGGAGGTGCGCACGATGTCGTTGACGGAGAACTGGAGGGGGAGGAAGCCCGACCGGCGCTCGATCGCCGTGCTCTGCGCGATGAAGGGAAGCCAGAAGACCCCCACGTCGCCGAAGTAGAGTGTCACGTCGCGCGCGACCATGGTGCCGCCCGGGTACAGCTTCATCTGGCCCGCCTGAAAGTGGTAGTGCGGCTCCTCCCTGTCGCAGCTCGTGAACATCATGCGGTGGCAGTAGGAGAGGTCGCCGTCCACCCACGGGCAGTCGCCCCGCACCATCCAGCTGCCCGCGCGCACGCTGGCCTGGGTCTGGGCGTCCAGCGCGGTGCCCCGCTGCTCGTTGAGGTCGAAGATGACCTGGCGCGTGAGGACCGGATCGCCGTCCTCCGGGGTGAAGGTGGCCTCGCTGCCAACCGACACCAGGCGCCCCGTGTTGTCGTCGAAGACGAGCGCGGAGTCGGCCGACAGCTCCATGCCGTCACGGTTCATGACCGTCTCGCTGCCGCCGGCGCTCACCAGGGTGAGCACCCGCGATTCGGTCTCGAAGGTGGCGTTGTCGGAGCGGTACTGGATCAGGTTGTAGCCCGTGAGCGCCAGCAGCTGTACGAGGGTGGAATCGTCCACTACCACGCCTTCGTCGGGGTCCGGCAGCAGCGTGTCGGGGAGCAGGCCGGTGGAGTCGCCCAATGCGCGGGTGAGGCGTTCCAGGCGCTCCTTGACGACATCCTTCAGCGAATCGGGCAGTTCCTGCGCGGAGAGCGGGGCGTGCCCGCCCCCGGCCGCCGCTAGCGCGATCAGCACCGCGACTGCGGGGAGGATCCGGACGCGCAATCGGCTCGCCATCCGCCCGCTACTCCTCGGTGTCCGTGTCGGGGGACTCGGAGGCGTCCGGTTCCGGCGTGGCCGGGTCGGCGGTCTCGGGACGTGCCGGGTCGCCGTGGTCGTACGGCGTGGGGGCCGCAACGGTGTCCTCGGGCGCGGTCGTGGCGTCCGCCTCGGCGTCGCGCGCGTCGCGCTTCCGCCAGACGAGCACCGAGAGGAAGATGCTGAACTCATAGAGCAGGAATATCGGGGCCACCATGAATATCGTGATCGTGATCGCGTCGCCGGGTGAAATCAGGGCGGCCAGGATCGTGCTCGCCACGATCGCGTGCCGCCGTTTGGCTCTGAGGAAGCGGGGGGTGACGATACCCAGCACGCTCAGGACCAGAATCACCACTGGCAGTTCAAAGATGATACCTATCGCCAGCAACAGTTTGATGACTTCGCTGAAATAATGGTTGGCCGTCCAGTCCTGGGTCATGTAGTCGCTCCCGAACTCGACCATGAAGCCCAGGTAGAACGGCAGGACGATGAAGTACGCCATCGCCACGCCCGCCACGAAGAGTACGAGGCCCAGGTAGAGGGAGGGGACGATCGCGCGCTTTTCGCGCTTCTCCAGAGCCGGCGACAGAAACTGCCACGCCTGGTACGCCAGGGTGGGCGAGGCCAGGACGATGCTGATCACGATCGCGACCTTCAGGGCGAAGAAGAAGTTCTCGTTGGGAGCCAGCGCCTGCGGGAGCCAGTCTTCTCCCAGAACCCCCCGGCCCGGAGCGAGCAGGATCCCCATCGCGTCGAAGTAGATGACGAGGAAGAACCCCGCCGCGAAACCCAGGATGAGCGCGAGCAGACTCCACAGGATCCGCCAGCGCAACTCCTCCAGGTGGTCCAGGAAGGGCATCTCGGCCTTCGGATTGTCCCTCACCCGGGCCAGCAGGCCATCGCGCAGCCTCTTCATCGGTCCTCACTGCTCCCGTGGTCGCCGAGCGGAAGGGGAAGCTCGCCCTGGAAGCGCCGCCGTCCCTCGCGCTGTTCCCTGATGATCAACTCGTCCACGGCTTCCTGAAACTCGTCGATGTCCTGAAAGTTCCGGTACACCGATGCATAGCGAATGTAGGCCACGCGGTCGAGCGGTTTCAGGCCCTCCATGACCTCCTCGCCGATCTCGGCGGACGTGACCTCGACCCGGGCCGATCCCGACACCGTATCCTCGACCGTGTCCACCAGCGCCTCGATGTCGCCCGGTGAGACCGGTCGCTTCGCGCACGCCGTCGCGACGCTCGCGGCCAGCTTGTCGCGCTGGAAGTCCTCGGCGCTGCCGTCCCGCTTCACCACCTGCAGCGGGCGCTTCTCGACATGCTCGTACGTGGTGAAGCGGCGCCTGCAGTCGAGGCATTCCCGCCGCCTCCGGATCGCACGGCCGCCCCGGGCCGTACGCGAATCCACGACCTTGATCGAACCGGAGCTACAGACGGGACAGATCATGGGCGGAAGACCCGGAACCGAGCACCAGGAGCCCTGTCAGGGGATATCGTCGAGCTTTTCCCGCGCCTGCCCGGCGAGCGCGTCTTCCGGATAGGTATTGACCAGACGCTCCAGGTACTGGCGGGCCAATTCGTAGTCCTCGAGCTCGATGCACAACGCCCCGGCACGGTAGAGCGCGGCCGGTATCCGGTCGGAGGTCGGGAACAGCTTCGGCACCTCGAGGTAGTCGGTGATCGCATCCTGGAGTCGGCCCTCAAGGGTAAGCACTTCACCCCTGTGGAGGTAGGCGGCGGGGGCCAGCGGATCGAGCGGGTATTGGTCGAGGAACCGCGTAAACCCCGCCAGGGCGGTCGTGTGCAGGCCCCGGTCCTTGTTGGTGACGGCCATGTCGAACAGGTCCTGCGCGGCTGCCGGCGTGCCGGTCGTCTCGACGGGCTCCGGGTCCTCGACCTCACCGCCGCCGGCGACCGAGTCCCCCGCCTGGGCCAGCTGTTCGAGCCTCCGCTCGAATTGCTGCCCCTGCAGGACAAAGTCCTCGCGCAGCTGGTCCATCGTGCGCTGGAACTGGGCCACGACTTCATCCAGACTCTGCAGCTCCCTCTGGATCTGTCGCATGCTGCCGCTGGCGGTGCCGCGGAAGTGGAATACCGAATCCGAGAGAATGTCCAACGAGTCCAGCGCCGCGCGTCTTGCCTCCGAGACGGCACGGAGCAGCTCCGCGGAGATCGAGTCCTGCCGGGCGGAGAGCGCACGCACCTCGCTCTGGAGGTCCTGCAGGTCCCCCCTGGTCGCGCAGGCCCCGAGCGGGACCAGCAGCAGGAGGGCCGCGCGTCTCACGGCTGGCAATCCGGGGTCGTCAGCTCTGGCACCGGCCGAGATCGTCGGCCCCGGTCGTGATCACGAATTCCACCCTGCGGTTGCGCGCCCATGCCGCCTCGTTGGATCCCTGGGCAACGGGCCTTTCCTCGCCGTACGAGACCGTTGAGAAGCGGGCATCGTCGAGGCCGAAGCCGGTGAAGAATTCCGAGACCGACTGCGCGCGCTCGCTTCCCAGAGCGATGTTGTATTCGGAGGTTCCCCGCTCATCGGCATGGCCCTCCATCCGCAGGCGCACGCTGGGGCAGCTTCGCAGCACCGCCAGCTTTGCCTGTAGCGTGCGCGTTGTTTCGGATGTGAGCGTGGATTCGTCGTAGTCGAAGTAGACCATCTCGCCGAGGGTGGCGCGGGCGGCGGCCGCCCTTTGCTGCATCTCGCGCTCGGCCCGCTGCGCGGCCGCGAGCGCTTCCGCCTCGAGGCGCCGGGCATTCTCGATCGAGTCCGCTATCCTCTGGGCTTCAATCTCCTCGGCCGTGGGGCCGGTGGGTTCCGGAGCGGCCGGCGGAGGCGGTTCCGGGCGGCAGGCGGCGGCGAGGACGACAGTGGCGAAGGCGGCAAGGACCAACCGTGGGTTGAACATCCCATCTCCCGGTGAGTGGAGGTACGTGTTAGCGGCTAGGAAGCCCGGACTCGACACAATCCGAATATAGGCAAGATGCGCGATGTCGGTAAAGGGGATGGCAGCGGTTTCGCGGCATCGTTTGGCACCGTTTTGAACGGGTCCGCGCGACCGCCCGGCGACCCTCCCGCGGGGGCCTGCCGAGACCGTTGCTTCGGAAGGTGGCGGCCCCGCAATCCCCTCACCTGACCACCCCGTTTTCGGCCAGCCACGGCGACCAGTCGGTATCCTCCGCTTCGACGTTGGCGACCAGAACGCGGGTGCGTCCCGTCACGGTATCGACGATGAACACGCCCTTCCCGTAACTGCGCTCTCCGGTAAAGACGATGTGCCGACAGTTGGGGGCCCAGCTCGGGTCCTCGTTGTTGCCTTCCTGGGTGAGCTGGAGAAGGCGGTTGCCGCCGGCTTCGAGCTTCGCCACCAGAATGTGGTAGCGGTTGGCCTGCCTCCTGCTCCCGATGCCGCCGGCAAAGGCCACCCTGTCGCCGCAGGGCGACCAGTCCGGGTCGGTGAAGAAGCCCCCCTCTCCGTAGCGGAACGGCGACAGGAGTTCGTCGTCACCGCCCGCCAGCGGTCGCAGGTACACCTGAGGCGTGCTGAAGCGCAGGCGGGTGGACACGAAAACCAGCCATTCCCCATCCGGCGAGAAGTTCGGCTGCAGGTCGTTGAAGCGGCCGCCTCCCAGGTACTTCAGGCAGCAACCGTCCCGGATGTTGTAGGTGAAGAGGCCTTCGGGCTCCGGCCCGACGATCGTGAAGGCGACGGAGTTCCCGTCCGGATGATAGGACGGCGAGTCATGCTGGCCGTGGCCCTCTGGAACCAGCAGCCTCTCCTGGCCATCTTCGAGATTCAACTCGTAGATGCGGGGCATGTCCGCCTTGAACGAGCTGTACGCGACCCGCTTTCCGTCCGGCGACCAGGTAGGGGAGGTCACGGTGCTGCGGTCCCAGGTCAGGCGCCGCAGGTTCTCGCCGTCGAAGTCGACGACGTAGATCTCCGTCAGGTTGGGGTTCTCTTCACCGAAGGCGCGCATGCGGAACAGCATCCGGGTCGCGGCAACGCCCCTGTCGCCCGTCACCCACCCGACCAGGGCGTCCGAAACGCTGTGCACCGCCAGGCGGAAGTCCGGGTGGTCCCTCGCCGGAAGGGGAAAGGTGGCCGCCGCCTTGAGACTTCCGAAGACGATGTCGTGGAGTTCCACCGAAAAGGCGATGCCCCCGCCCAACCCGTCCGTCTCGATTGTCCCGGTCACGACCCAGTCCACGCCAAACTGCTCCCACAGGGCATACTGCACGCCCTCGCCCCCCAACGCGGGAGGAAGCGAGTCCCTCACTTGAAAGCGGTCGCTGTAGTCCAGGTCCCGCGTGATGATCCCCTCGATCTCGCGGGCCAGGCCGACGTCCGCTCCGGCCACCGTCAACGGCTTGACGGCGATGGGGGGGACGTAGACGCCCTCGAATATGAAACCCAGTTCGACGCCCGGAATGAGCTCGTTTTCCTGGGCGGCGACGGGGCTGGATGCGCCGGCCGCCAGCAGGAACAGGAGGCAGGTGCGGGCAGTGGCAAACCGGGACGGGAAACCTCCCGGCGTCGGCCACTCCAGGTGCAGGTTGGTCCACGCACTGCTTGCGGTCGGTCGCCTCAAGGCACTCCCTCCAGCGGCCGGATCGACGGAAGGTGCGATCCGACTCTCGATGTGATGGTGTAACGGACGGGTAGGAACTCGAACGGGTAATCCTCCGGCAACGGTCCAATGCGCCCCGGCATGCCGGCACATTCGATCGCCCCCATGGCCGCGATGTCGAACGCCGGATCGCCTGAAGACTGCTCGATATCGAAATCCGGTACGCTTCCGTCCCGGAGAATCCGGAAGGTCATGACCACTTCCAGACGTCCGGTGCCCTCCCAGCGGAAGCAGCGCTGGATCTGGTTCGTGATGTTCTTGTAGTACTGCGGATAGTCCCGCAGCAGCGTCTCGACCTCGCGGGTCACCGCGTCCTCGCCGTCGTCGGGGATTTCGGTTGTGGCGGCCGCAACCGGGTCAGGCGGCGGCGTCTCCTCCAGGACAGGCGGCGTTTCCGTGGTGTCCGGCTCGGGTTCCGGGTCCGGGTCGGGCTCCGCCACCGGTGCATCCTCCTGCGGCGTGGGCGGTGGATCCTCGGGTGTCTCGACGACCAGCCGGTCTTCGGGTTCGGGGGCCGCCGCAAGCATGTCGATGCTGACGATCTCGTAGTAGACCGGAGGGTCTTCCAGTGCGGGAACCACCAGGAAGAGGACGGCCAGCGCCGCGAGATGCACCGCGATCGACGCCCCCAGCGCGCGCCTCCCCAGCGGCCTGCGCTTCGTGCGGCCAAAGGCTTCGCCGCTGGACACGAGCGCGGTCATCGCCGGAACTCCCGCATGATGAAGGACGCGCGCACGTTGTTGGGCGCTATCCCTGCGAGCGCACGGGCAACCCGCCCGAATACGGCCGCCGAATCGCCCTTGATCAGGACCAGGTCGGCGTTGCGTTCCTCGATCAGCTCCTGAAGCGTCACGTCGAAGAGGTCGTCCGCCACCGGCGCGTCGCCGATGTGCAGGAGTCCGGTTTCGTCAATGGCGACGATGATCTGATCGTCCGTGGCCTCGACAACCTGCACGGGTCCCTCCGGCAGGTTGACCTCGATCCCCCCCTGGAGAACCGGCGCGGTGATGATAAAGATGATCAGCAGGGTGAAGGCGACGTCGACCAGGCTGGTGACGTTGATCTCGGCCCGGACGGGGAGCCCGTTGCGCTGCCGGTCGCGCCTGGTCATGACCGCCGTCCCGTCATCAGACGTGCCGTTCCTTGGCCAGCGTGCCGATGAACTCGCTCGCGAAGCCCTCGAATTCGCCCCGCACCAGGTTCAGGCGCGAGACGAAGTGGTTGTACGCGATGACCGACGGGATCGCCACGGCCAGGCCCGCCACCGTCGTGATGAGCGCCTCGGCCACCCCGGGCGCCACCGCGCTGATGTTGGTGGACCGCGCCGCCGTGATGCCGAGGAAGGTGTTCATGATGCCGATGACCGTCCCCATCAGCCCCAGCAGCGGCGACACCGACCCGATGATCGCGAGCCAGTTGAGCCCGTGCGCCAGCTCGTCGATCTCCTCGGCCTCCACCTTGTCCATCACCAGCCGGAGCGCTTCCAGCTGGGTGAGCGACAGCCCGCTGGCCTGACTCGAACCGAAGAGCGCCCCGGGGCTCAGCTCGGCGAAGAAGGAAAGGCCGCCGCGGAAGAGGCGGGTATAGGGGGACTCGGGGAGGCCGATGAGAGCTTCCGACGCCTCGGTCAGGTTGCCGGCGTCCTCCATCTTGCCCAGGAACCGGTCGCCCTGCCGCCGCACGGCCTGGAAGTGCCGTACCTTCGAGATGATCACCCAGAGGGAGAGCACCGAGAAGAGAAACAGCACGATGAGAACGATCTGGGTCGCCACGCTGGCCCCCAGGATCATGTCCAGGGGAGACTCCATCTGGGTCTGCGGAAGGGGGTCGTTCATGCGATCGTGACCGCCGCCATGCCGGAGGCGATGTGTTCGAAGGTGGCGGCCAGACCTTCGCGCAGGCCCAGCGCGGGGGCCCAGCCCTGTTCACGGATTCTGGCGATCGAGAGGGCGCTCCGGCGCAGTTCGCCGGCGCGGGCGGGCTCGAAGCACCGGCCGGTGCGGATGCCGACCGCCTCTTCCAGGATGTCGGCAAGGTCGTTTACGGATGTCTCGATGCCCGTTCCCACGTTGTAGGCGCGCGCGTCGTGTCCCGGCGTGGGGGAAAGGTCCATGCGGGCGGCCATCAGGTTGGCTCGCACCACGTCGGCGACGTGGATGTAGTCGCGGGTCTGTTCGCCGTCGCCGTAGATCGCGAGGGGTTCGCCGCGCAGAAGCCGCTGTGAGAAGATCGCGACCACTCCCGCCTCGCCGCGCGGGTCCTGCCGGGGGCCGTACACGTTGCTGTACCGCAGCGCCACGCAGTCCATGCCGTGCACTTCCCGGTAGTAGTTGAGGTAGTGCTCGCCGGCCAGCTTGGTGACGCCGTAGGGCGACAGGGGTTCCTTCGGCGCACCTTCCGGAGTCGGGATTTCGTGCGGTTCGCCGTACACGACGCCTCCGCTCGAGACGAAGACGATCCGCCCCGTACCGCTCGCGCGCGCCGCTTCGAGGACGTTGAGGAGACCCGCCACGTTGACGCGGGCATCGAGCGCCGGGTCGGCCACCGAGGCGCGCACGTCGATCTGCGCGGCGTGATGGTTGACAAGGTCGAAGCCCACGCTCCGCATGAGGTCCCCCACCCGTTCGTCGGCGATATCGAGTCGGTGGAACTCGGCACCCGCGGGGACGTTTTCAAGCCGTCCGGAGGAGAGGTCGTCGACAATCCACACCCGGTCGCCCTGCTCGAGGTGGGCGTCGGAGACATGGCTCCCTATGAAGCCGGCACCGCCGGTAACCAGGACCTTGCGGTTCTCGTGGGGCATGTTCTCCATTGGGGCTGTGCAACTTCGGTTTCAGAAAGGTAGCCGCTCCGGCGAATACGTGAAGTCCCGGCCTCCCTCTTTCGGCACACCCCGACGGCCGGCGTGGATGTCCCCGCGGCGTGAGACCGGACTCCGCAGCGACCGTCAGGAGTCCGTGCGGCCGACCTCCAGCGCGAAGATGACCGCGTCCTCGGCAGGGTCCCGGTAGTAGTTCTCATGCCGGCCGATCTCGTGGAAGCCGAAGGCGGCGTACAGCCCGGCCGCCTCCCGGTTCGAGGCGCGGGCCGCCAGAAAGACCCACTGTTCGCCCCGGTCGCGCACGATCTCCGCACACGCCTGCAGCAGGGCCGAGGCGATGCCGTGCCGGCGATGGCCGGCGTCGACCGCCAGGTTGGCCAGCTCGGTGTCGCCGACCCGGGAGGTCAGCACGGCGTAGCCGACGACCACATCGTCGAGGGTCGCCACGAACACGTCCGTATTCGGCCGGGCGAGCAGGGCGGCGAAGGTCTCCACGCGCCAGGGCCGCCGGAAACTGGCGGCTTCGATGGACATGATCGCCGGCAGGTCGCCGGACCGGGCACGCCGCAGTGCGACGGGGGCCTTCATCCCGGACGCCACTCCCTGACGTACTGCGGCTCCCAGGCGGCCGCGTCGACGGGACGCCACGAGCAACATCGCACGACGGCGTCCGCGACGGGGATGCCGGCGGGGAAGGGTCGCACGGCATAGCCGGCGGCGCGGAGCAGGGCGGCGTGGGCGATGGCCCCGTCCCCCATGAAGACCGTGTCGAGCGGCAGCCGGGCGTTGATCACGTCGAGGATGGTGCCGGCGTGCGGCGCGGCAACCTCGATCGGACCATCGGTTCCCGCGTCGTAGCCCGCGCCGTATACCCTGCCGCGACGCGCGTCCAGGAGCACATGCCGCAGTTCGCGCCCATCACCGGTCAGCGCACCTGGCGGTGTCCGCCAGCCGGGCGGCCCGTCTCCCGCGATCATTTCAGGGGGCAGGGTGACTCCCGGTCCCAGCGCCTCCAATGCAAAGGATGCGGCCCGCAGACTCGACGTGGCGTAGAGCGGTATCCCGAGGCTCGTCGCCAGGCCCTTCGCCGCCGCCCCCCCGATCCGCACACCCGTAAACGATCCCGGCCCGGCCCCGACCACGACCCCGGCAAGGTCGCCAGGGCCGATCCCCACCTCGCGAACCACCTCTTCGACGGCTGGAATCAGCCCCGACGCGTGTGCGGAGGGAGTCGTGAGGAAGCGCCGCGCCGCCCCCCCCCCCGCCCCAGTCTGGTATAAAAAAAACCCAGCCCACGGGACGGAGAGGGATGGGGTGTTAGGGGGGGGGGTGTGGAGAAAAAAAAAAGAGGGGGTGGG
>VXOC01000187.1 GCA_009840215.1 Gemmatimonadota bacterium | reverse complement strand
GAGGGGATGGGGGTGGGGGACCTCGGGGGTGCCGGACGCGGCAAGCTCCTCGACAAGCTCTTCGGGGAGCTGGTTCAGCCGTCCCTCGTGCAACCAACCTTCGTCGTCGACTACCCAAAGGAATTGAGCCCGTTGGCCAAGGAGAAGCGGGGCGCGCCCCGCCTGACGGAACGATTCGAGCTCTTCGCCGCGGGCGAGGAACTGGCCAACGCCTTCAGCGAATTGAACGATCCGATCGCCCAGCGGGCCCGCTTCGAGGACCAGGCGGCCCTGAGGGCGGCCGGAGACGAAGAGGCACAGGTGATCGACGAGGACTACATCAGGGCACTGGAATACGGACTGCCACCGACAGGCGGCGTCGGGATCGGCGTCGACCGGCTGGTCATGCTGATGACCGACCAGGCGTCGATTCGGGACGTCATCCTGTTTCCCACGCTGCGGGAAGAGGAGTAGGGGGCGTGCCTGCATGAGGTCGCAGACCCGGCTGGCCTGGTTCCTCGCGCGGCGCTACCTGGCATCGCGGAGCGGGGGGCGTTTCCTGTCCTTCATCACGTGGATCGCGCTGGGCGGCGTGACCCTGGGCGTCACCGCGCTCATCGTGGTGATCGGCGTGATGACCGGAATGCAGAACGAGCTGCGTTCCAGGATCCTCGGCTCCAATCCGCACATCATGGTTTGGAAGGACGCCAGCCCGCTGCGAATCGACGAATGGGAAAGGGTCGTCGAACGGGTGGAGGTGATCGACGGGGTGGTCTCGGCGTCGCCGGTGGTCTGGACCCAGGTCGGGTTGGAGCACCGCAACTACCCGCAGGTCCTGGACCTCTTCGGCGTTAGTCTCGACGCGGAAGGCCCCTCCGTCACCTCCATCGAGGACACCCTGCGGAGCGAGTATCTCTCGCTGGAGAGAGAGCCGGGAGGGCTCAAGCCCCTGGTTCTGGGCAGCGGCATCGCCGATCGAATGAACCTCTTCGTGGGTGACACGGTGAGAATGATCTCGATCGAGAACAGCCAGGTGACGCCCAACGGAGATCTGGTGGCGCCTGCGGAGGAGTGGCTGGTATCAGGGATCTTCTCGACGGGCATGTACGAGTATGACACGCGCCGCGGCTACGCCGCCCTGGCCGACGTACAGGATCTGCTCGACCTGGACGATGGGGTGGCCGGATGGGTGGGTGCGCGGACCGAGGACCCGTGGGGCGCGGCAGCGGTGGCGGAGGCCGTGCGTGAGGAGCTGGGTGGATGGCCGTACAAGGCGGACCCGTGGACCAGGACGAACCGCCAGCTCTTCTCGGCGCTGAAGCTGGAGAAGCTGGCAATGGGCGTGATCGTGTCGCTGATCATCTTCGTGGCGGCGTGCAACATCGTGAGCACGCTGGTCATGGTCGTAGTCAACCGCACCCGGGAGATCGGGATCCTGAAGGCGATGGGGCTCACCCGGAAGGACACGCTGCGCACCTTCGTCTTCCAGGGACTGTGGATCGGTGTCATCGGTACGCTGGCCGGACTCGGACTGGGCTTCCTCCTCGCGTACCTGATCGAGGAGCACGGTCTGATCCGCATTCCGGCGGACATCTACTTTGTGGACCGGCTGCCCGTGTCGATCGCCCCGTCGGACGTCCTCTGGATCTGCGGGGTAAGCCTGCTGATCTCGCTTCTGGCCACCATCTACCCCGCCCGGCAGGCCTCCGGACTGCAACCCGTGGAGGCGATCCGGCATGATTGACGAGGTCGCGCAGGCACCGATGAACGGTGAGGGAGACGGGCGGCCCCGGCCGGAGCGTTCCCCGGCGAACGGGAAGGACGGCGCCGGTCCGCCACTCGAGGCCCGGGGACTGCACCGCACCTACCGGGGGGTCGCCGGCCCGGAACTCCACATTCTGCGCGGCGTGGACTTCACGCTGGACTGGGCTGAAGCGGTGGCCATCGTGGGGGCCAGCGGCTCGGGGAAGTCGACACTGCTCCACCTGCTGGGTGCCCTCGACCGTCCTTCGGCGGGCTCGGTGCGCGTCGGAGGGACCGACATCGCAACGCTGAGCGACGAGGAGGCGGCCAGGCTGCGGAACAAACGGATCGGATTCGTGTTTCAGTTCCATCACCTGCTGCGCGATTTCACCGCCCAGGAGAACGTCATGGTGCCCGCGCTGATTCGCGGTGACAGTCCTGAAGCGGCAAGATCGCGGGCTACTGCGCTGCTCGGCCAGGTGGGACTCGGCGGGCGGCTCGGCCACAAGCCGCGCCAGCTTTCGGGTGGCGAGCAGCAGAGGGTTGCGGTCGCCCGGGCGCTGGTAAACGAGCCGTATATCCTCCTCGCGGACGAGCCCACCGGCGACCTCGATACGGATACGAGCAGGGACGTGCAGGACATCCTCTTCGAGATGAAGGAGCGTCACGGTGTTGCGCTCGCGGTCGTAACCCACAACCGTGAACTGGCCTCGAAGGCCGAGAGAGTCCTGCGGCTACGGGAGGGGGTTCTCGACAATGTCTGAGCTGGACAGGGTGTGCGACCGGCCCAACTGTAGCAATCCGGCGCACGTTCACCTGACCGAAGTCGTGGACAACAAGATGTCCACGCAGTACCTGTGCAAGTCGTGCGCGGAGGAAAAGGGGCTCAATCCGGCTTCGGAGCAGGGGGTGGCCGTCTCCGAATTTCTGGAACAGTTGACCCGGGGGGACGACGCTGACGAGGCAGCGTCGGTGTCCGAACCCTGTACCTTCTGCGGGCTGAGCCTCGACGGCTTCCGGGAGACGGGCCGCCTGGGGTGCCCCCACTGCTACACGAACTTCGAACCCGGCCTGCGCCGGCTCCTCAGCCGAATTCACGGAGCGGCCCGGCACAAGGGCAAGGTGTACCTGCCGCCGGACCCGGCCGCCGCGGAGCTGGACCGGCGCCTCGACGACCTTCGCCGCAGACTCCGGAGCGCCGTGGAAACGGAGGACTTCGAGCGGGCCGCGACGCTGCGCGACCAGATCCGCGAACTCGAACCGGCAGGATCCCCGTGAAGACCCCGGAGGCCCTGCGCGACTTCGGCCTCGGGTGGCTGGACGGGAGTGGTCCGCACGCCGACATCGTTCTGTCGACCCGGGTGCGCCTGGCGCGCAACCTTCAGGGCCACCGCTACGCCGCCCAGGCGGATGCGGGCGAGCGCGAAGCCGTCTACAGTTCGGTCGCGGGCATGTTGGAAACGCCCGTCTTTCCGGGAGGCGCCAGCCTCCTGCGCATGGGTGAGCTGGATGTGCATACGCGGCGGATCTTCCTGGAGCGGCGGCTGGTCTCCTCCGACCTGCTGGGCCGGCAGCGTGCCGACCAGCCATCCGCCGGAGCCGCTCTGCTGGTCTGTCCGGACGATCCGGTCAGCGTCATGGTCAACGAAGAGGACCACCTGCGGCTGCAGAGCCTGGTCTCCGGCCTCAGCGTGATGGAGGCGTGGAGTCTGGTCGACCGTCTCGACGACGGAATCGGCGGCGACCTTTCACTGGCCTATCACCCCGAATTCGGATACCTCACCTCGTGTCCCACCAACACCGGCACCGGTCTGAGGGCATCGGCGCTGGTGCACCTGCCGGCGCTGGTCCTGACGAAGGAGATCACCCGGGTCCTGGAGGGGCTCGAGCGGGTCGGCCTCACGCACCGGGGCCTCGACGGCGAGGGGTCGGACTTCGTGGGCAATTTCTTCCAGATTTCCAACCAGAAGACCCTCGGCAGGAGCGAGGAGGACCTGGTGGAGCACTTCGGCGCCACCGTCACGACGGTCATCGAGAAGGAACGCCGTGCCCGCCAGGTGCTCCGGGGCGCGGGGCCCAGGACCGAAGACCTGATCTGGCGTGCCTACGGACTGCTGCGCCACGCGCGCCTCCTGACCTACCGCGACCTGATGGAACTCCTGTCGGGCGTGCGGCTTGGGGTCTCGCTCGGAATGCTGCCGTCACCCCGGGTGAACGCCCTGAACCGCATCATCATCTTCTCGCAGGCCGCACACCTCGCCGAAGCCGCGGGGCGGGAACTGGACGCCTCGGAGAGACAGGCGCACAGGGCTCAGTACGTACGCAGGGTCCTCCAGGGCGAAAACGGCTCCCCCACTACCGATCCCGGGTCATGAAGGCGACTTTTACAGGTGAAGGGTTCGGCGATGTCCGGCTGACGGCCCCGGAGGGGCGACCAGGATGAACTACAACTTTACGGAGAGGGTCCGAAAGGTCCTGTCGATGGCTCGCCAGGAGGCGATCCGGCTGCAGCACGACTATGTGGGAACCGAGCACATCCTGCTCGGACTCATCCGTGAAGGAGAGGGCGTGGCCGCACATGTGCTCGGCAATCTGAGCGTGGACCTGGACCGGATCCACGAGCGGGTCGAGGAGTCGGTGCGAAAGGGCAAGGCAACCATCGCTCTGGGCGAATTGCCGTACACCTCGCCGGCTAAGAAGGTTCTCGAGTTCGCCATGTCCGAGGCCCATGAACTCAATCACTCCTACGTCGGCACGGAGCATCTCCTGCTGGGCCTGCTGCGCGAGAGCAAGGGGATCGCCGCTCAGGTGCTGAACTCGCTCGGCGTGACCATCGACGAGGCGCGGGCCGAAACGCAGAAGGTGCTGGGGTCGGACGTCAGTTCCGGATCGCCCGCCAGCGCCGGCGGAATCGCCGGCAGCGGCAGCCCGGTGCCGGCCCCCGGGCCGTCTCGCGGCGAACGAAAGTCGAAGACGCCCGCGCTTGACCACTTCTGCCGCGATCTCACAGGCCTTGCCCGGCAGGGGGAACTGGATCCCACGATCGGTCGCGAAACCGAAATCGAGCGGCTGATCGAGATCCTTTGCCGCAGGAAGAAAAACAACCCCGTGCTGATCGGGGAACCGGGGGTGGGGAAGACCGCCATCGTGGAAGGGCTTGCCCAGATGATCGCCCGGGGCGAGGTGACGGAAAGCCTGCGCGACCACCGCGTCCTGGCGCTCGACATGGCGGCGGTGATCGCGGGCACCAAATACCGCGGCCAGTTCGAGGAACGGCTGAAGGCGGTGATGAACGAGATCTCGACCAACCGCAATGTGGTCCTCTTCATCGACGAGCTGCACACGCTGGTGGGCGCGGGTGCCGCCGAGGGGGCGATCGACGCCTCCAACATGCTCAAGCCGGCGCTGGCGCGGGGGGAACTCCAGTGCATCGGCGCCTCCACCCTGAACGAGTACCGCAAGTACGTCGAGAAGGACGGCGCGCTGGAGCGACGTTTCCAGCCGGTGATCATCGATCCTCCTACCGTCGACGAGACCATCGCGATCCTTGCCGGGCTCAGGGGACACTACGAGGACCACCACAAGATCACGATCCCGGACGACGCACTGTCTCACGCGTCGCGGCTGGCTGACCGCTACATCACCGACCGTTTCCTCCCCGACAAGGCCATCGATGTGATCGACGAGGCGGGGGCGCGGGCGCGTATCGCGAGCCAGGTGCCGCCGGCCGAGGTCGAGGAGTTGAAGACGCAGTTGTCGCGCCTGATCGAGAACAAGGAAGCCGCGATCCGCGACCAGGACTTCGAGCGGGCCGCCCAGCTGCGCGACCAGGAGCGGGCGCTGCAACAGCGCATCCGCGACGAACAGGAGGCGTGGAAGGAGGAACGACGTCGTTTCCGGCCCGAGATCAGCGTGGAGGATGTCGCGTTCATCGTGAGCCGCTGGACCGGCGTTCCGGTCACGCGCATCCGGGAGGCCGAAACCGCGCGCCTGGTCAACATGGAGGCCGAGCTTCACAAGCGCGTAGTAGGCCAGGACCAGGCGATCACGGCGATTTCCAGGGCCATCCGGCGGAGCCGAGCGGGACTCAAGGACCCGCACCGTCCCATAGGTTCCTTCATCTTCTCGGGTCCGACAGGGGTGGGGAAGACCGAGCTCGCCCGCACCCTGGCCGAGTTCCTCTTCGCCGACCGTGAGGCGCTGATCCGGGTCGACATGAGCGAATACATGGAGCGCTTCTCCGTGTCGCGTCTCATCGGCGCCCCGCCCGGCTACGTCGGCTACGACGATTCGGGGACGCTGACCAAGGCCGTCCGGCGGCGGCCCTACTCCGTCGTCCTGCTCGACGAGATCGAGAAGGCCCACCCCGATGTCTTCAACATCCTCCTGCAGGTCCTCGACGAGGGCCACCTCACCGACAACTACGGGCGCGTGATCGACTTCAAGAACACCGTCCTGATCATGACCTCGAATCTCGGAGCGCGGAACATCGCGAAGGGCGGGCTGGGATTTCAGCAGGCCGGCGCCCGCTCCGGCTACGAGAACATGCGCGACAAGGTCAACGAGGAGATCAACCGAACCTTCAACCCCGAGTTCCTGAACCGGGTGGACGATACCATCGTCTTCCACACGCTCAGTCGGGAGGAGATCGGGAAGATCGTGCACATCATGCTCGGCGACCTCCAGGAACGGTTGGAGCAGGGCGAGATGTCCCTCAACCTGACACCCGCAGCCGTCGCATTCCTGGTGGAGCACGGCTACAACGAGAAGTACGGCGCGCGGCCGCTCAAGAGGGCGATACGGCGCTTTCTGGAAGAACCGCTGTCGGAGAAGCTCCTCATGGCGGAGTTCGGGTCCGGCGACGAAATCGAGGCTGACGTGACGGAGGACGGAGAGGCCCTCGCCCTCGGGGCCGCCTCTCCGAGCAAGACATGATGCGAAATCGACGCGAAGTAATCGGAGCAGTGGGACGGGCGGTGTGCGCGGGGCTGTTGCTGACCCTGTGCCCGCTGGCCGCCCGCGCCCAGGACCCGGCCGGCTCACCTCTGGTGCGCATCGATTCGCTGGTCGCCCGCGGAGCTGTTCGGGTCGAGGCGGCGGATGTGATCGGGGCTTCCGGGATCCAGGCCGGGAGCCTGACCAGCTGGCTGGACATCAGCCGCGCCATCAAGAACATCTGGGCCACGGGCAACTATGAGGACGTCGCGGTCATGCTGGACCAGTCCGACGGCAGGAACACCCTGATCCTGGAGGTCGTCGAGCGGCCCCTGATGCGGCTCGTGCGGATAACCGGACTGGAGTCCGTATCCCAGCGGGACGTGGTCGACGAGTCCGGCATGGAAGAGGATGCCCCCCTGTCGCGAAACGGCATCGCCAGGGCCGAGGGATTCATCCGCGAGGAGTTGAGGCGCCGCGGCGTTCCCTACGCACGGATCGAACCCCGCGTTCAGCCGGTGCCTGGAGACGACGGAAGCGTGGATGTCCTGCTGGAGGTGGAGGAAGGCCAGCGGGTGACCATCGCGGAGGTCACGTTCGGGGGCAACGAGTACTTTTCGGACGAAGAGCTTCGGGGCGCCATGAACACCAAGCCCGAGGGCTTCTTCTGGTTCCGTGGCGGCGACTACGACGACATCGACTTCGCGCTGGACCTGGAGGAGTCGCTCCCCGAGCACTATGACCAGGCCGGGTACCTGGACTTCGAGGTGCTGGGTGACACGCTCATCGTGGACCCGACCTCGGGGAAGGCCCGCATCGAAGTGCAGGTCAGCGAAGGACCCCAGTACCGGCTCGGCGAATTCGCGATCGACGGAAACACGGCCTTCGAGAGTGACCGGCTGCGCCAGTTTTTCACCGATGATTCGGGCGGGATCCTGTCGATGCTGGGGTTGGGAGAGGACCGGTCCCGGGGCGTCGGTCAGGTCTTCGACGTCGTGCGCTTCGAGGAAGCGGCCGCCCAGGTGCGAGAACTCTACAGCAACGAGGGCTACCTCTTCGCGCAGGTCGAGCCCTACTACCAGATAGCGACCGGGCCCGATGCGCCCATGCATACGGTCAATGCCGGCTGGCGCATCACCGAGGAAAGCCAGGCGTACGTCAACCGGGTCAGCATCTCGGGCAACGAATTCACCTACGACCGCGTGATCCGGGACAAGATCTTCCTCCTTCCCGGAGACGTCTACAGCCAGGCGCTCGTGCTGCAGTCCTACCAGAACATCCAGTCCCTGGGCTTTTTCGAGACACCGCTGCCGTACCCCGACATCATTCCCCTGGAGAGCGGGGACGTGAACATCACCTTCAACGTCGAGGAGAAGCAGACCGGCTCGGTGCAGTTCGGTACGGCGGTGGGCGGCGGCGTGGGGCTGTCGGGGTTCCTGGGTTACGACCAGCCGAACCTCTTCGGCCAGGCCAAGGCCGGCAGTATTCGCTGGGACTTCGGGCGCTACATCAACAGCTTCACCCTCAGCTTCACCGACCCGGCGCTCTTCCAGTCCACGGTGAGCGGCTCACTGTCGCTCTTCAACTCGACCGACCGCTTTTATCAGTTCGCCACCGGGCGCAGGCGGCGCGCGGGGTTCGTGGCGCGGTTCGGGCTTCCGATTCCGGGGTCGCTGCGCACCCGTTTCTTCGTCGGCTACTCGCTCTCGCGGACCAGCTACGAGTCGTTCCAGAGGTCGCAGGACACTTCACTCTTCGGATTGCCCCCCGGAGTTCTGAGTTCGCTCCTGCTCGGAGTCACCCGCCAGACGCTGAACCACCCCCTGTTCCCCACTTCGGGATCGAGCCAGACCTGGAACGTGGAGCTCAACGGGGGTCCCCTGGGCGGCGCCGGCGACTTCATCAAGCAAACGGCTGAAGCGCAGTGGATGATCCCCGTCGGCCGGGTGGGCGGGGACGGAGGCGGCCCGGGGGGCATTCAGTTCGCCCTGGGCTTGCGGGTCAAGGGCGGAGCCCTGTTCGGAGACGCGTCCCGCTTCCCCTTCGAGTCGTTCTGGATGGGAGGAGTGCAGTTCGGAGAGACGTTGAGGGGGTACGACGAGACTACGATCACCCCCCGGGGCTACTACCCGGAGAGAGCGGAGGGCATCGCTCAGATCGACCGTCTGGGGAATGCCTACCTGTCGGCGACGGCGGAGTACAAGGCCGTGCTCAGTTCCAACCTCGGCCTGTCGGCGTTCTACGATGTCGGAAACCTGTGGCGCGGGCCCGGGGACATCAACACTTCCAGGCTTTTTCGGGGTGCCGGCTTCGGAGTCCAGCTCCTGACCCCCTTCGGTCCCATTGGGCTGGACTACGCGTACGGGTTCGACAAGCCACAGCCGGGATGGCAGTTGCACTTCAAGATGGGTCCGAATTTCTAGAGATGCCGTTCACGCAACCGGCTGGACGGCCCAAGTCCGAATCGAATCGGAGGAGTCGAGAGTGATGAGTATTTCCCGTTTGGGAGCGGCGGTGTTTCTGTCACTGCTGATCGCGAGCCCCCTGGCGGCACAGGGCACCAAGGTGGGTTTCGTCAATACAGCCCAGGTCTGGGCCGAGTACGGGCCGGCGCAGGAGGCCACCAACCAGTTCCAGGCAGCCTTCGCCGGGTACGAGAGGGAGCTCAACATGCTCCGGGCCGACTATCAGCAGCAGGCAGCCCAGTACGAGCAGCAAATGAGGACGATGACGCCCGAGGCCCGGCAGACCCGTGAGCAGCAACTGCAGAACAAGGCGGTTGAACTGCAGCAGCGGGAGCAGGAGTTGACCGACCTGGCCGAACAGCGTCAGAACGAACTCTACAACCCCGTGCTGGAGGAGATCCGGGCCGTACTGGAGGAAATCCGCGTCGAGGGCGGCTACGGCCTGATCCTGGATGCAGTCTCGCAGGCCATACTGGTGGCGGACCCCGCGCTCGAACTTACCCAACAGGTCCTCACCCGGCTTCAGGCCAGGAGCGGGTCCGAAGGCGGGACATGACCCTGGCCGAGGCCGCCGCGGCAGCCGGCGGCCGGGTGCTCGGCGACGGGTCGCTTCACTTCGAGCGGATCGCTACCGTCCGGGACGCAGGACCCCGCGACCTGGCCATGATGGCCGACCACCGCTATGCGGCCGAACTGTCCGGGTGCCGTGGTGGCGCCCTCCTGGTCCCGGAATCATTGAGCGGGCTCGAGGGCGGACCCGCCGACCGCCTGGTCGTCGCGGATCCGCACGCCGCCCTCATCGACCTGCTGCCCCTGCTGCATCCGGAGCCGCCGCGTGAGCGTGGCGTGCATCCGGCTGCCGTGATCGACCCGTCCGTGACGGTTCCCGGGGACGCGTGTGTCGGCCCCCACGCCGTGATCCGCGCCGGCGCGGCGATCGGGGCGGGGGCGCGGATCGGCGCCAACTGCTTCGTGGGCGAGGGGGTCGCCATCGGGAAGGCGGCCGTCCTTCATCCGAACGTCACGCTGTACGCCGGTTCGGTTCTGGGGGACAGGGTGGTCATTCACGCGGGCGCACGCATCGGAGTCGACGGCTTCGGGTACGTCTCGTCCGGCGGGGTGCACCGCAAGGTGCCCCAGGTGGGCGGCTGCGTGATCGAGGACGACGTCGAGATCGGCGCGAACTGCACCATCGACAGGGGCTCGATCGGACGGACGGTGATCGGCGCCGGATCAAAGCTCGACAACCTGGTCCACATCGGTCACAACGCGAGCATCGGCCCCGGTTCCATGCTTGTTGCGCAGGTGGGTGTGGCCGGATCCGTTCGCAGCGGTGCGGGCGTCGCGATGGGGGGGCAGGCCGGGATTTCGGGCCACCTCAGGATCGGCGAGCGCGCGCGGATCGCGGCCCAGGCAGGGGTGATCGGAGACGTCGAGCCGGGGCAGACCGTCTCCGGGTACCCGGCACGGGATCACAAGAGCTACCTGCGGTCCATGGCCGGCCTCATGAAGCTCCCCGAACTGATCCGGCGCGTGGGCCGCGTGGAACGCCGCCTCGGCCTGGAGGAAGCCGGATGACGGCCGGCCGCAGCCAGCACACCGTCGCCCACCAGGTCGCGCTCGAGGGGATCGGCGTCCACACGGGGGAGGCGGCCACGCTCACGATCAGGCCCGCCGCCGCGGACGCGGGAGTCACCTTCTCCCGCACCGACCTCCCCGGCGCACCGCCGGTTCCCGCGAACCTGGAGCACGTCACCGCCACGGAACTCGGCACCAGCGTGGGCGCCGCCGGCGTCGAGGTCCTCACGGTGGAACATGTGCTGGCGGCGCTGGCGGCACTGGAGGTGGACAACGCCGTGCTCGAGCTGGACGGACCGGAGGTCCCCATCCTCGACGGCAGTTTCGCCCCCTGGGTGGAAGCGATCCGGGAAGCGGGGACGGAGGTGCAGGACGCCGAGGCCGAGATCGTGGAAGTCATCGACCCGGTCACGGTCGAGAGCGAGGAGGGAGCCTCGTACGTGGCCTTGCCCGACATCCACTTCAGCATATCCGCGACCATCGAGTTCGACCATACCGCGATCGGCCGGCAGTCCGGGCGGTTCATCATCAATCACCAGCAATTCGAGCACGATCTGGCTCGCGCCCGCACCTTCGGTTTCCACGGGGACGCGGACAAGCTGCGAGCCCAGGGATTGGCCCGGGGCGCCTCTCTCGTCAACACCGTCGTGCTGGACGGCAACGGTGTCATGAACGATGACCTGCGCTACCCCGACGAGTTCCTGCGCCACAAGGTCGGGGACATCGTGGGCGACCTCGCCCTGATGGGCGGCAGGTTCCGGGGCCATGTCGTGACCGAACGTCCCAGCCACTGCGGGAACATCGCACTCGCCCGCGCCATACGCGAACAGCACGACCGGCGGCAGCGGGCGCGCAACCTCGATGTCACCCGAATCATGGAAGTGCTCCCCCACCGGTATCCCTTCCTCCTCGTCGACCGCGTGGTGGAGTTCGAACCCGGCAAACGGATCGTCGGACTCAAGAACGTGACGATCAACGAACCCTTCTTCCGCGGCCACTTCCCGGATCATCCGATCATGCCCGGGGTGCTGATCATCGAGGCCATGGGCCAGGTCGGCGGTCTCCTGCTGATGGACTCGGTCGGAGACCCGAAGGAGAAAGTCGTCTACTTCATGGCGCTCAACAACGTGAAGTGGCGCAAGCCGGTCACGCCCGGAGACCAGATCCTCTTCGAGGTGGAGATGGTCAACCTCCGGCGGAGTGTCTGCAAGATGAAGGGGATGGGCATCGTGGACGGCAAGGTTGTCGCCGAGGCCGAGATGATGGCCCGAATCGTGGACCGATGAGCAGGACCACCACCTCGTACGACAGCGCGGTCGACGTCCATGACACCGCAATCGTCGATCGCGGCGCCGAACTCGGCTCCAGCGTCCGGGTCGGTCCGTTCGCGATCATCGGACCCGGCGTGCGGATCGGGGCCAATTCGCAGGTAGGCCCCCGCGTCCTGATCGAGAAGGACACCACGGTCGGCGCCGGCTGCCGGATCGCCAACGGGGCCGTGCTGGGCACGGATCCGCAGGACCTGAAGTACGAGGGTGAGAAGACCTTTCTGGAGATCGGGGACCGGACGGTCATCCGCGAATTCGCGACCCTGAACCGCGGCACGGCGGCGGGAGGGGTCACCCTGGTGGGCTCGGACTGCCTGCTCATGGCCTACTGCCACATCGCGCACGACTGCGAAATCGGCAACCACGTGATCATCTCCAATGCCACGAACATGGCGGGGCACGTCGCGATCGAGGACTGGGCCATCGTGAGCGGCCTGGTGGCCATTCACCAGTTCGTCCGGATCGGGGCGCATGCCTTCGTCGGGGGCGGATCCAGGATCAACCGGGACGTGCCGCCGTTCTGCAAGGCCACGGGGAACCCCTCGCCCAAGCTCTACGGTCTCAATGCAATTGGACTGGACCGGCGGGGATTCTCCCCCGATGTGCGCCGGTGTCTCAAGAAGACCTACCGCATCCTGTTCCAGTCCGAGTGGAATCTCTCCCAGGCGCTCCGGAAGGTCGGCGAGGACCCCGAGCTGACATGCCCGGAGGTGCGCTACTTTCTCGACTTCATCCGCACCAGCCAGCGCGGGATCATCTTCTGAGGCGCGCCGCCATGGGGGTGCCTTCCTTCGGCGTCGTTGGAGTCGGCGCGCTGGGCCGGCACCACGCCCGGGTGGCGCGCGACCTCGACGGCGTGACCTGCGCAGGCGTCTTCGACACGGACGCCGGGCGCGCGACGGCGGTCGGGACGGAACTCGGGGTGTGCGTGAGGTCGTCGCTGGCGGACCTGCTCGATGCCAGCGACGCGGTGGTGGTGGCCGTGCCCACCACCATTCACGAGCGCGTTGCGCTCGAGGCGATCCGTGCCGGTGTTCACGTCTTCGTCGAGAAGCCGATGGCAGCCGACACCGACGCGGCGGACCGGATGATCACCGAAGCCGGCCGTGCGGGTGTGGTACTGCAGGTGGGGCACGTGGAGCGATTCAATCCCGCCCTGGTGGCCGCACGTCCCTACCTTGGCCGCCCCCTCTTCGTGGAATCGCACCGGCTGGCCCCGTTCACCCCCCGCTCACTGGACGTGGCGGTGGTCCTCGACCTCATGATCCACGACGTGGATCTGCTGTGCAGTCTGGTCGGCAGGCCCGTGACCGGGTTGGCCGCGGCGGGAGCGCCGGTGCTCACCCGGCATGTGGACATCGCCAACGCGCGGCTCGCCTTCGAGGGCGGGGCCGTGGCGAACCTCACCGCCAGCCGGGTCTCGGCCAGGCGGGTCAGGAAGCTGAGGATCTGGCAGCGTTCCGGCTACCTGTCCCTGGACCTCGCGGCCGGCGGCGGCGAGTTCTACCGCCTCCGGGAGGAGATTTCGGTTCTCGACGGACCCGTTCTCCCGGACGGCGTGCCCTCGCCGACCGGACTGGCCTCCATCGTGGAACGGATTCCCGTGCCGGGCGACGGCATGGAGCCTCTGGTGGCCGAGCTGGCTTCGCTGCGGGATGCGGTCCTGGGTCTGGCGCCGCCCCCGGTAACCGGCGAGGATGGACGACGTGCACTCGAACTTTCCCTGGCCATCGAAAAGCAGATCGAGGACCATGTCACTCATACGCGTTCGGCGTCAACGTAAGCGCGAGTGGATCGACGCGAAGAAGGGGAGGTCCCCGACCACCCTCGTCGTCCTGCTCGTGGTCGTGATCGCCATCATCTGGTACCTCGGGCGCGCCTTCTGAGCCGGTAGCCCTTGGTGCCCCCGCAGGCGGTCGGCGGCGCGCCCCGTCTCCGCAAGGTGATGATCCTCGCGGGCGAGGCCTCCGGCGATGCGCACGGTGCGCGTGTCGCCCACGAGATCCGCCGCCGGTGGCCCGCCGTGGAGATGGTGGGGCTAGGGGGCGAGGGAATGGTCCGGGCAGGGGTGCGCGTGCTGAGCGGCCTCGACGAGCTCGCCGTGATGGGCTTCGTGGAGGTCGTCCGGAGGCTGCCCTTCTTCCGGCGGCTCGAGCGAAGGCTGGTTCGTCTCCTGAAGGAGGAACCACCGGACCTGGTGATTCCGATCGACTATCCCGGCCTCAATCTGAGGGTCGCCGAACACGCAGCGAGGCTCGGCATCCCGGTTCTCTACTACATCGGGCCGCAGGTCTGGGCGTGGAGGGCGGGGCGCGCCGAGCGGCTGGCGAGGCTTGCGAACCGGATCGCCGTCATCCTTCCGTTCGAGGCTCCCCTCTACCGCACGCATGGAGGGCGTGCCCATTTCGTGGGTCATCCGCTGCTGGACGAAGAGGTCCGCGCCGAGCCCGGGTCCCTGGCCCGAGGTCTCGGAATCGAGCCCGAGAGACCGGTCCTCGCGCTCTTCCCGGGATCCCGCGCACAGGAGCTGCGACGGCACACCGCCCCGTTCATCGCGACCGCCCGCGAACTCCAGCGACGCCTGCCGGACCTTGCGGTGATCGTCAGCAAGGTCCCATCGCTGGCCGACACCGCGTATCGGCCGTTCCCGTTTCCCGCAACGGAGGACGCCCACTCGCTGAGAGCACTCGCCACCGCCGGGCTGGTCAAGTCGGGCACCAGCACGCTGGAAGCCGCCCTGGCCGAACTGCCCTTCGTCGTGACCTACATTACCCATCCGGCGACGTTCTTCCTTGCGAGGCGCCTCGTGCGGGTACCGCACGTCGCCCTCGCCAATCTGGTCGCGGGCGAGCGGGTGGTCCCCGAGTTCATCCAGCGAGACATGGTTCCCGGTGCGGTGGCCGACGCCCTGGAGCCGCTCCTCGACCGCTCGTCCCCGGAACGCGAGGTGATGGTCGCCGGCTTGCGACGGATACGCCACGCGCTGGGGTCGCCCGGTGCCTCCGTCAGGGTGGTCGATCTCGCCGAGGAGGTGATGCGGGAAGCGGAAGCCGGCGCGGGGAATCGATGAGGGAACGGCTGCGCGGCCTTGTGATGGAACTCTGGGACGGAGACGATCCCCGCCCCGCCACCCGGCTGCTGGGCCTGGCGCTGGCCCCCGGGGAGATTGCCTTCCGGTCGGCCATCGCCGCGCGGAGCCGGTGGTTCGACCGGACACCTGCCACCGTCCCCTCCATTCCGGTCGTCTCGGTCGGAAACCTGACCGTGGGGGGGACGGGTAAGACGCCTGTCTTACGATGGCTGGGGGACTGGTTCCGCCGGAGGGGCATCCGCACGGCCGTGGTGGTGCGCGGATACGGCCGCGACGAGGTGGCGCTCTACCGGCGCTGGTTCGGCGGCGACGCCGTGTTTGCGGGGGTGGACCGGCACGCGGGAGTCCGGGCGGCGGGGAAGGGGGGATTCCAGCTGGCGCTTCTCGACGACGGTTTCCAGCACCGCCGCCTCGCGCGAATGCTGGACATCCTCCTGGTGGCCGCCGAAGATCCGTGGCGCATACGAATGTTGCCGCGCGGACGCTATCGAGAACCCCTCGGCGCGGCCGGGCGCGCCACCCACGTGCTCCTGACCCGTCGCACCGCCAGCCGTCGTACGGCGGAGGCATGGAACGAGAGACTGGTCCGGGTGTCGCCCGGAGCGCCGGTTCTGAATGTGGAGATGACCATGGGTGAGTGGCTTGACCTGGACGGAGGTCCGGTGAGACCGCCATGCGGGGACGTGCTTGCGGTATGCGCGATCGCCCGTCCACGCGCCTTCGCCACCGGCCTCGGCAGACTCCTGCCCGAAGCGCGCATCGAACTCGCCCCCTACCCGGACCACCACGAATACACCGCCGGCGACGTGGCCGCGCTTCTCTCGCGCCGGGCCGGCCGAGCCATCGTATGCACGGAGAAGGACGCCGTGAAGCTCGCCCGCCACCGTGACTTGGCCCGCCACGCGGTCTCGGTGGGGTTTCGTGTCGGCGGCGAACCACGGGGGCCGCTCCTGGCGGCGCTGACCAGCATGGCGGACCGTCTGTGAAGATCGGGGTTGTGGTGGTCGGCAAGGCCGGGTCGCTCCGCTCGGCGATCAGCGAGTACGAGGCGCGGGCGGCACGATACTGGCGGCTGGAGGTCGTCGAGGTGCGACAGGTACGCGGCAGCGACGGGGCCGAGGTCATGCGCAGGGAAGCCGACCGCATCCGCGCCCGTCTGCGCCCCGGCTTCAACCGGGTGGCGGTTGCGCGCGAGGGCCGCCGGTTCACCTCGCCGGAGTTTGCCCGGTGGCTCGAAGGGGTTGCGCGGACACCGGGCAAGGGTGTCCACTTCCTCGTCGGCGGGGCATTCGGGCTCGACCCCGGACTGATGGACGAGTGTGGATTGCGCCTGTCCCTGTCCTCTCTCACGCTCCCTCACGACTTTGCCAGGCTGTTGCTGGCGGAACAGCTCTATCGCGCCGGTACGATCCTCGGCAATCACCCCTATCACAAGGCACCACGGTGAGACCAAAGTGAGCCGCAACCCATGGTTCCGCGACTGGTTCGGCAGCGAGTACCTGGCGCTCTATCCTCACCGCGACCGTGCCGAGGCGCGCCAGGCCGTGAGGCTGCTGCGCGAGGCCACCGGTCTGGGCCCCGGCACCCGCGTGCTTGACGTGGGGTGCGGTTCCGGCCGCCACCTGGCGGAGATGCAGCGTGTCGGGTACCGGGCCACGGGACTGGACCTGTCGCCGAGCATGATCGATGCCGCCAGGGCCGCACTCCCGGACTGCCGGTTGGTGCAGGCCGACATGCGGAGCATCCCCTTTCGGGACGCCAGCTTCGACGTGGTGACCTCCTACTTCACGTCGTTCGGCTACTTCGACGACGAGGACGACGACCTCAGGGTGCTGTCGGAAGCGCGCAGGCTGCTCGAGTCGGGCGGCTGGTATCTGCTGGACTTTCTCAACGCCGCCGAGGTCGTGGCCCATTTGAAGACGGAAGACCGGCGGACCGTATCAGGGGTAGACGTCGTCCAGGAACGGCGGCTGGCCGACGGCGGCAGGATCATCGAGAAGCGAATCCGCATCGAAGCCCACGGAGATGCTTCCGCGCGGGATTTCGTGGAGCGTGTGCGTCTGTACCGCCCCGAGGACCTGGCCGCCATGCTGCGACGAGCGGGCCTGACGCCCGGGCCCACATTCGGAGGCTACAACCGCGCCCCATTCTCGTCCGGGTCGCCCCGGTACATCGTGCTGGCGGGAGCGTCGGAGTGAGGATGCCGTCCATCGCGGTCTCCCGGACCCGCGGCTCCGCGCTTGAGGTCGCGGCGCGGTGAAGCTGGTGCCGCAACCCCTGGGCGGATCGTCCCTCGCCAAGGACTACCTTGCCGGGGCGGAATCCGCGAACAGTTTCTACCGCGGTTCGCCCTATCGCGCGGAAACCTACCGGCAGAGGGCCGAGGAGCTGGAGCTGGCGCGCGGCCGCGACGGATTCGCCACAGTGGAGAGCGTCATCCGGCCGGCGGGACCGGACGGGGCGGCGCTGCTTCGCAGGGTCGTGGCCGAAGGCGGGTACTTCGTCACCACCGGTCAGCAGCCCGGCCTCTTCGGAGGGCCCCTTTACAGCCTGTACAAGGCCCTGACCGCGGTGCGCCTGGCCGCGGACCTGGAGGGACTGCTCGCGCGGCCCGTCATGCCGATCTTCTGGATCGCGTCGGACGACCACGACTGGGAGGAGGCGAACCACACCTTCGTCGTGGACGGAGCCAACCGGCTGGTGCGCCTGTCGCTGGGTGCGGCCGCGGACCGGCACCCGCGTCCCCTGTGGCGCCCTACGCTGGGCACCGCGATCGAGGAACCCCTGGAACGGCTTGCAGGCTCCTTCCCCCCCAACGATTTCCACGCGCGGTACATGACCCTGCTGCGCGACGCCTATGCACCGCAAGCGACGATGGCCTCGGCCTTTGCCGGCCTCATGGCGGAGCTGCTGGCGGATACGCCCGTCGGCCTCGTCGACGCCGGCGATCCACAGCTCAAGGAAGCCTGCAGGGAGGTCTTCCGGGCCGAGGCTGAGGACTCGCGAGCGAGCGAGACCGTGCTCGACGAGACCGCCGAAGCTCTGGAGGACTGCGGCTACGCGCCGCAGGTGCAGCTGATGTCCGGCGCCACCAACCTCTTCGTCGACCTGCGCGGCGGGCGCGAGCGCCTGTACAGAAAGGACGGCGGTTTCGTGCTCGGACGATCGCGCGGGGAGGTCTCCAGGCGCCGCGTTCTGGACCTCATCGAGAACGAACCCCGTTCCGTCTCGCCGAACGTGCTTCTGCGCCCCGTGGTCGAGAGCGCCCTGTTTCACACGCTCGCCTACGTCGGAGGGCCGGGGGAGCTGGCCTACTTCGCCCAGTTGCGCGGCCTGTTCCGCCGCCATGGGGCCGGCATGCCCGTCGTGGTCCCGCGCGGGTCCCTTCTGGTGGTGGAGACCAAGGTGGAGAAGGTGCTGGACAAACACGGGCTGGCAGCCGGAGATGTACGCGACGCGGAAGCGCTTCTGAGCCGATTCGCGCGCGACCGGCTGCCGGACGACGTGCGGGATGCGGTCCGGCAGTGGCGCGGTGCCATCGAGTCGAGGGGAGGCGAGCTGGCCGAGGCCGCGGCCGCGGTCGATCCGGCGCTGCGGGGCGCTGTCATCAAGACGAGGAACTCCGGCCTGGGCGCGCTCGGGTCGCTGGAGAAGAAGATCGTGCGGGCGGTCAAGCGCAACGCCGACACGACCCGCGCGCAGATCGCCAAGGCCCAGGTCAACCTGTGGCCGGGGGGGAAGCCCCAGGACCGAATCCTGTCCCCTCTGCAGTACCTGATGAAGTATGGGCCGGGATTTCCGGCGAGCGCCCTTCGGCGGATCCGCATCCCGCCCGGCCGGGCGTGGAACGGCGGAGGCTTTGCCACGCGTGGCACGGACAGCGTAGCTTAGTCTCATGGTTCCCATGATCGTCGTTCTGGTGCTTCTGATCCCGATCCTCGCGATCGTGCTCGATTCGGATGTGGGCAAGGCGTTCGCCAGGCGCCTGGAGCGGGGGAAAAGGGCGCTGGGCGACACCGGATCGCACGACCGCCTTGTGTATCTGGAGAGCGAGCTGGAGCGTCTCGGGAAGGAGGTGGGCCGCCTCGAGGAGGAGAGCCGCTTCCTCCAGAAGCTCCTCGCCGAGCGCACCGATCCCGATGCGCTTCCACCCAGCGGCACGACCGGGGCCACCGACCCGGACTCCTGAGAGCCCCCCTTTGGCGGCTTCCAGCGTAGCAGCGGGCATTTTCGTCAGCCGGGTTTTCGGAATGGCGCGCGAGATGGTCTTCGCGCACCACTTCGGAACCGGGGACCTCGTGGACGCATGGCGCACGGCGCTCCGCATCCCCAACGTTCTGCAGAACCTCCTCGGCGAGGGGACGTTGAGCGCTTCGTTCATCCCGGTCTACGTGCGGTTGCTGGAAGAGGGACGGGAGGAGGAGGCGGGGCGCGCGGCCGGGGCCGTGCTGGGTCTGCTGGCGGCGGTTGCGGGGGTGCTGGCGGCCCTGGGGGTCTGGGCGGCCCCGTGGCTTGTCACGCTGATCGCACCCGGGTTCAGCGGTGATGCCCGCGCCGACACCGTGGTTTCGCTGCTCCGGCTGCTCTTCCCAATGACGGGCGTGCTGGTTCTCTCGGCGTGGGCATTGGGCATCCTCAACAGCCACCGGCGCTTCTTCGTGTCCTACGTGGCTCCCGCGCTCTGGAACCTGGCCATGATCGTGGCCGTGGTCGGGGCGGCGGCGCGCGGGTTCCTCGGTACGGAGCTGATCCTCGCCATGGCGTGGGGCGCGCTGGCGGGCGGCGTCCTGCAGCTCCTCTTCCAGATCCCCTTCCTCCTCCGCTTCCTGAAACATGTCGTGCCCTCGATCAGCACCCGGGTCGCGGGGGTGCGCGAAGTCGTGACGAACTTCGTGCCGGTCTTCGCGGCTCGGGGAGCGGTGAACCTCAGCGCGCTCGTCGACACGAACCTGGCCTCGCGCCTGGCTCCCGGAGCCGTGGGGATCATGGGCTACGCGCTGCCCCTCTACCTTCTCCCGGTCTCGCTCTTCGGCATGTCGGTCGCGGCCGCCGAACTGCCCGAAATGTCCCGCGACCGCGCCGCCGGAGCGAGAGTGGTGCGGGAGCGGACGGAACGCGCGGTGGGCACGGTGCTCTTCTGGCTGATTCCCATCACGCTCGGCTACATCGTCTTCCGCGAGGAGGTGATGGCGATATACCGAACCGGCGGGGCCTTCGCAGAGACCGACGCGGTTGCCGCCGGGGCCGTGCTGGCCGCGTATGCCCTGGGCCTGCCCGCATCCGGCACCTCCCGTGTCCTCTCGTCGGCCTTCTACGCGCTCGGAGACACCCGGACCCCCGCCCGGATCGCCTATGCGCGGATCCTGGTTTCGGCCGCGGTCGGCGTGGCGCTCATGTTCCCACTGGATGGGCTGAAGGTGGGTGAACTGGGGCTGGGGGCGGCGGGGCTGGCCGTCGGCGCCTCGGTGGGAGCCTGGCTGGAGCAGTCGCTGCTGAGGCGCAGACTCGGCGGGCAACTCCCGGGACTGTCGCTCGGTGGTTCCCGGGTCGTGCGCTGCGTGGCGGCGGCGCTGGCGGCGACGGCGGTGGGGTTGGTGCCCAGGCTGCTGCTTCCGGCGCTGCACCCGATCGTCGGCGCGGCGGCCACGATCCTGCCGGTTGCGATCACCTACCTCTGGGTGGCGCACCTCCTGGGAGTGTCGCCCGAGCGACTGCGCCGGCTCTACCGGCGAGGATGGCGGCGGTGATCCGTGGCATCCCCTTCGACCAGGCGTCCGTGGGCCGCCTGTCGACCCGCCCGGGCGTCTACCTGTTCCATGGAGAGCGGGGGGAAGTCCTCTACGTCGGCAAGGCCAAGTCGCTGCGCGTCCGTGTGCGCTCGTACCTCGCCGGCGGCCGGAGCGCCGGAATCAAGACGCGGGAACTGGTCCGCGCGGCCAGGTCCGTGGAGACCCTGGTCGTGGCCTCCGAGGAGGAGGCGCTCATCCTCGAGGCCAACCTCATCAAGGAACACCAGCCGCGCTTTAACATCCAGCTTCGGGACGACAAGAAGTACCCCTACGTCAAGGTGACCGTGGACGAGCCGTTCCCGCGTGCCTATGTGACCCGCAGGGTGCGCGAGGACGGTTCCCGCTACTTCGGCCCCTTCGTTTCGGTGGGCCGCGTGCGCCGCGCACTCGACCTGGTCAAGCGAACCCACGGCGTGCGCTCCTGCCGCTACGATCTTCCCCGCGAGGCACCATCCCGTCCCTGCCTCGACCATCACATCGGGCGGTGCGCGGCACCGTGTGTCGGTCTCCAGTCCGAGGAACACTACCGGCACATGATCGACCGGCTCCTCCGGGTCCTCGGGGGCGATGTGGCGAATGTTCAAGCAGAAGTTGAACAGGAAATGCACAAGGCGTCTTCGGAGTTGGACTTCGAAAGAGCAGCGCTATTGCGTGACGTGCTCGCCGGACTGGACGGAATCGCGCGGCGGCAACGTGTCCACGTGGTCGGGGGCGGAGACCAGGACGTGGTCGGCATCGCCCGCGACGGCCAGGTGGCGGCGGCGGTCACCCTGCACATCCGGGGCGGCGTCCTGATCGGCAGGGACACGCTGACGATGAGCGGCGTCGAAGACGAAGCGGAGTCCGAGATCGTCGCGAGATCGGTGTCGCACGCCTACCTGTCGCGCGGGACCGAGGCGGCCGGGACTCTGCCCCGCGAAGTGCTGCTCCCCGCCGACTTCGAGGACCGCCCGGTGCTGGAGAAGATCCTGAGCGGCCGGGCGGGCCGGAGGGTCGCGGTGCGGGTTCCGCGCAGGGGTGCCAAGGTCGGGCTGGTCGAGCTCGCCGTGACCAACGCGCGCCACTCGCTGTCGGAACAGGTGAGGAAGGGGGAGGTGGCCGGGCCCCACACCGAAGAGGTCCTGTACGAGCTGCAGGACAGACTCGGACTCAAGGTCGTCCCGCGCTTGATCGTGTGCTTCGACATCTCGCATACGCAGGGCGCGGAGGCGGTGGCCAGCGCGGTCCTCTTCGAGAACGGCGAGCCGTGCAGATCCGGATACCGGCACATGAAGATCAGGGGCGACTTCGGCAACGACGACTATCGCTCGATGGAGGAAGCCGTCCGGAGGTACTTCGACCGCAAGCGGAGCGAGGAAGGGCCGCTGCCGGATCTCGCGCTGATCGACGGGGGCAGGGGGCAGCTGGGGGCAGCGCGCGCGGCCCTCGAGGCCATCGGGCTGGAACAGGTGGCCGTGGCAGCGCTGGCCAAGAGGCAGGAGGAGGTGTACCTGCCCGGCTGCACGAACGGTCTCCGCCTGCCCCGTACCGCGCGTTCTCTGCTCCTGCTGCAACGGGTACGGGACGAGGCGCACCGCTTTGCGGTCCGCTACAACCGCAAACTGCGCTCGCGGCGCACGGTGCGATCCCGGCTGGGCGACATTCCCGGCATCGGACCCAGGCGGCAGCAGGCGCTCTTGTCGCGTTTCGGGTCGCTCCGCGGCGTGAAGGAGGCCACCGCCGCCGACATCGGACGCATTCCCGGCTTCAGCGAAGCGATGGGAGCCCGGGTGCTCGCCTACCTGAATGCGCGAACGCGGTGACTGCGGAGTTCGCCGGGGTGGACCTGCCCTCCGGTCCGGCACCGGTACTTGGCCCGCTCCACGGGGACACCTATGTTACTCCGTGTTGACGATTCCCGTTTCCGCCGGTCGGGGAAAGCGGGGCGAGATTGAACGACTTCAGGAGGATGGTTGTGAACAGGTCGCGGTACGTACCAACGATGTGGGCCGCGTGTACCCTCGTGCTTGCCGGTTGTGCGTCCGGCGGTGGCTTCGGCGGGGGCGGCGGAGGCG
>VXOC01000095.1 GCA_009840215.1 Gemmatimonadota bacterium | reverse complement strand
CAGCAGGTCCCGCCTGCTACAATATACGCGGCGTGATTTCGGCCTCTCAGGACGGTCCAGGATGCGAAAACCGGGTGTGGAGGCAACACAAATGGGTCACGAGGCCGACCGACGCGTCCCCGGGCCTTCCAGCGCCCGCTGAGGGGCATCGTGGAAGCGGTCCCCGACGCCGCGAGAGCGCGAATTCAAAACCGTACATAGTCAAATCGGCCTGTGATCAGACGATTTGGGACGCTCATGCTCGGATGGGACCGCGAACTGGTGATTCCCGTCGGGAGGGGCACATGGATCCGAGAACCGGCGATCCGGGAACCGCGATGCCGGGGAGGCCCGGACCCGGAGTCAAGCCGCCCGCCCGCCGCCGCGGCGAGTCAAGGGACAGCCGCATGCTCGATTGGGACGCCCGCGACTCGATTGGGGCGCCCGCCCGGCTCGATTGGGACGCCCCGGCTCGACTGACTCTGCTCCCTGCCTGGCGTCATGTCAGTCGGGCACCCGCTCCATCCCCGCCGCGAAGCCGGCATTGCGCCGCGGCGGGATCACCCAGCCGACGCGACGCGGTTTGATGGCCCTTTCTCAGCTCCCGCTGATCCGAGCCGGTTACGGGGAGCCAGGTCGATGGAAGAAGGCACCGTGCTGCCGGGGACGTTCGCAAAGCCAGACGCTTGCTGGACGGTCGCCCCTATCGCCCTACCGAGGGTGATGGAACGCCACGGAGGGACAATGGACCGCGTGCCCGGTCACCGAATGACGATGACCTCCAACCCTCGGAGCTTCAGCTCGCCCCACGCGCGGTCGGCGGTGAGAACCGGTAGACGCTCCCGCCGCGCTGTGGCGAGGCATGCCCGGTCGCCGAAGCCCAGGCCGAGACGGCTCGTACGGGGCTGATAGGCGCCGCTCAGCAGCGCCGTCGCACGGTCGAAGGGCACGACCTCGATGCCCAGGTCGTCAAAGACGTCCGACACCTCGCCGTGGGTCCATTCGTTCGAGCGGAGATGGGCGGCCACCTCGGCCGCGTTGACGGCGGACATCGCCGCGCCTTCCCGCAGAGCGTTCCTGACGCGCGCGTGCCCGGGCTCCTCGTACAGCGCCGCGAGAATCGCCGAGGCGTCCAGCAGGCTCGCCGCCACGCTATTCCTCCGCGGCTTCGGTGCGCCGGTCGGCGAGGAAGACGTCCACGGCGCTCCCCTCGTCCGGTTTCCTGCGGCGGGCAAGCCGCTGAAGGCGCTCCAGCGCGCCGTCGAGGGTGCGCACGCGGAGGCTGTCGCCGCTCAAGCCGATCACGACAGCGTGGCGGCCGCGAATGCCCAGCGCCCTGCGGAAGCGCGCCGGGATCACGAGACGTCCGGCTTCGTCGATCACTACGTGCTCGCTGTCGGGTTGTCGATCGGGATTACGCGGATTCATGGTGGGGATGTGGATTCATGGGGGAAAAGCAGCTTTATGGTAGATCGTGCGTTCATGGTAGTGAAATCCAATCTACCCGAAGAAGTGCGATATGGGTAGTCACACGGTTCCTACCAGCTTCTGTCCCAGGACCCGCTACCGCCCCACCGTCTTCAGAATCCAGTCCGCGATCACCTCCATCACCTCGACCGACCAGGTCTCCTCGATGGCCTGGTATTCGCTTGGCGCCCCGGTCTCCGAGTGCTGGAAGAGGTGGTTGAGGTCGGGGAAGGCGCGGATCTCGTAGCGGGTGTTGCCGCCCCGCTGCAACGCCGCCTCGATCTCGCGCAGGTTCTCCTCCCAGGGGACCTGGAGGTCCTTCTCGCCGTTGATGGCCAGCACGGGGACGGTGACCTGCTCAAGCGTCTCCGCGGGGTCGTAGGTGAGGAAGTAGCGGAACCAGGGGTCGGTGGCCCCTGAGGTTATCGCTGCTCAACAATCTCGGCGATTTCCTCCTCGGAAAAACCGCTCGCGCGGGATATCAACTCGGTCTGCGCCTGGGCGAGGCGCTCGCCGAGTACTCCCGGCGCGGCCATGAGAACGATATAGCTCACATCGGGAGACTCCACCGCCACCATGGGCGCGATCAAACCCCCCTCGGAGTGTCCGGCAAGCCCGATCCTGCCGGGGTCGACATCGTCGCGGCTCTTGAGATACGCCACCGCGGCCAGCGCGTCCGACGCGAAGTCCCGCGAGGTCGCCGCCCCGAAGTCCCCGGTCGATCCACCCACGCCGCGGTCGTCGTAGCGCAGCACGGCGATCCCGTTCCGGGTGAGGAAGTCGGCCAGTACCAGAAAAGGGCGGTGCCCCAAGGCGGCTCCGTCACGGTCCTGGGGGCCCGAACCCGAGATCAGGATCACGGTCGGGAAGCGGCCACCGGACACGGGCCGGGTGAAGGTGCCCGCCATGGCGTGGCCGCCGTCCGGGTTGGGGTAGGTCACGTCCTCGGCCAGGTACGGGAAGGGCTCCTCGGGATCCTGCGGCCGGCACGTCGGGACCTCGGCTTCGACCACCCGTTCAAGGATGAGCGGAAAGCTCCGGCCTTCCTGGATGAAGGTCCCCGTGATCCTTTCATCCACTCGCGACAAGGTACCTGAGAAGGATCCCCGGGCCGCCGGCATCGTCATCGAGATCGTGTTGCCGCTGACGTTGGACTTGAAAGGGTTACCCCGTTGGTATGTGTACGTTTCCTCGACGATCCCCCGTTTCACCGAATACTCCGTGAATTGCAGCGATCCTTCCGCCTCGGTCAGCACAAGGCGTATCCGCTGATCCACTCCGTCGATGTTCACATTCCCCCACCAAGTCCCCACGAAGCCAGCGGGATCGACACCGCCCCCTTCCTGCCCTGCCACACCGGGGACGGGCGCGGCGAGGAGGGCCGTTGCGACCAGCAGAGCCCTCATCGTCCCCCCTACCCCCCCACCGTCCTCAAGATCCAGTCCGCAATCGCCTCCATCACTTCCACCGACCAGGTCTCCTCGATGGCCTGGTATTCGCTTGGCGCCCCGGTCTCCGAGTGCTGGAAGAGGTGGTTGAGGTCGGGGAAGGCGCGGATCTCGTAGCGGGTGTTGCCGCCCCGCTGCAACGCCGCCTCGATCTCGCGCAGGTTCTCCTCCCAGGGGACCTGGAGGTCCTTCTCGCCGTTGATGGCCAGCACGGGGACGGTGACCTGCTCAAGCGTCTCCGCGGGGTCGTAGGTCAGGAAGTAGCGGAACCACGGGGTGTTGACCTGCTGCACCTGCGCGGCAATCACGGCGTCCGCCGAGGCCGAGTCGGTGACGCCGGCCTGGGCCAGTTCCTCATCGGTAGCCGTCTCCAGACTGGCGCGGATGATGGCTTCGATCTCCCGGGCCGCCCGTTCCGGGTCCGGCTCCGACTTCAGCACCCCGAAGATGCGCTCCTGTCGCGCCCGGTTGCTGGCGATGGCCTCCTCGGTCGCGCCCCCGGCCCGCAGGATCAGCGCCGCCTGAGCGTACAGGATGCGTTCGCCGTTCACCCCGGTGCCGGCCATGAGGACGATGAAGCTCACATCGTCGGACTCGGCGGCCGCGATGGGCGCAACCACGCCGCCCTCGGAGTGGCCGGCGAGGCCGACCGCGGCCGGGTTCACGTCGTCGCGGGTCTTGAGGTAGGCCACCGCAGCCAGTGCATCGGAAGCGAAGTCCGGTGTGGTCGCGGTCGCGAAGGTACCCGTCGACTGGCCCACGCCGCGGTCGTCGTAGCGCAGGACGGCGATGCCGCGCCGGGTGAGGTGGTCCGCCAGAACGAGGAAGGGACGGTGGTCCATCAGCGCTTCGTCCCGGTCCTGGGGGCCAGAGCCCGAGATGAGGACGACGGCCGGGAAGGGACCGCCGTCGGTGGGCCGGGTGAAGGTGCCGGCCATCGTGTGGCCGCCGTCGGGGTTGGGGTAGGTGACGTCCTCGGCCAGGTAGGGATAGGGTTCGACCGGGTTCTGCGGGCGGCGGGGTGTCACGTCGTCCTCGGACACGCGTTCGAGGACCAGGGGAAAGTCCGCGCCGGCCTGGGTGAAGGTGCCGGTGATCTTGCCGTCCTCCGTCGACAGCGAGCCTTCGTATGCGGCGCCGGCCGCCGGCATGGAGAGGGTGATCGTGGCGCCGTTCAGGGTCGTGGTGGCAACCGGGACCTGCGCGTTGCCCTGGTCGAGGGAGAAGACTTCGGCGGTCAGTCCGTCGTCACCCTCGGCGAAGACGAAGCGGAGCCGCAGCTGGGCGGCGCCCACGTCGAGGGTGCCCATCCAGTTCCCTGCGAAGTCGGCCGGGGTGGGGGCTTCCGGTTCCTGGGCGGTGGCTTCCGAGGCCAGGGGGACGGCGATGACGGCGATGCACGCCAGGAGGGTTCTCATCTTGCGGGTCCTTTGAGTGAGCCTTCTTGAAAGGGACGGGAGAATAAGTCATCTATGATTTACAAAATGTAAACTTCTGTTGACATTTGGGCCTCCCGGGAGTTGTGCGGACACCGGACGATACGCCTGTCGGCCACCCATTCATCACACCTTCACCAGCCCCACCCTCCCCTTCCCGAACACCGCCTCGAGCCCACGGATCGTCTCCCGGTCGGGCGCCACCTTGAAGCTGCGAGACCTCAAGCGCGACGCATCCGCCCCATCCCCATTGCCGACCACCACCTCGACCGGCGCCCCTCCGGTGCGCTCCGCCACCACCACACGAGCACGGTCGAAAGCGTCTTCGGGAAGCTCGTCGTCCCACTCCAGCGCGATCCTCACCGCGAGGCGGCCGCTGTCGGGGACCCCCCTGAGCGGCTCGGCCCCGTCGAGGAAGATCGGCGGGTCCTCTTCGTCCCTTTCGCGGTCGCTGACCTTGCCGCGCAGCAGCACGACCGCGTCCGTCCGCAGCGTCTCCTTCCCGGACTGCCACACGTCCTTGAACGCCAGAACCGTGGCCGTGCCGTGGAACCCCTCGACGGTGATCTTGGCCCACTCGGAGCCGTCGCGCCGCGAGATCTGGCGCGCCACCGCCGTGACCACGCAAGCCATCTCGACCGAGTCGCCCATGCGATCCTTGAGCGTGTCGCCGCCGACCTGGTCGAAGGCACGCGCCACCTCGCGGTAGCGGTCGAGCGGATGCCCGGAGATGAAGAATCCCAGCGCCTCCTTCTCGCGGGCCAGGCGCTCGCGGTCGTCCCACTCGGGGACGGTCGGAAGCGAAGGGGCTGGGCGTTCCACGCCGGGACCCCCGAAGAGCGACTGCTGGCCCATCTCGGCCTCCTGCAGGCGCGCCACGACCTCGCCGTGGGCCTCGTCGAGACCGGCGACGAGCTGGGCCCGGTGCCCGAAGGAATCCAGCGCACCCGCCGCAATCAGCGCCTCGCAGGCCCGCTTGTTGAGGGCGCGGGGATCGATCCGCTTCAGGAACCCGAAGAAGGTGTCGAACGGGCCGCCCTCCTCGCGCGCGTCAAGAATCGACCGCACGGCCGCCTCGCCGACCCCCCGCACCGCGCCCAGCCCAAAGCGGATCGTCGCGCCCCCGACCACCGTGAACTTCCAGCCGCTCTCGTTCACATCGGGAGGCAGCACTTCGAGTCCGTCGTCCAACCCGGGGTGATAGCGGCCCAGTTCGCGGCACTCGCCCATGTACTTGACCACGTCGTCGGTCTTGTCGAGCACCGACGAGAGGAGCGCGGCCATGAACTCGGCCGGGTAGTAGCGCTTCAGCCACGCCGTCTTGTACGACAGCAGCGAGTAGGCGGCCGAGTGCGACTTGTTGAACCCGTAGCGGCCGAAGGTCTCGATCTGGCTGGCCAGGTCGTTCGCGGTGTTGGGCGGATGCCCGCGCTCGACGACCCGTTCCCGGAAGCGCGCCAGCTCCTTGCGGATCAGCTCGGCGTCCTTTTTTCCCATTGCCTTGCGCAATACGTCCGCATCGCCCAGGGAATAGCCGGCCAGGTCGCTCGCGATCAGCATCACCTGCTCCTGGTAGACGATGATGCCGTAGGTGGGCTCGAGGATGTGCTCCAGGCCGGGCGCGGGGTAGGACACCGGCTTTTTGCCCAGCTTGCGCTGGATGTACTCGTCGGTCATCCCCGAGTCGAGTGGTCCGGGGCGGATGAGCGCGTTGGTGGCGACCAGGTCGTCGAAGCGGTCGCAGCGCATGGCGCGCAGCTTGTCGAGCGCCAGGTTCGACTCGAACTGGAAGACGCCCGAAGTCCCCCCGCTGGCGAGCATCCGGTAGACCTCGGAGTCGTCGAGGGGCACGTCGTCCATGGCGTCGGAGTGGTAGACCGCGCCCGTGTCCGGATGGCGGAACTCGGCGAGCCGGTCCTTCACGGCCCGCACCGCGTCGTGGATGACGGTCAGCGTCTTGAGGCCCAGGAAGTCCATCTTGAGCATCCCGGCGTCCTCGAGGCAGTTCATGTCGTACTGGGTGACGATGTCGGGGCCGTCCTCGCCGTCCGCCCCGTTGCGCGCCCCCTTGGACTGCGTGCAGATCGGGACGTAGTCGTGGAGCGGTCCCGGCGCGATCACCACCCCGGCGGCGTGCACCGAGGCGTGGCGCGACAGTCCCTCCAGCGTCATCGAGTAGTCGAAGAGCTGCTTGTGGCGCTCATCCAGCTCGTAGAGCGCCTTCACGTCCCGGATCCTCTCGACGGCCTGCGCCACCGTGTAGGCCTGTCCGGGCTGGTTGGGGATCATCTTGGCGATCCGGTCGGTCTCGGCGACCTCGAACTTGAGCACCCGGCCCACGTCGCGGATCACCGCGCGGCTCTTCATGGTCCCGAAGGTGACGATCTGGCCCACCGCGTCGCGCCCGTACTTGGCCCGCACATACTCGATCACCTCGCCCCGGCGCTCGTAGCAGAAGTCGATGTCGATGTCGGGCATCGAGATGCGCTCGGGGTTCAGGAAGCGCTCGAAGAGGAGCCCGCCGGCGATGGGGTCGAGGTCGGTGATGCGGAGCGCGTAGGAGACGAGCGAGCCGGCGGCCGAACCCCTGCCGGGGCCCACGGGGATCCCGTTCTCGCGCGCCCAGCGGATGAAGTCCCAGGTGATGAGGAAATACCCTGCGTAGCCCGTCTTGAGGATGACTTCGAGCTCGTAGTCGAGGCGCTGGCGGACCTCGGGGGGGAGGGGGTCGTCCTTATACCGCTCCCGCGCCCCCGCCTCGGCCAGGTGGACCAGGTAGTCATTGTCGTCGGTGAAGGGTTCCGGGAGGGGGAAGCCGGGGAGGTGGTACTTCCGTTCGAGGGTGAGGGTTACCTCGTCGGCGATCTTGAGCGTGTTCTCGATCACGTCGGGACGGCCGGGGAAGGCGGCCGCCATCTCGTCGGCGTTCTTCAGGTAGAGGCCGTCGTCGTACTTTAGGCGGTCTTCGTCGTCATGGTTCTTGGCCGTGCCGATGCACACCAGGATGTCGTGCGCGGGGTGGTGCTCGTGCTGCAGAAAGTGCGCGTCGTTGCTGGCCACGACGGGGAGGCCGAGTTCGTCGGAGAGCGCGAAGACCTTCTCGTTCAGCTCGGCCTGGCCCGGAGTGCCGTGGGCCTGGACCTCCAGGTAGTAGCGGCCGGGGAAGGTGTTCGCGTACCAGTCGGCCACCTCGCGCGCGGTGTCGTCGTTGCCGGCGTTCAGGTGGCGCGCCAACTCGCCCGCCATGCACGCCGAGGTGACAATCAGCCCGTCCGAGTGGCGGGCCAGCGTCTCCCGGTCCACCCGCGGACGGTAGTAGAAGCCCTCGGTGTACCCGATGGAGGAAAGCCGGATGAGGTTGCGGTAGCCCTCGGCGTCGCGCGCGAGCAGCACCAGGTGGTAGTGCGCCTTGCCTCCCTGCCCCGAGCGGGCCCGCTCGCGCCGGTCTCCCGGGGCCACGTACGCCTCCATCCCGATGATCGGCTTGAGCCCCTCCTTGCGTGCGAGTTTCTGGAAGTTCCAGGCGCCGTACAGGCAGCCGTGGTCGGTCAGCGCGAGCGCGGGCATCTCGAACCGCTTCGCCCGGCGGATCAGATCCGGGAGGCGGTTCGCGCCGTCGAGGAGGGAGTATTCGGAGTGGGTGTGGAGGTGGACGAAGGACAAACGGTGGCCTTGGTTGGGGGTGAGAGTGGCGATAGGTGGGAGCGGAAGCCCGGGAGCGGTCCGGGGTGGTCAGGCCCACGCGGTTCCGCATCGAATGTAGCAGTCCGAGGGTGAATCCGCGCGAGCCCCCAGGGGGCGGTCGGGACAGCGCGACCGAAGCGCAGATTCCTCCTCTCGATCACCGGGAGGAAGCCGTCCGCGGGCCGCCGAACCCGTGAGGGGAGACGGGCCGTCGCAACGGATTGCCGGACAGTTGCATCCTGTAGGCAGGTGCCGTGCGGCGCCGCCGGCACGCAATCGGGAGCATCGCCCATGAACACAACAGGTTCACCGATCAGATCAGGACTGGATTTCCTCCGCCATGTGAGCTTCTGGGTCCTGGTGCCGGTCGCGATATATGTCTTGTATGTGCTGGTTGACGCCACGCTCTGGCCGGACCGGGATCACTTGCCCCAGCTGGTCGCGAGGCTGCCGTTCGTGTTCGGCCAGATGCTTCCCGTTGCGGTCTTCGCCGCCACATCGGGCCGTTCCGGACTCTTCGGCGGTTTCGACCGCTCGGGACGCCCCCATCTGTGGATCGTGGTGGCGCTGCTCGCCGGAGTGGCCTACGCGCTGATCGCGCTGGTCGATCCGCTCCTTGCGCCGTTCACCGGTTCGGACGCGCTGTTCCCCCCCGGTCTCGATCAGGCACTGGAGGTAGCCAGAGACGCCGCGCGGAATACGACGGGGCCGGAGTCGGAAGCGTACTGGCGTGAAGCCGGCGGACACCTTGTGCAGCTCGTCGCTCCTTTCGCGACTGCTGCGTTTGTCTTGGTCGGGGCCGCACTCGGGTCCTTCGTCGGGATCGCTGTTCGCGAACTCCCGCCGGTGAGGTGTCTCGGCGGCGGGATATTCTCCGGTTGCTGCTGGGGCCCGCTGCCGATCGCCGAGACGTTGGCCGCCAATATCGACCTGTCCGCCGCCGGGTTGTTTGCCCTGATCCTCGCCATCCACCTGGCCCTGCCGCTTCTGATCGCTGCTGTTGCCGCCGCGATGAACTGGTGGTCGGACCGTTGACACCAGGACATCCCGGATTCGACCGCCAACGCTTTCGCGAAGGCGATTCGGCCCTCTTCCGCCGGTTGGTGCTCGAGCTGTCTCCCCGCATGCTCGCATTGATCCGCTGCTACGTCTCCGATGACGATCAGGCAGACGAGCTCCTTCAGGAGAGCTGGATCCAGATCTATCGGAAGCGTACCAGGTTTTCCGGCAAGGGGTCCTTCGCGGGATGGGCGCTGGCGGTCAGCCGCAACGTGTGCCGGATGTCGTTGCGGGGAGGGACGGGGGTGGTGCGCGTGAGCCTGCACGAACACGGGGACATTTCCGACACGGCCGAAGGTCCGGCGGCGCAGCTGGCGCGGCGGCGCAGGGCGAAGGCGCTTTACGAGGCACTCGCAAAGCTCACGAAAAGGGAGCGGCAGGCGATCGTGTTGCGTCTGCTCGAAGGTCGGCGGACTGCGGAGGTCTCGGAACTGATGGGAATCAAGGAGGTGTCGGTGCGCTCGCTGGTCCACCGGGGTCTCGGGAAGCTGCGCCGCGTGAAGAGCCTGAAGCGAACGATCACGGAAACGGAGGGACTGCAATGATGAGTGGAAGACGACCGCCGGACCGACGTCCGGGTACGGGACAACAACTCGATCCGGAGGCGGTGGATCGTCTGATCGACGCGGTCCAGAGGGGCGGCTCCGACCGCGCACGGCATCTGGCGGCGAGCGCGGCGAGCGAGGCCGAAGCCGAGGTGGTGCGGCTCGTGAGCGCGATTCGTGAGGTCGGCACCGCCCGGGTTCCGGTCCCCGAGTCGCGGGTGGACAGGATCACGGCCGCATTGCAGGAGGAATCTTCGACGGATTCCTGGGTTCTGCGGTGGGAACGGGAGGTGGACGTGCTGGCGACGGGGGTCAGCAGCGGGGCTACGCTGTGGTACGGATTGACCCAACTGGACAGGATCGTCTTCTCAGCGCCGGCCAACCGGGGTGCGGCCCTGCTCGTCGCAGTCTGCGGTGCGCTGCTGTGCCTGCTGCTGTACGTCCGCGCCCCGTTTCGCGGCAGGCGGTCGGCAGAATAGCATGGCGCAGGAATCAACTAGAATGTAAACTACACATGACAAAATGTAATGTAGAGATTACATCGTCACGCTCTGCGCGAGGCGATTCTACAAGACTGGCTGCCGCCTGAATATGGGGACGTGTGAAATCCCCCCTATCGCCTGACCATCACCGTGTACCCCACGCCCTGGTCCCACCTGAGCACCGAGGCCGCGTCCCCCTCGCCCTCGAAGGTCAGAAGCAGGGTCCCGTTGCCGAAGGTCATGCCTCCGCGATAGTCGAGCGTATCGGCCTCCTGGCTGTCTTCCGGGATGTCCTGGCCACCGGCGCTGACCGGCGTCACGGTCAGCGCATCGCCATCGGCCGCAATGCGGAAAGCGGCCTCGCCCCCGCGCGCCGGGCCCGCGTAGGTCCCCTCGAAGTACGCGAAATCCCCGTCGAAAGTGATCGGTTCCGGGGTCGCGTCACCAACCAGCAACTCGACGATCTCGCGCGCCAGCGCCGACGGGCCGGGCGCACCGAGAGAGTTGACCAACACCACCACCGCGAGATCCTCATCGGGCAGGTAGAGCGACTCCGACAGAAACCCGTTGATACCCCCACCGTGGTGGATCGCCCGGTGCCCGAGGATGTCTGAGACCAACAGGCCCAGCGCATAGCGGAGCTTCGTGCCGTCGTTGAGGTCGCCCGGCTCGATCATCTGCGCGTAGGCCGCGTCGCTGAGCACTTCGCCGCCGTGCAGCGCCCCCAGCCAGGTCGCCAGGTCACCTGCGCTGGCGCACAGCGACCCCGCCGCGAAGGGGATGTTGTGAACGACGAAGCCCTTGTTGCGCAGCCCGTCCGGACCCGCGTCGTAGCCGGTGACCTTGCCCTCGTGGATCTCGGTCTCGCTGCAGTAGTGCGACCGGTCCATCCCCAGTTGGGCGAAGATCTTCTCCTCGACGTACTCCTCGTAGGTCATCCCGGAGACCTTCTCCAGGATCATGCCCGCCAGGTAGTAGGCCGAGTTGTTGTAGATCGCGTGTTCACCGGTCGGAAAGTCGAAGGGATGGGCCTCGATCAGGGCAAGCAGGCTGTCGCGGGGGACGCGCCGCACGAAATACGGACGCGCCGCGGCCATCTCGGTATAGCCCCGCATGCCCGAGGTGTGATCGAGCAGCTCCCGCACGGTGATGCGGTTTCCCTGTGTGTCGAAGTCGGGCAGGTAGGTGCCGATCTCCGCGTCGAGATCGACCTGTCCCTCCTCCAGGAGCTGGAGGAGCGCGGCGGTGGTGAACTGCTTGGTGACCGAGCCGGTCTCGTAGATGGCGTCCTCGGGGGTGGGGACCGAGAGCTCGAGGTTGGCCCAGCCGTATCCGCGCACGGCGATGCGCTCGCCGCCATGCACGACCGCGACCGAAGCGCCGGCCATGAGGCCTTCCCGGATCGGTGCCATGACGATCTCGTCGATGGCTTCGACGTGCGACGCATGGTCGGGGTGGCCGTAACCGACGCCCTCAGCGCCGAATTCGCCGGGGGGTGGGGGGGCGGGTGGGGCGCAGGCCGCAGTGCCCGCAACCATCACGGTCGCAACCAGCCAGCCGGGCTTCTCCACACGCTACCTCCCCGTGCAGCGGAATGAACTCGTGATCTCGTCCAGCTGGACCATGTACTCGTACTTGTCCTTTCCGGGCGCATAGAGCCAGGCATCGATGAGGTACCGCCGCCCCTGCTGCGGGCAGTCGACCGAGCGAACGATGAAGGGACCCGCGGCCGGAAAGTCCCCGGGGGGGTTCTTCCACACCGCCTGATAGGCGTAGGCCTGGTGGCCGTTCAGCGTCTCCGGTCCCTCGACCACGCGATCGTCACTCACCACCTGGGGGTAGTTGTAGTAGCGATCGACGATCCGCGCGCGCCACGCCAACAGATCCTCCGTGTCGAAGTCCGGCTCGATCGGGGTCTGCCAGGTGATCGCGAACTGGCGGATGAGTTCCGACGGGTCGGGGTTGTCGTTTCGGAAAATGTGCACGGAATCGGTCACCTGGTACCTGTACACCGCCGGGACGAGCAGGGTGAAGCCGTGGTCCCTGGCGAGTTGCAGTGAGAGCGCGCTATCGGGTTCCGTGACGAACATCCGCGCCACGGACCTGTCGCGGAACCAGTCCACGTAGATCTCGCTCAACTCCGGCGTGAGCTCCAGCAGACCTTCGACTTCCCTGCCCTCTTCCAGCACCACCGCCGTCACCACCTGGTTGCGCGCCCACACGTTTTCCACGTGCGCGATCTGCGGCGGCGTGACGGGTTCGCCGATCTTCTCGAGCGGCCCGGCCATCCACGGATCCGTCTGCGTCCCGATGACCAGCTGCTGCTTCAACCGGCGAAGCTTGAACCAGGTCTCGGTCCCCGGCGTGCCCGGCATGACCGTGAAGATCTTCTCGTCGCGAACCGTGAATACGGTCCTTTCCAGCGCTGGAACGAGATCACCCCGGGTCTCTTCCCAGACCGCCGGGGCCGCGGTCAGGATGATGCTGTTGAAATCACCCAGAGCCAGAGGCAGATTCTCGCACCCGGCGACGGGCAGGATCATGATGAGCGCTGCGGTCCCGGCGGCGCGGCGGCCACGATCCGGGACGGCCGCACGAATTCGGCTGCACATTCCGTCGATTCTCCTATATTCGTTGTCGGAAACGGTTCGCTGTAAACGCGATACCTGATGCATACAGTACCCCGGTGAAGAGAGTCTGGTCCATGCGACGGGTCCACGCCAGAGGATCGAAGGCACCAGCAACCCGCGGAAGACACGCCCCGCCGCCTCGGCGTTGCCGGCCTTCGCCCGGGTTTGTGCGGGGACTTCTCACGGTCGCGCTCGCGATCCTGGCCGCGGGCTGCGCCACCGGCGCCCCACCGGAAGTGCCTGCCGAAGAACCAGGGGCCGCCAGTCCCCCGCCGGAGAATCAGGCAGCTGCCAACGAGGCCACCACTTCCGCACCCGAGGCGGAGGTCGCCGTTCCGCCCCCGCCCCCACCCGTCCTCTTCACCGAAGGGCAGGCGGACCGCGGCAGGACCGCCTTCGACGAAGTCTGCGCCGACTGCCACACGACGAGCGAGTTCCGCGGGCGCACCTTCCAGTCCAACTGGGGCCACCGCACGGTCTACTCGTTCTTCCGCACCGTCCGCTCCACCATGCCCGACGACAATCCCGGCGGGCTGGAAGAGGAGACCTATCTGGATGTCGTGTCCTATATTCTGCGAATCAATGGACACGACGCGGGGGCCTCCGAGATGACGGCGGACTCGCCGATGCGTGACGTCCGCATGGCGCCGCCAGGCTCCAACCCGTGAGCCGGGATCGAAACAGGGACCGCAAGATGAGCGAGACTCGACGCGGCATCGATCGCCGCAAGTTCGTGAAGGCCGCTTCTCTGGGGGCGGGCGCGGTGCTTTCCGGGGCGCGCCCCGCATCCGCCGGCAACCGGTCGAGCAGCCCGTTGGCACAGGGAAGGGGCGCACCCGCCGTACACACCCGCCAGACTCCGGACATCGCGGTCGTCGGCGCCGGCGCCTTCGGGGCGTGGACGGCGCTCAACCTTCAGCAGTCCGGAGCACAGGTCACCCTGATCGACCAGTACGGACCGGCGAATTCGCGCGCGACTTCGGGAGGGGAGACCCGGGGCGTGCGCACCGGCTACGGCGACCGCGGCCACGGGCTCCTGTGGACCGGGTGGGCCAGGCGGGCGATCGAGAAGTGGAACGAGTGGGACGAACGGTGGCAGGACATGCTGCTTCCCCGCGTCTTCTTCACCACCTCCGACCTGATCATGCGCGACGAGTGGACCGAGTTCATGGAGGACACCAGGCGGAACTGGGACGAGGTGGGCGTCCGCTACGAGGTCCTCGACGCGGACGAGATCAGGCGGCGCTGGCCGGTGATCGAGCTGGGAGACGTGACGGTCGCCCTGTGGGAACAGGACGCTGGAGTGGTCCGCGCCCGGCGCGCCATCGAATCCGTCGCCCAGGTCTTTCAGCACGAGGGCGGAGAGGTCCGGGTCGCCCGCGCGGAGATGGGTGCGGGCACAGGCCGCAACCTCGACGCCCTCCGGCTGGAACCCGATGCCGCACTGTCGGCCGGAAGCTACGTCTTTGCGCTGGGTCCCTGGTTCCCGAAAGCCTTCCCCGCACTGATGGGGCAGCGGCTGCGCATTCCGATGGGCCACGTTCTCTATCTGCGCACGCCACCGGGCGACAACAGCTACAGCTACCCCAACCTCCCAAGCTACAACTTTCGCGGCGTGACCGGCTGGCCCGCGCTCGGCCCGGACAACCGCGGCTTTCGAGTGCGGACGGGCGGGCAGCCTCCCTCCGACCCGGACACCAGCCGCCGGTGGTTGCTGGAGGAGGAGTACGAGCGCCCGCGCAGGTTCGTGCAGGAGCGGTTTCCGGGGCTGGCGGACGCGCCGGTCAGCGAAACGCGGGCGTGCCATTACGAAGTCTCGGTGACCCGCAATTTCTTTTTCGACCATCACCCCGACTTCGACAACGTCTGGCTCGCAGGCGGGGGGTCGGCCGAGGGCTTCAAGTTCGGTCCGGTGATCGGGGAGTATCTGGCGGGGCGGGTCCTGGGGACCGAGGACACACCCGAGCTGATCGAAGCCTTCCGCCTCTCGGACGAGGAATTCGAGCCGAGCGACGACGGAGCACCGTAGGATCCAACGGAGGGTGTCCCTGCCGGCATGACGGATTGCCGCACCGGTGGCCGGAGGTCGGCAGTCCGGATCTGAAAGGGTGCCGCGGGCAGTCCGCTGTATGTTGGCATGGAGCCCGTTCCATCGATCCGGGACCAGGCCGGGGTGGTCCGCCATGAACCGCCGGAATGTGAACGGGGGAACTTTCTTGTCGCAAACGTGTCACAATAGAGTCGCAATCGGACTCATAAGTGCGATAATTCGGCGATCGGACTCGAGTATCCGGGCGGAAGGGATCTCTCAGGACCCCGCACGCCGACTTTTGAAGTCGCAGACGCGTTATTCAGGGAAGTTGAGCCACAGTTTTGCTCCAGGACATCAAGCTGGGTTGGCGGAGGATCGTCCGCGCACCCGGATTCGCCGCGGTAGCCGTGCTTTCGCTGGCCATCCCGATTGGCAGCATCACGGCCCTCTACAGCCTTCGCGACGGCTTCATGCTACGCGATCCTCCCTACTCGGAAGCGGACAGGCTGGTCGATATCCGGATGTTCGGGCTCGACAACGATTTCGGTGCTCTCTCGCACCCGGTTCTTCGCGAGCTGGAAGAGGCCGCCGCGGAGACGTTCGAGGGCGTGACCGGCGCCATGGCAAACCGGGCTCACCTGAGTGACGGCTTCGGATGGCACGACAGCCCGCATCATGAACTCGTGGCCGGACCCTTCTTCCAGGTCCTGGGGGTCGATGCGCAGATCGGACGGGTCTTCCATCCCGACGAGGGGATCGATGAGGGCGCCGACCCCGTCGTAGTGCTGAGCGACGAGTACTGGCGCCGGGAGTTCGCCGGAGACACTGCGGTGGTGGGCCGGGTGCTGCGACTGAACGGGCATCCGTATACTGTCGTCGGCGTGGCGGCGCCAGGATTCCCCGGCCTCTACCGGGGACTCCGGTCCGCCTTCTGGGCGCATGCCTCCATGGCCGGCCAGCTTTCGCTCTACGGTTCCGCAACGCTGGACTCACGACTGCTCAACACGTTTCACGTCATGGGCCGTATGGCCGACGGTACAGCGCTGGCCGATGCGGAGACGGCGGTCGTACACTTCGCCGACGATCTCTTCGCCACCCACCCCGACCGTCGCATCGAGGTGGTACCGTCGCTGGGCTCCATCGTTCACCCGACCTTCACGGGCATCGTCGATCCGGTCGCGAAGCTGGCCGGCGGCGTACTAATAGTCCTCCTGGTCCTTGCGTGCCTGAACCTGGCCAGCTTCCTGCTCGCCCGGGGAGAGAGGCTGCGGCCGGAGCTGGCGGTTCGCCTGACCCTCGGTACGCGCCGAAGCCGCCTGGTCCGCGGTCTCCTGGCCGAAACGACCATGCTGGCCCTGCTCGGTGGTGGACTGGGCGTTCCCCTGGCGATCGTCTTTCCCGAAGCCATCGCCGGCATCGGCGAGCGATTCGCGACGCCCATCGCAATCGACGCGACGCTGGATGTGAAAGTCCTCCTGATCGCACTCTGCATCTCGCTGTTGGCGGGTCTCCTGATGGGCCTCGGTCCGGCTCTCCAGTCGACGCGCATCGGAATCTCCACGATTCTCAAGCAGGAACGTGCAGGAAGGACCGGCGCGGCAATGCGTATTCGGAACGGGTTGCTGGTCGGGCAGGTGGCCCTGACCGTACTCCTCGCCGTAGCAGCCGCGGGGGCCCTGCGCAGTCTGGCCACGGCGGGGAGAGTGGATCCCGGGTTCGGCCCGCATCCCGTCGCTATCGCCCTGGTGGCGCCGCCACACTTCCGTTCGGAGGAAGAGCGGCGTGCCTTCTACCGGGATTACCTGCGCAGGGTAAGCGAGATTCCCGGGGTCGCCTCCGCCGGCGCGACGACCAGTCTTCCGTCGACAATCGCCACACGAACCAAGCTGCGCCTCAGCATCCCCGGCGCCGATACGCTCCCCGGGCACGACAACGTCCTGGTCGACTGGACCGCTATCGCGGGCGACTACTTTGAAGCGATGGGCATTCCCCTGCTCGCCGGACGGACCTTCGATCCGCAGGCCGGCCCGGGCCGCGTCAACTCGGTCGTCATCAACGAGGCCATGGCGGATCGGTTCTGGCCCGGTCGGAATCCGGTCGGTGAGGAGATCACGGTGTGCGAAGGGTGTTCGACGACCGTAGTAGGTGTAGTCGGCGATACACGATCCCGAATCCTTCGCGAAGCCCCGCGCCCGCTGATCTATACCGTCATCGCCCAGTCGCCGTATTTCCACACCTTCGTGGCGGCACGCACAACAGATGATCCGTCCGGCGTGATTCGGACCATGCTCGAAACCGCCAGCGAACTGGACCCCCTCGTCATCACCATCCGCACGTCTTCCCTGGAGAGCTATTCCTCCAACCACCTCATCCCGCTGCGGATCTCGGCCGTCCTGGTCGGCGCAATCAGCCTGTTCGCCCTGCTCCTGGGAGCAATCGGGCTGTACGGGATCGTCATCTACACCCTGGCAGCGCGCAGGCGAGAGCTGGCAATCCGGATGTTTGTCGGGGCCGACCCCTCCAGCATCGCGACCTCGGTGTTGCGTTCCACGACGAAGAGGGTCGCGGTCGGACTGATCACCGGGTTGCTGCTGGCGGTAGCGGGCGCCCGTGTGCTCGGGGATCTGCCCTACGGGATCAGACCACTCGAACCGATCGACTTCGCCAGCTCCGCGATCCTGGTCGCCGGAGTCGGTTTCCTCGCCACCTGGCTGGCGGCGCGCCGAGCCCTTCGTCTGGACCCGATGGAAACAATGCGGGAGGGGTGACGGCCACACCCGGCCCCCGGTCGCACAACCGCTTCAGACGATGTAAGATGGAATCCCCGTTCGCCCTTCACCGGCCTGGAGACCATCATGCACCGCCGTCCCATCTCCGTGCTTTCCGCACTGTCCACCCTGTGGCTCGCCGCCCTCCTTCTGCCGACTGTCGTCCTGACCCCTGTCAGCGCCACCGCCCAGGAGGAAGGCACCACTCTCGTCCAGGGCCCCGGCTCCGCCAACTTCGAGCTGGCGGCCCGCTTCGCCCCCTACAGGGTCCGCGACCTCCTGCACTCGACCCGCGTGCAGCCGCGCTGGGTGGGGGACACGCAGAAGTTCTGGTACCAGTGGGAGAACTCGGGCGGCACGCACTACTACCTCGTGGACCCCGAGCGCGGGACGAAGACCGAGATCTTCGACAACGACCGCATCGCCGCGGAGCTGACCCGGATCACGCGGGACCCCTGGGATGCGCAGCACCTCCCCATTCGCGCCATTCGCTTCATCAACGAGGGCACGATCCAGTTCGATGTGCAGTCGTCGCAGGAAGAGGAGGTGGAGGAGGAGGAAGACGAGGAGGACGAGGAGGACGTCGATGAAGACCAGGAGGAGGAGCAGGAGCGCGGTCCCCGCAGGCCGCGGATGCGCCCCAAGGTCCATCACTTCGAGTACGACGTGGCCACCCGCACGCTGCGCGAACTGGAGGACTACGAGGAGCCGCGGAGCCATCCCTTCTGGGCCAGCATTTCACCGGACACGGCATGGGTGGTCTTCAGCCGCGAGTTCAACCTGTGGATGATGAGCTACGAGGAGTACGAGAGGATCCGCGAAGCGCGGCACGGCAAGACGGGGGACGACGCGGAGAAGGCGGAAGAGGACGTCGAGGTGGAGGAGACCCAGCTGACGACCGACGGCGAGGTGGACTTCAGCTGGGGATCGCAGGGCCGGGGTGCCAACGACGAGGAGACCGAAAAGGAGTACAAGAAGCGCCAGCCACCGGGGATCACCTGGTCCCACGACGGGCGCTACTTCGCGCTCACGCGCAGCGACCGGCGGGAGGTCGCCAAGCTGTGGGTGGTCCACGCGGTGGGGAACACGCGACCGAAGCTGGAGAGCTACCGCTACGAGATGCCCGGCGAGGAGAACGTCAGCCAGACCACGCTGCACGTCTTCGACATGGAGTCCCGCGAGATGGCCCAGATCGACGACGAGCGGTGGAAGGACCAGCGCATGGGCATCTTCAGCAGCTTCAACTTCCCGGGCACCTTCGACAGGGAGGTGATCCGGCAGTCGAGGTGGCTCTCCGACCAGAGCAACGAACTCTACTTCTGGCGCCGCAGCCGCAACCAGCACCGGGTGGACGTCATGCGGGCCGATCCCGCGACGGGCGAAGTGACGGCGGTGATCGAGGAGCGGCTCAACACCTATGTGGAGCACCAGACGCCCCGGCGGCTCGAGAACGGCGACCTGATCTGGTGGTCGGAGCGTGACGGCTGGGCGCACCTGTACCGCTATGCGCCCGACGGGACCGTCCGGAACCGGCTGACCGAGGGGCCCTGGCACGTCGACGGCCTCATGGAGGTCAACGAGGACGAGGGGTACGCCCTGGTGCGCGGGAACGCCCGCGAAGAGGGCGAGGACCCCTACTACATGCACACGTACCGGGTCGCCCTCGATGGCAGCGGCACGACGCTCCTCAACCCCGGCAACTACGACCACCAGTCCAGCGCCTCGGACGGCGGCCTCTACTTCGTCGACAACTACTCCCGCGTGAACACCACGCCCGCCAGCGCGCTCTTCGACGCCTCGGGCCGCAGGATCATGGACCTGGAGGAGGCCGACATGTCGGCGCTCGAAGGCGCGGGCTACCGGTTCCCCGAGGTCTACACGGTAAAGGCCGGGGACGGGGTCACGGATATCTACGGCGTCATGTACAAGCCATACGATTTCGACCCCACGAAGAAATACCCGATCGTCGCATACGTATATCCCGGGCCGCAGACCGAGTCCGTCTCCAAGTCCTTCTCGCTCAACCCGACCGAGCAGGCGCTGGCCCAGTTCGGCTTCATCGTCATCACGATCGGAAACCGCGGCGGCCACCCCGACCGCTCCAAGTGGTACCACAACTACGGTTACGGGAACCTTCGCGACTACGGGCTGGAGGACAAGAAGGTGGGGATCGAGCAGCTCGCCGACCGCCACGCCTTCATCGACGCCGACCGCGTGGGGATCTACGGGCACTCCGGGGGCGGCTTCATGTCCACCGCGGCCATGCTCGTGTATCCCGACTTCTTCAAGGTGGCGGTCTCGTCGGCCGGCAACCACAACAACGACGTCTACAACGCCAACTGGTCCGAGAAGCACGACGGCGTCAAGGAGGTGAAGGACTCCACCGGCGCGGTGACCGGCTTCGAGTACGACATCGACCGCAACTCGGACATCGCCGCCAACCTGAAGGGACACCTGCTGCTGACCACCGGCGATGTGGACAACAACGTCCACCACGCGGGCACCTTCCGCATGGCCGAAGCCCTCATCCGCGCCAACAAACGCTTCGACTTCTTCATCTTCCCCGGCCAGCGGCACGGCTTCGGGAACATGAGCGACTACTGGTTCTGGCTCCGGGCCGAGTACTTCGTGAAACACCTGCTGGGCGACGACGAGTGGAACGTCGACATCCTGCAGCTCCAGGGCGAGCGGCCGAGAGGCTGACGGTCCGTGGAGCCCGGCCCTGTAAACCCACCGACCCCAACCCACCCCCCTCAACGGAGGTCACGATGATCCGCCGCTCCCGCAGCGTCACCCTCTTCCCAATCACCCTGGCGCTCGCCGCCTTCGCCCTCCCGGCGCTCGTCGTCCCCTCCGGCACGGCCCTCGCCCAGGAAGAGGGCACCGTCATGGTCCAGGGCCCCGGCTCCGCCAACTACGAGCTGGCCGCCCGCTTCGCCCCCTACAAGGTCAGCGGCCTGGTCCACTCCACCCGCGTCGCCCCTCGCTGGATCGAGGACAGCGACCGCTTCTGGTACCAGTGGGAGCACTCGGGCGGGACGCACTACTACCTGGTCGATCCCACCCGCGGAACCCGCACCGAGATCTTCGACAACGACCGGATCGCGGCCGAGCTGACCCGCATCACGCTGGACCCGTGGGACGCTCAGCACCTCCCCATCCGCAACATCCGCTTCATCGACGAGGGCACGCTCCAGTTCGAGGTGCAGTCGTCGCAGGACGAAGAGATCGAGGAGGAGGAAGAGGAGGGTGACGATGAGGACATCGAGGAGGACCAGGAGGAGGAACAGGAGGCCCCCAGCCGGCCCCGCACGCGCAGGAAGGTCCACCACTTCGAGTACGACGTGGCCACGCAGACGCTGCGCGAGCTGGAGGACTGGGAGGAGCCGCTCACCCACCCCTTCTGGGCCAGCGTGTCACCCGACACGGCCTGGGTGGTCTTCGCGCGCGAGTTCAACCTGTGGATGATGAGCTACGAGGAGTACGAGAAGATCCTCGAAGCGCGGCGCGGCAAGACCGGTGACGAGGCGGAGAAGGCGGAGGAGGACACCGAGGTCGAAGAGGTCCAGCTGACGACCGACGGCGAGCGGCACTTCTCGTGGGGCTTCGAGGGCCGTGGCGCGAATGACGAAGAGACCGAGAAGGAGTTCAAGAAGCGCCAGTCGTCGGGCGCCGTGTGGTCCCACGATTCCAGGTACTTCGCGCTCACCCGGTCGGACAGCCGCGAAGTCGGCGAACTCTGGGTCGTCCACGCGGTGGGCAACAAGCGTCCCCAGCTCGAGAGCTACAAGTACTCGATGCCCGGCGAGGAGCACGTCGCCCAGACCACGGTGCACGTCTTCGACATGGAATCCCGCGAGATGACGCACATCGACGACGGTCCCTGGAAGGACCAGCGCATGGGGCTCTACCGGGACGTCAGCACGCCCTTCAGCTTCGACCCGTCCGAGATCAGGTTCGCGAAGTGGCTCTCGGACGAGAACGAACTCTACTACTACCGCCACAGCCGCAACCTGCACCGGGCCGACGTGTTGAGGGCCGACCCCGCCACCGGCGAAGTGACCGTGGTGATCGAGGAGCGCCTGAACACCTACGTCGAAATCCTCTCTCCCTACCGCCTCGAAAACGGTGACCTCCTCTGGTGGTCCGAGCGCGACGGCTGGGCGCACTTCTACCGCTATGCGCCCGACGGCACGGTCCGCAACCGCCTGACCGAGGGCCCCTGGCACGTGAGCGGCATCAGCGGAGTCAACGAGGAGGCCGGGTACGTCCTGCTGCGCGCCAACAACCGCGAGGAAGGGGAGGACCCCTACTATTCGCACCTCTACCGCGTCGGCCTGGACGGGAGTGGACTCACTCTCCTCAACCCGGGCGACTACGACCACCAGGCCTCTGTCAACGACGACGCGACCTACTTCGTCAACAACTATTCCCGGGTCAACACCGTCCCGGCCGCGTCACTCCACGATGCCTCCGGCCGCAAGATCATGGACCTCGAAGAGGCCGACTTCTCCGCGCTCATGGACGCCGGCTACGAGCACCCCGAGCCCTACACCGTCAAGGCCGGGGACGGCGTGACCGACCTGTACGGCGTCATGTACAAGCCCTACGACTTCGATCCGACGAAGAAGTACCCGATCGTGGCCTACGTCTATCCCGGCCCGCAGACCGAATCGGTCGCCAAGTCCTTCTCGCTGGCTCCCTACGAGCAGGCGCTGGCCCAGTTCGGCTTCATCGTGATCACGATCGGTAACCGGGGCGGCCATCCCGCACGTTCCAAGTGGTACCACAACTACGGGTACGGCAACCTCCGCGACTACGGGCTCGAGGACAAGAAGGTGGGGATCGAGCAGCTCGCCGACCGTCACGCCTTCATCGACGCCGACCGCGTGGGGATCTACGGCCACTCGGGAGGCGGCTTCATGTCCACCGCCGCCATGCTGGTCTACCCCGACTTCTTCAAGGTCGCCGTGTCGTCCGCCGGGAATCACAACAACGACGTCTACAACAACTGGTGGTCCGAGAAGCACCACGGCGTGAAGGAGGTGAAGGACTCCACCGGCGCGGTGACCGGCTTCGAGTACTCCATCGACCGCAACTCCGACATCGCCGCCAACCTGAAGGGGCACCTGCTCCTGACGACGGGGGACATCGACAACAACGTCCACCACGCGGGAACCTTCCGCATGGCCGAGGCGCTGATTCGGGCCAACAAGCGGTTCGACTTCTTCATCTTCCCGGGCCAGCGGCACGGCTTCGGGAACATGAGCGACTACTGGTTCTGGCTCAGGGCGGAGTACTTCGTGAAGCACCTGCTGGGGGACACGCAGTGGAACGTGGACATTCTGGAGCTGCAGGGGGAGCGGCCGAGGGGGTAGGGTTTGACACTCCAGCCAGAGGATGGCCGAGGCCAAGGGCACTCTGCATTGTAAACCCCGCTTGACACTATGTCAGGTGGGGTTTACATCGCTCCCCTCAACACCCCACCCCCCCCCCCCCCACGAGGGGTTATAAAAACAACAGCCCCCCCCGCAAAAAAGGGGGGGGGGGAGGGTGGGT
>VXOC01000122.1 GCA_009840215.1 Gemmatimonadota bacterium | reverse complement strand
CCCGCCCCCCGCTGGCCGTGGGCGCGGACCGCCCGCCCGGTGCGCCGCCGCATCGCGGGCACCACCAGCGCCGCCCGGTGCGCCGCGCACATCGTGGCCGCCTCGCTGCCGGGATCGGTCGGGGGACGGGTGCGGCCCACGGGTGCGGGCGTTCCCACGGGTCACGGTGCCGCCCGCTTGTCCGTCCTCGATCACGCGCGCCACCATGGCGACCGGGCCGCCTTCACGGCCCCCGAGCTGGCCAGCGCAGCCCCGAGCGCCCCCGGCTGGACGGCTGGAATTGCGCCGGGGACACGGCACCGACGCCCCAAGGATCGGGCCGTAGCGCGCGCGCCGGTTCGGTTGTCCGCCGACCAGGGGACGCCGCCCAGCCGGACAAAACCGGCGAGAGCAGAGCGGGGCGCGGCTACTTGCTCGGGCGACTGGCAGCCGTTGGGGCCGTCCTCGATCACGCCGAGCGGGGACAATGCGGGGGGGGGACTGTCCACCGGCGAACGGGGCGGAACCCACCCGAAGGAACCCCCGAGAGCGGGCCGACGTGTCGGACATACGCAAGACACTTGCGCGCACTCGTATTGCGTGATAACTTCAGTTATCAGACCGTGCGCGGATCTTCGGCCCCCCGAGCGGGGCACCGACTGACAGCCGCACCACCGGCGAGAACGCGGGGACGCTCCGCGCGCCGGGCGCACGATCCGCCCCGACGACACAGCCCGAGCGGCAGGAAGCCGCGAGCGTGGACGGGATGGCATGAGTACAGCCGAGGACGCGGCCCCGAAGGTGGGGACGCCGCCAGCGCATCCCACAACGGACTAGGCACCACGCGGGCCAGACAGGCAGGCGGTAGAACGGCATGGGTAGCGGTCGATTTCCTGCAAACTCGGGGGCGTGTTGGCTATTGCGCCCCCACATTGGGAACGGTGCGCCCCGTGGGGGGCAGTCCTCGACCGTGCCGAGGCGCTGGCAAGTATGGCAGCGCGCGCGACACACCCGCAGGCCGTGGCGGTTCGATTCCGTCCGCACCCTTGCCGCTGCCGATTCCCGGCGCGGTTTCACGACCTTGCAGGAGGTTACCCCCATGCTGTTGACATTCACGCATGACGGCACCGGCCACCGGTCGCCGGGATTCCCCGACGACGACGCTTCCCGCGTTACGGTGGAGGTCACTGCCGCGCATCACACCGCGCACGGCGAGCGCCAGACCGGGCGCAACTGGTTGTTGTGGCCCGAGGACCAGCGCGGCCCGCACCATGTGGACACGTTCGCCGAGGCGGTGTTCATCGCCGCCGACGAGGCCGCCGCCGTGTTGGGCGGCGTGGTGCTGTCCGCCGTGGCCGGTGTGCCGGTGCCCGAGGGTTGGGACGCGGTCGCGCGGCTGTCCGAATCGTCGCAGGCCGACCCGCCGTTCTCGGACTTGGCGGAGGTCCTGGCCCGCAGGCGTGCCGCCGTGGTCTACCCGGCGCGACCCTACCGCGACCCCAACCGCCGCCGTGGCGTTCTGTGGTATCAGATCGCCGAGGAAGGCGCGCCGCGCCCCGTGTGCGGCTACGCGGGCGATTGCGGGCCGATCTACCCGACGCCCGAGATTGCCGCGCGCGCCGCCCGTCTCGACGGTTACGACGATGTGCGCGTGACCGACCGGGAGGCGTTGCCGCACCAATAGCCCCCCCGAATCCCGTCCGCACGTTTCGCACCCGTGCGGGCGGCTTGCCTATCCCCTTACGGGGTGCCCGTGTGGACGGACGGCGGTCTCCAAAACCGCTAGGCGGGGTTCGACTCCCCGGCATCCTGCTACAGGGTGCCCGTTGGACGGCTTCGCGGCTTCCAAACCCGCGAGGCGGGGTTCGATTCCCCGGCATCCCGCTACCCGGTGGCCGAATTCCCGGCCACGGGTTTCCACCGCAGGAACAGGAGGATACCGAAATGGTTGTCTACCGCATCACGGGTGCGGCCCGCTGGCCGGTCGAAGTCTACCGCCGCCACGGTGGCCGGTTGGTCTTCGTGGGTGCCGCCGCAAGCCTTGACGTTGCCCGCAAGCGATGGGGGCCGAAGTGAGCGCCGCCGCGCGGGACTCGGCGGTCGAGGACTTGGGGTTGATGATTCGGCTACTGCGGACGGCGCGTATCATCATCCGCGCGTCCGAGTACCATTACACCCGCCGCAACCTCTCGCACGCGCTGGCCGCTGCGGGCCGCGAGATCGAGGCCGAGACCGGCTTCGAGGCCGCCCCGCTGGTTCGGGCCGTCTATTGCGCCCTTGCGTCTTCGGATCGCGTGCCGGACTCGGGGATAGATCCCGAAGCCGACGTCGACCGGTACGCCGAAGGGCTGCACCGGGCCGGGGCGCTCGCCTTGGTGGGCGAGACCTTGGCCGGACTGTCGGCGGCCCGCTACGCGCTCGACGAGTGCGCCGGGATCGGCCACGGCAACGGCTGACCCGGCCCCACACCCCCCACGACACCGCCGCGACGGTTCGCCCCGTCGCGGTGGCTTGCCCGTCCCC
>VXOC01000310.1 GCA_009840215.1 Gemmatimonadota bacterium | reverse complement strand
CCCCCCCGCCACCCCCCCCCCCCCCCCCCCCCCGCGCCCCCCCCGCCCCCGCCCCCACCCCCCCCGGCCGCGGCGGCGGCGGGGGGGGGGGGGGTGTGCCCGTCGGCGGACAGGGACTGGAACTCGCGACCCTCATGGAGGTGCTGGCGGGGCGGGGTGTGGGCAGCGTCCTCTGCGAGGGCGGCGGCGTTCTGGCGGCATCGCTGCTGGCCGAGGGTCTCGTGGACCGGCTCTTCCTGTTCGTGGCGCCGGTGGTGGTGGGGGAGGGGGGGGTTCCGGCCTTCCCGCCGGCCTCCGGCAGCGGGCCCGGCCACATCGGGGCCCTGTTCGAGGGGTGGCAGCCGCGGCTCGACCCGGTGAGATTCGGAAACGACACCCTGATCGTTCTGGATCGCGGAGGTTAGCCAGCCAGTGGACAGAATCCCCCCGGCATTCGACCGGCGACGCATCCGCGCTGGGCCGCTTCGCTCCGCGTCGCTCCCCGGGGCGGCATCAGCCACGGATTGCCAGCGTTGTGTTCACCGGTATCATTGAGTCCGTCGGCAGCGTGGCGGCGGTCACCGAGGGGCCGAGCGGCCGGACCCTCGCGATCGCGGCCCCATTCGCCGGAGAGCTGGTCCCGGGCCAATCGGTTGCGGTGGACGGAGCCTGCCTGACCGTGCTGACCCTGAACGACGGTACCTTTTCCGTGCAGGTGGGCGCGTCCACGCTGGCACGTACCGTGGCGGCGCGGTACGGCGTCGGAGCGGCCGTCAACCTGGAGCGCGCGCTGAAGGTCGGCGACCGGCTCGATGGACACCTGGTGCAGGGCCACGTGGACGGGTTGGCCACCTTTCTGGGAGCGCGGGCCCGGGGAGAAACGAGGTTCCTCGACTTCGCGTTGCCCGACGACGTCTTCGCCACCACCATCCTGCACGGCTCGATCGCCCTCAACGGCGTCAGCCTCACCGTGAACGGCCTTCACGGCGGCGGGCGCTGCGAGGTGGCCATCATCCCATACACCTGGGAACACACCAACTTCCACGCCCTTGGGCCGGGCGATCCCGTCAACGTGGAGGGGGATCTCATCGGCAGATACGTCAGGCGCGTCGTGGAAAACGGAAGAGCGCTTCCCGGGAGGGAGGGCCGCGTCCATGCCTCTTGACTCCGTTCCCGCCGCGATCCGCGACATCGCCGAGGGGAGGCTCGTCATCGTCGCCGACGACGAGGACCGGGAGAACGAAGGCGACCTGGTCTGCGCGGCCGAGAAGATCACGCCCGAACTGGTGAACTTCATGACCAAGTTCGGGCGCGGACTCATCTGCGTCTCCATGACCGCGGAACGCGCGGATGCCCTGGAACTTCCGCTCATGACCGAGCGCAGCACCGACCCGCAGGGCACCGCCTTCACCGTCTCGGTCGACGCCCACCGCCGTTTCGGCGTCACGACCGGGATCTCCGCGCACGACCGGGCGAAGACCGTTCAGGTGCTGGCCGACCCCCGGTCCACCCCCGACGACCTCAGGCGGCCCGGGCACATCTTCCCGCTGCGCGCCCGCCGGGGAGGGGTGCTGCGCCGCGTGGGCCAGACCGAGGCGGCCGTGGACCTCGCCCGCCTGGCCGGACTGGCCCCCACCGGTGTCATCTGCGAGATCCTCAACGAGGACGGGACGATGGCCCGCCGCGACGAGCTCGAGGTCATGGCCCGGGAACACGACCTCCGCTTCATCACGGTCGAGCAGCTGGTGGCGTACCGTCTGGCGCGGGAACGTCTGGTGAGGCGCGTGGTGGAGACCAGGCTGCGCACGGCCTGGGGCGATTTCCTCTTCATCGGCTACCGCACCGACATCGACGACCGCGTGCATATCGCGCTGGTGAACGGGAGCGTCCAGGGAAAGAAGGGCGTGCTCGTCCGCATGCACGCCGAGAACCCCCTGGCCGAGACCTTCGATTCGCTGGACGAACGTCAGGGCAACCTGCTCGCGGGTGCCATGCAGCGCATTCGCAGCGAGGGCGAGGGGGTGGTCGTGTACATTCATCGCGACCGGGCCGGGGACCAGCTGATCGAGCGACTGCGCCGATTCGGGGGAAGTCCGGCACCCGCCCACGATCCCCCGGCGACGCGGCAGGTGCTGCGCGACTACGGGGTCGGAGCGCAGATCCTCCTGGACCTGGGACTGACCTCGATACGGTTGCTGACGAACAGCCGGCGCCGCATCGTAGGGCTCGACGGGTACGCCCTGCAGGTGGCGGGAAGGGTGCCCTTCCAGGGTGTGAGAATCGACAACGGGAACGTGGTGGCGATGGACTCGGGTGCCGTCGCCGGGGTGGAAACTGAGGAGGAGGAATGAGCATGGAGACCGGACCCGAATCACTGCGGATCGCACTGCTCGTGGCGCGCTTCAACAGCATGGTCACCGAGCAGTTGCTGCAGGGCGCGCGCGAGCGGCTGCTCGAGGACGGGGTCGCGCCCGGGAACATCAGCGTGCTGTACGTTCCCGGTGCCTGGGATCTGCCTCAGGCGGCGCGGAGGATTGCCGACTCGCGAAGGTACGACGCCATCGTCGCCATCGGCTGCGTGATCCGCGGCGAGACCGCCCACTTCGACTACGTGGCCGGCCACGCCAGCGACGGGCTCGGACAGGTGGCCCTCACCGCCGGCATCCCGGTCGTATTCGGTGTGCTGACCACCGAGACCGGGGAACAGGCACTGCTGCGTGCGAACGTTTACGGTGCGGACAGGGGAGGCGAGTTCGCGCGGTCGGCGTTGGACATGGTGTCACTCTACGCGTCCCATCCGGAGAGGCCGGGAGGCTCTTGAGTCGTTCGCCCCCAGCGCGGAGAAGGCGGGACCGGAGCCGGTCGCGGGCATGGTTCCTGCAGGTGCACTACCGCTGGGAAACGGAGGGTGAAGGGTGTTCGCTGCCGGACGCTCTCTCGGTCACGATGGGGGAGCGGACGGTGGCGCCGGCCAGAGTGCGCTACCTGGAGCGGCTGGTCGGCGCGTTCGCGAGTGACCGGGGCATGATCGAGGACGCGATAACCGCCTGCATGGACAACTGGCGGCTCGATCGCCTGTCCGTCATGGACCGGGGCATCCTGCGGCTGGGCGCCACCGAGATTCTGTGTCTCTCCGACCTGCCCGCGAAGGTGGCGATCCAGGAGGCCGTGCGCCTGGCGGAGAGGTATGGCGGGGCCGACTCGCCACGGTTCGTGAATGGCGTTCTGGATGCCGTGTACAGGTCCGTGCAGTCCGATGCTTCCGGGCCGGCGTAGCGCCCCGTGGAGCTGACCGTGTCCGCACCGCCACCCCTGGGCATCCTTGTCGTCAACTGGCAGGATCGCGAGAACCCGCAGGCGGGAGGCGCCGAGGAACACCTGCACCAGGTCTTCGGGCGGCTTGCGTGCCGGGGGCACCGGGTGACGCTGCTGTGCTCCGGTTGGAAAGGGTGTGCGCGCACCGCCGTGATCGACGGGATCGAAGTCCATCGCACCGGCGGGCGGTACACCTTCAACCTGGCGGCCCCGCTCTACTTCCAGCGCCACCTGGGCGACAGGGTCTTCGATGTAGCCGTGGAGGACCTGAACAAGGTCCCCATGCTCGCTCCGGTCTGGTCCGGTGCCCGGGGCGGCGTCCTTCTCGTGCACCATCTCTTCGGTGCGACCGCCTTTCGCGAGGCCAACCCGCTCCTCGCCACCGCCACCTGGCTCTTCGAGCGCATCATCCCCGCGGTGTACCGGGGACTGCCCTGCGTCGCGGTCTCGCAGAGCACCCGTGAGGACCTGGGCCGTCGCGGCCTCGATCCCGCGCGCATCGCCGTTATACGCAACGGCGTGGAACTCGAAGGCCTGGGCCCGGCCGCCGACCGCTACACGGACCCGACAGTCGTCTACCTGGGCCGCCTCAAGCGCTACAAGCGGGTGGACCTGGTGCTGAGCGCGATAGCGCGGCTGCGCGAGGAAGGGACGCGAGTGAGGATGATCGTGGCCGGCAAGGGCGACGCCCGTCCCGCTCTCGAGGAAGCCGCCCGTCGGCTCGGCATCGGTGACAGCGTGCACTTCGCCGGATTCGTGCCGGACGAGCAGAAGAGGGAACTGCTGTCCAGATCGTGGGTTCACGCGCTCACCTCGCCGAAGGAGGGATGGGGAATCACCAGCATCGAGGCCTCGGCCTGCGGGACCCCCACCGTTGCCTCCGACTCGCCGGGGTTGAGGGAGACGGTCCGCCACGGGGAGACCGGTCTGCTCGTTCCCCACGGCGATGTGGACGCGCTGGCCGCGGCGCTGGGACGGATTCTGCACCCCGCGACCCGAGACCGGATGGGGCGGGCCGCGCGGGCCATGGCGGAGCGCTACAGCTGGGACGGGGTGGCCGACGCCTTCGAGGATCTGCTGCACGGGGTTGTTGCGACGGGCGCCCGCTCCGGATCGGAGTCCCCGGGGTTTCCCGCCGGCCGTCGCGTGCTAAACTAGTAGCGGCCGATGCTGGAAGCTTGTGGAACCCGCAGTCGTACCGGTTGGACCCCACCCGAATTCCACCATGGAGACGACAGGATGCCGACACGGATCACAGCCCACGGATGTGAAGTCAATGCCCAACTGCGCGACCGCGTGGAGACCCTTTCGCAGCGATGGCCCCGCTTCGATCCCGCCGTAATGGACGTGAGGGTGGTCTTCCGGCTTCAGGGCCGGTCCCACACCGTCGAGGCGATCGTATCACGGCGCCGCCGGCAGCCGATCGTGGCGCGTGGCGAGGGTCCGGACTTCCGCGTGGCTCTGGACGATCTGGACACCCACGTGAAGCGTCGGCTGAAGCGTGACCGTACGCGGCGCAAGGATTTCCGCCACGCGTCGTCGGACTTGCCCGGCTAGCAAGCCCGTGGACAGAATCCCCCCGGCATTTGAACGCCGATGCATCCGCGCTGAACGCTTCTGGGTGGATAGGGCTGGCCGAGCACCGGGAGCGGCGACTGGCCGGGCCAGGCAGCCAGGGGACGGAATCCCTGGCGCACGGACCTACGTGTTCGCCCTTGTGCCGTGAGTGCCTTCGTCACGGTGCGGGAACTTCTCGATGCCAGGGAGGCATCGCTGCACCTGGAACTCCTCACCCCTCGCGTGCCCCTGGAAGGACGGATCGTCAATCCGGACGTGTCGAGTCCGGGTCTGTCGCTGGCGGGCTACACGGACCGGTTCCCGGAGGGCAGGACGCAGGTCTTCGGCAAGACCGAGATGAGCTACCTGTCGACGCTGAAACCGGGGGAGGTGGAGGAGCGTCTGGGCGCCGTCTTCGCCCACGATGTGCCCGCCGTCTTCGTCACCCGCGGACAGAAGGTGCCGGACGCCTTCCTGGCGGCGGCCGAACGCGCCCGCGTGCCGGTCCTCCGCACCCGGATCGAGACGGGGGACTTCTACCGGGCGCTGAAACCGTATCTCGAGGATGTGCTGGCCCCGGTCACCACCGTCCACGGATCGCTCGCCGATGTCTACGGCATCGGACTTCTCTTCACCGGGCCGAGCGGAATCGGCAAGTCCGAATGTGTTCTGGGGCTCGTGCAACGGGGACACCGGCTCGTCGCCGACGACCTGGTATTCGTATCGCGGCGCGGCAACGATGTGCTGATGGGCAAGGGCCACGAACGCCAGGGGTTCCATATGGAGATCCGCGGAATCGGCATCGTCGACGTGGCGTCGATGTTCGGGACGCGGGCCACACGCCAGCGGAAGCGGGTCGAGGTGATCGTCGACCTCCAGAGCTGGGACGACTCGCGCGAGTACGACCGAACGGGTCTGGACCGGGAGATGGTGCGGATCCTCGACGTGGAAATCCCCAGACTGACGATTCCCCTGAATCCCGGCAAGAACCTGATCGCGATCAGTGAGGTGATCGCCATGAACCAGCTGCTCGCCTATTCGGGTGTCGATGTCCCGAGGCGCTTCGACGACGGCCTGCGCGGCGCCATGAACCCGCGGGATTCGCTGATCGAGGACTATGAGTGAATCGGGGCGACAGGCTCTGGCCCGTGACGGTCCGGCGACCTGTTCCCTCGACGTGGAGGTGCCCAACCGGTTGGGAATGCACGCTCGGCCATGCGCCGAGTTCGTGAAGCTCGCGGGCGGTTTTGCGTCTTCCGTCACGGTCAGGAAGCAGCGGCTTTCGGTGAACGGGAAGAGCATCATGGGGGTGCTGATGCTGGCCGCGGAAAGGGGGAGTTCGCTGACCATCACCGCCGAGGGGGAGGATGCCGCGGCTGCGGTGAAGGCGCTGGCCCGCCTGGTGAGGGGCGGCTTCGGTGAATGAGCCGGGCGCTCCGGTCGTCTTCAAGGGCTTTCCCGCCGCGGAGGGAATCGCCAGAGGGCGGGTGCGAACGGTGGATTGGCACGTTCCCGCGGTGCCGCGCGTCGCCGTCCCCGAGGGTGGGCGGAGCCGGGAACTGGAACGCTTCCGCGGGGCGCTCGCCCGGGCCCGGACCGAACTGGAGGGCATCAAGGGCGAGACAGGGTCTCGTCTCGGTCCCATCGAGGCGCGCATCTTCGATCCGCAGATCCTCATGCTGGACGATCCAGAGGTCGTGCTGGGGACCGAACGCTACATCTCGGACAACCGGCTCACGGCCGCACGCGCCTTTGACTGGCGCATGCTGGAGCTGAAGGACCGATGGTCCCGTACATCCCACCCCATGGTGCTGGATCGCTTGAACGACCTCGAAGACCTGAAGGTCCGGGTTCTCCGCCGGTTGCTGGACCTCCCCGATCCGTGGGAGATCGGGGGCGACGCGGAGCCGGGAGGAATCGTCGCGGTGGCGAAGGATCTCACCCCCAGCTTCGTCGCCTCGCTCGATGCGTCGCGGGTGGTGGGACTCGCCACCGACGAGGGGACGCGCACGTCGCACTGGGCCATCCTCGCCCGATCGCTCGAAATCCCCGCGGCCGCGGGGCTGGGAGACATCGCCGCCCGGGCCGGAGACGGCCAGCCGATCATTGTGGACGGGTGGTCCGGCCGCGTGGTGATCGAGCCGGACGCGCGGGAGGTGGACCGCTTCGAGCGCCGCCGGGCCACGATCCGGGGCTGGAGGCGCGAGACCCCGGCCATCGCGCGGGAGGAGGCGGTCACCCTGGACCGCAAGGGCGTTACTCTCCGTGCGAATCTCGACCTTCCGGGCGAAGCGGCCCGAGCCCGTGCGCTGGGTGCCCGGGGGGTCGGGCTGTTCCGGACGGAGTTCCTCGTGGTCGGCCGCAACACGGTGCCCCGAGAGGAGGAACAGTACCTTGCCTACCGCAGCGTCGCGGAGACTTTCTCCTCCCACCCGGTTCTCATCCGGACCTTCGACCTGGGGGGGGACAAGTTTCCCGTCTTCCTGCGCACACCCGCCGAGGACAACCCCTTCCTGGGCAGACGCGGGGTTCGTGTTTGTCCCGACGAGCCCGAACTCTTCCTGACCCAGTTCCGCGCCATGCTGAGAGCGGCCGTACACGGAGACCTGCGCATCATGGCACCCCTGGTGAACACCGGTGCCGAGATTGCCACCGTGCGAGAGCTGCTCGGGATGGCGGAGAACCAGCTGCGGAGCGAGGGCGTGCCCTTCGCGCGCGCCGTGGAAGTCGGCGCCATGATCGAGACACCCGCCGCGGCCCTCGCCGCCCCCGGTCTCGCGGCCCACGCCGACTTCTTCTCGATCGGCACCAACGACCTGGTACAGTACACGCTGGCTGTCGACCGCACCAACACACGGCTCGCCCACCTGTACGACCCCTTCCATCCGGCCGTGCTGCGGCAGATCTCGATGGTGGCCCGTGCCGGTCGCGCCGCGGGCGTGGAAGTGAGCGCCTGCGGCGAGATGGCCACCCGGCCCCTCGGCGTACTGCTCCTTCTCGGCCTCGGCGTGGAGGTGCTTTCCGTCGCCTGGCGGTCGCTGCCCGGTATCAAGAGAATCGTGCGCAACTGCCGTCTGGACGAAATCCGTGCTGCCGCCGAGGTGTCGCTCGAGGCGCCCACCGGAGCAGAGGCCAGGCGGAGCTTTGCCGCGTCGCTGCGGCCCACGCTGAACCGGGTGTTCCCGCCGGGGGCTTGACGATTCGTTCAAATCTTCCTTCCGTGACAGTCTTCCGCGCCGATAACCGTCTCGCGGACACGGCCTTCACCACACAGAGCCTCCCACCTCGCCCCACCAGGAGATCCGTACCTTGAGCCTGAGCCTCTTCACCTCCGAATCCGTCACCGAAGGGCATCCGGACAAGGTCGCGGACCAGATCTCGGACGCCGTTGTCGACGCCATTTTGGACATGGATTCCGAAGGCCGCGTGGCGTGCGAGACGCTGGCGGCTGCCGACCGGGTGCTGGTGGCCGGCGAGATCGGGACCGCGGGCGAACTTCCCGATGTGCCCGAGCTCGTACGCAAGGTGATCCGTCAGGTCGGATATGAGAGCCCCCTCTACGACGGATCGGACGGGACCCGGTGCCAAGTGGCGCTCGTCCGCCAATCGGACGAGATCGCGGCCGGGGTGAGCCAGGGTGGGGCGGGGGACCAGGGCATGATGTTCGGATTTGCCTGCAACGAGACCCCCGAGTTGATGCCGGCGCCCATCGCGGCGTCCCACGCCCTGGCCATGCGCCTCACGGAAGCCCGGAAGTCGGGAGAGATTCCGTGGCTGCGACCAGACGGCAAGTCGCAGGTGACGTACGAGTACGACGGAATGGTGCCGACGCGCGTAGCGACCGTCGTGGTCAGCACGCAGCACGCGCGGAAACACGGTGGCGCGGAGCTGACCCAGGACGAGATCCGCGACGAGGTGATCGCGAAGGTGATCGCGCCGTCGCTTCCCGAACGGCACTTCGACCCGGAAGGCACCGTCAGCCACGTCAACCCGAGCGGCAGCTTCGTGTTTGGGGGACCCGCCGCCGACTCGGGACTCACGGGGCGCAAGATCATCGTGGACACCTACGGCGGCATGGGCCGGCACGGGGGCGGCGCCTTCTCCGGCAAGGACGCCACCAAGGTGGACCGCTCCGGTGCCTACGCGGCTCGCTGGGCCGCCAAGAACCTGGTGGCCGCCGGCGCCGCATCCCGCTGCGAGGTGCGGCTCGCCTATGCGATCGGCAGGGCCGACCCCGTTCAGATCTGGGTGGATTCGTTCGGTACCGGTGTCGTTCCCGACCAGGATCTCTCCCGGGCCGTGGAACAGGTCTTCGACTTCACGCCCCGGGGAATCATCGCTTCATTGGGGCTCCGGAATCCGGTCTTTCTGCCCACGGCCGCCTATGGACACTTCGGGCGCACCCCGCGTACCCTGATATCGAACGGACGCCGTGTACGGCTCTTCGGGTGGGAACGAACCGATCGGGTGGATGATCTGAAGACGGCGTTGCAACTGTGAGGACAGGCACCGAAAGCGAGGCGCGCAGGTGATCGAGGTCAACGTCAAGAGCCTCGCCTTCGACCGAACGTCCAACACGCCGGTCGTCATCCTCAAGGAGGTCGGCACGGAGCGGATTCTGCCCATCTGGATCGGTCCCGGCGAGGCGAGCGCGATCGCCATGCATCTGGGCGGCGTCGCCTTCCAGCGCCCCCTCACCCACGATCTCCTGGTATCGGTGATGGGTGGCATGGGCGGCACGCTGAAGCGCGTCCTCATCACACGGGTGGAGAACAGCACCTACTTCGCCGAACTGATCATCGACCGCGATGGCGAGGTCATTTCCGTCGACGCGCGGCCCTCCGACTCGATCGCGATCGCGCTGCGCATGGAGGCGCGCATCTTCGCCGACGACTCCCTGCTCGAACAGGGTACGCTCGTGGTGGAAGTCGCGGACACGGAAGAGGGCGAGGGGGTGGACCACGACGAGGACCCGATGAGCGCGGAGGCCCTGGAGGAACATCTTCGCGGGCTTCGTCCCGAAGACCTCGGCCGGTTCGACCGCTGACGGCGCGCGTGCGGATGCCGGGCCGCCTGCCGCCGCGCACGTGCTCCGCCATGTCATCCGGTGGGATTGCTTCCGGGTGGATCGCCACGGCCTTCCTCCTGGGTGCGGTCCTGATGGCTTCGCTGATTTCGCCGGCGGCCGGTTCCGGCCAGGATCCTCCGGTCAGCCGGGATCCCGATACCACCACGCAAAGTCCCCGGGGTGGTGTGCTGTCGGGCCAGGTCCTCATCGGCGAACTGCCGGCGGACAGCGGCACGGTCGTCCTGCACCATGTGTCGAGGCAGTCCTCCGGCGAGGTCGACAGCGTCACCGTGAGCGAGGACGGCACCTTCGAGATCCCGTTGCCCGAGGTGGCCGGCGATGGCACCGACGACGTCTTTTTCGCGACCATCCGCTACCAGGATGTGCTCTACGTCGGAGAAGCCATCACCGCGCAACCGGAGGCCGGCGGCGGCACCTACGTGATCCAGGCATACCCGGCCATTCCCGCCGCGCAGGGTGTGGGAGCCCGGATCCGGATCCGGAATCTCTTCGCCGAGCCGCTGGATCCGGGGCCCGGCTGGGCGGTTGCGGATTACTTCGAACTTGGCAACGACACGCGAGCAACCCTGGTTGCCAGCGAGCAGGGACCCACATGGTCCCACGCGCTGCCCCCCGAAGCGACGGACTTCCGGGTCGGCCGGACCAGCGACCTGTCGGCGGACATGGCGAGCTTCCGCGAGGGACGCGTGCACGTCTCGGCGCCGATACTGCCCGGCGGGCGGGCCTACCTCTACCTGTTTCGCTACACGATCGCCACGGATCGTTTCACCGTCCCCATGGAGGGGACCGTCGGCTCCATGGAGCTGCTCGTCCGTGAGCCGGCGGGCGAGGTCGCGGTAACCGGACTGCTCAGCGTGCCGGAGGTGGAGATTGAAGGCGTCAGCTATCGTCGCTTCGCCGGCCGCGACATGGCCCCGTCGGTGATTTCAGTCGATCGAGGGGGGGGAGACGAAGGGCCGCTGAGGCCGGTATCCCTCGCCGCGGTACTCCTCACCCTGGCGCTGGCGGGAGCGGGAGCCCTCGTGGCGGCGCGCTCGCGGTCGGCACGACGGCCGAGTGCGTCCGGGCGAACGAGACAGGAAGTGCTCGTCGCGGTCGCGAGACTCGACGAGGAGCGCGGAGCCGGCCGGGTTCGCCGGGAGGACTACGAAAGCCGACGCATGCGTCTCCTCGAAGAGCTGGACCCGTGACCCCTCGGCCGGGCGACAGCTGCCAGCCGCCGCGCGAAGCCCGCTTTGTCCTGCCATTCCGGCGCCTCCCCGCTCACGGTGTCCGGGCTTCATCCACGGATTGCCGGACATGCCCACCGTAACGACGCCGGCTGTACTTCTCAGGGCGCATCCGTATTCCGAGAGCAGCCGCGTGCTGAGGTTCTACACCCGCGAGCTGGGGCTGGTGGGCGTCATGGCCCACGGCATCAGAAAGGGCGCGTCGAAGGGTCGCGGGTCGCCGGGGACCTTCGGAGAAGGGGTCGCCGAGATCGCCGTTCGCGAGAATCGGGAGCTTCAGTCGCTCCGGGAATTCACCCCGGTCAGGACGCGCTTCGGGCTGGCCGGACACCTCCCGCGCCTGGCCGGGGCGTCGATCGCCGCCGAACTCGTTCTGAAGCACGCCGGCCAGGAGCCCCACGCCGAACTCTACGACGCGCTTTCGGCGGGTCTCGACCGACTGGAAGCGGTCTCGCCGCCGGGCGTGCACGGCGAAGTCCTTGCCCTCGGGTGGAAGATGGTGAAGGTCCTCGGCTTCGGTCCCGAACTCGCTGTCTGTATCGCGTGCGGTGAAGTCCTCGAACCCGGTGACATGGGGCGCTTCGATCTGGCCGCCGGAGGCGTACGCGACCCTCGGTGCCCGGCGCCGCAGGGTTCCCGCAGAATCGGTCCGGTTGCGCGGGCCCAGCTGCGCAGACTGCTCGAAGGCAGGGTGCCCTCCGACCTGCGTGGATCCCGGGCCCACCTGTCGCTGCTGGACGATTTCACCACCTTACACATGCTGGGCGGCCGCCGCCTCGGCTCGTTCCGATTCCTCGACCCACCCGATCAGGCCGCACCCGATGACCTCCCCACCAGCTAGCCTCATTCTGGGCACCGCGGGTCACATCGATCACGGGAAGACCTCGCTGGTGGGGGCCCTGACCGGCGTGGACACCGACCGGCTGGCGGAGGAGAAGCGCCGCGGCATCACCATCGAACTCGGGTTCGCGCGTTACGCTCCCGCCCGGGGATACTCCTTCGGAATCGTGGATGTGCCGGGCCACGAGGGGTTCGTGCGCACCATGGTGGCCGGGGCGACCGGGATGGATCTCGTGCTCCTGGTGGTGGCTGCCGACGAGGGCGTGATGCCGCAGACGCGCGAACACCTGGCCATTGTCAGGCTGCTCGGAGTCGAGGGCCTCGTGGTCGCCGTCACCAAGGCCGACCTGGTCGACCCCGAGTGGCTCGAGCTGGTGACCGAGGAGGTGCGGGAAACCCTGCAGCATACGAACTACGAGAGCGCGGAGGTCATCCCGACTTCGGTGCGTACCGGCGCGGGCCTGCAGGATCTCTCGGCCGCCCTGATTCGGTGTGCGGCGCGGGCTCGTGAGCGCTCCGCCGACGACCTCGCGCGGCTGCCGGTCGACCGGGTCTTCGCGATGGAGGGGGCGGGGACGGTTGTGACGGGCACCCTCTGGTCGGGAAGGATCAGGCGCGGTGCAACCGTGCGGGTCCTGCCCCGGGGACATGATGCGCGCGTCCGGGCGGTTCAGGTGCACGGTGCCCAGGTCGATGCCGCCGCCGCCGGGGAGCGGACCGCCCTTGCCCTGACGGGCTCGGCGGTACGGCGTGGCTTCGTCTCCCGCGGCGATGTCCTGGTCACGGACAGGAGCTGGTCGCCCTCCTGGATGCTGACGGTCCGGATTCGTACCCTGGAGGGGACCGGGTGGCGTCTGGAGCACGGACAGAGGGTCCGGGTCCACCTGGGCACGGTGGAGGTCATGAGCCGCGTGGCTCTTTTCGGTACGGAGGAGGTGCCGCCCGGAGTCGGCGCACCGGCCCAGTTGAGACTGGAGGCTCCCCTCGTCGCGCGCTGCGGAGACCGGTTCGTGATTCGTTCCTATTCCCCCGTCACGACGATTGCGGGCGGTGTGGTCCTCGAACCCGCGCCCGCAAAGCGGAAGCGGCTGCCGGATCGTGAACGCGATGCCCTCGAGGGTCTCGCGCAGGGTGGCGGACAGGCGGTTTGGGGGGCGGCGGTGCTCGCGGGCTGGGAGGGATTGGACGAGGGCGTACTCGGGGTGCGGGCGGGGTGGGGCGGAGGCACGCTCGACACACGGGGCCACAACCTCCGGCGACTCGGCGGCGTTCTCTTCGATGCCGCGATCGCTGCCGAAGGCATGAACAGGATACTGCGGGCGGTGCGACGCTACCACGACCGTCATTCGCTGGCCGCGGGGACTCCGCTCGCGCTCCTTCGCGCGGCACTGCCCACGCACGCTCACCCCAGGCTGGCAGACGGATTGACGGCCCGCCTCGAGGAAGGGGGACGCCTGGTCATCGAGAGTGGGATCGCCCGTCTCCCGGAGTTCAGGGCTGCGCTGTCGCCGGAGGAGGAGGAGCTGTCGAATCGCCTTCTCAAGGCCCTGGGAGAAGCCGGACTGCAGGGTCCCGCGACATCCGAAGTGGCAGCGCTGGTATCGGGTCATCCAAGGACCGGTGCGGTGCTGGCCTTCCTTGCAGAGGAGGGGAGTGTCCTCCTCCTCGGCGATACCTACTGGGTCGAGGCGGCGGCGCTGGAGCGGGCGGCGCATAGGGTCGTGGCCGAACTCGGGGGCCAGGAGGGGCTGGGGCCAGCCGATTTCCGCGGCGTGCTTCCGGTAACCCGCAAGCACCTGATCCCCATCCTCGCATACTTCGACGCACGGGGCGTGACCCAGCGGCTGGACTCGGGCCGGCGCGTCTCCGAGTCGGTAGCGTGGTGACGGGCCCCGCGTCCTCCGAAAACACGGTTGTGCGCCCGTGTCCTCCAGGACGATTGTGCCGCGCCCGGCAGTCTCCCTTGCGGTGGCGGGCGACCGGCATCCCGGATCTTTCCTTGACCTTTGGCGTACCCAATAGGTAAGATATACGGGCAAGGACGAAAGCTCACGGCTCGATTGAGGTCCCAGCCCCTGGAGGGCCAACGTACCAACGCTACTGACCGAAAGCAGGATACAATCGTGAGGCGCATTCTCTGCGTCGTACTTCTACTCTGTTCCGGTGGCTTCACCGCTTTGGCCGCCCAGGAACGTCCCCCGCCGGTTGCCGGGAAGGACCCCGACTTCCGGCTGGAGCGGAACTACCCGAATCCCTTCAGCTCCGAGACACGGATTCCCTTCGTGCTCGAGGAGCCGCTCTTCGAGGAAGGGAAGACGGTCACGGTATCCTTGCGCATCTACAATATCCTCCAGCAGTTCGTGGCCGCTCCCGTCGCGTTGCGCTACCCCGGTGGCGATGGACTGCCGCTGCTGCAGCTCGAATACCGCAACAAGGGCCGCTACGAAGCGTACTGGGACGGACGGGACCGCGAGGGCAAACCGGTCCTTTCAGGCGTCTACTTCGTCCAGATGTGGATCGAAGGGCGCGGCCGGGCGCTGCCGCTGAGGATGTTCGTTTCCAGGTAGGACGCCGGCAACGGTCTGGCCGGTCCAGGCCGGCACCACTCGGCTACACTCCCTTCGAGTCGAGCAGTTCGAAGAACTCGTTGGCGGACGCCAGTTCAGCCAACCTGCGCGGCGTGTCCGGTTCCTTCGCGAACTGGGCCACCCTTCCCAGCACGGGCAGGTATTGGCCCGCGACCTCCAGGGGCGGCGCCACGATCAGGAAGAAGTGGCGCGCAGGACGGTCGTCGATCGACTGAAAGTCCACGCCGCCCAGGTGCCGCCCGTACGCCATGTGCAGACGCGTCACGACGAGCGAGCGGCAATGGGGGATCGCGATCCCCCGGCCGATGCCCGTCGAGCCGAGGTTCTCGCGTCGGCGCAGCGTTCGCGAAAGAACGGCGCGCGACCGATCGTCCACCTCCAGCAGCGAGATGAGCGCCTCGAGGATCTCGTCCCGCGTGTCTCCCTCCAGGTGGAGTTCGACTCGTTCCGGTGTGAAGAAGTCGCGAAGGCGCATGGACGATGGGACCGGGCGGGTGCCTCTGGGCAGGGGATGGGAGACCGTGGTCGACAGGCGCCGCAACATATCCGACGCGGGCGCGGAAGGCCAGCAATCGACGCCGCACCCGGTTACCTTGGAACCATGAAGACACTGCCCTTCAAGCTTCGCGACCTCCCCGGGACGCCCCTCTTTCTGGCGCCCCAGGCCGGAGTCTCCGAGTCTCCGTTCCGGAGGTTGTGCAGGAGCTTCGGCGCGGATGTCGTCCTCACCGAGTTCGTGAGCGCCGAGGGGATTGTGCGGGGCAGCGGCCGGACCGCGCACTACCTGCGCTTCGACGAGGAAGAGCGCCCGATCGGGATCCAGATCTTCGGTGCGGACCCCGGCACGATGGCCGAGGCGGCCACCCTCGTGACGGAGGTCTACGAACCCGACTTCGTGGATATCAACTTCGGGTGTCCGGTGAAGAAGGTCGTCAAGCGCAACGGGGGATCCGGATGCCTCCGCGACCTGGCGCTCGTCGGGCGGATCGTACGCGCGGTCGCCGACGCCACCCCGCTCCCGGTCACCGCCAAGATCCGGTCCGGCTTCGACGAGGCCACCCGCGATCCGGTCGCGATCGGGAGAACCTGTCGGGACGCGGGGGCCCGCATGGTGACGCTTCACCCCCGCACCCGCGCCGACATGTACTCGGGAAGGGCCCGCTGGGACGAGATCGCGGTTCTGACCCGGGCCCTGGATGTGCCTGTAATCGGCAACGGCGATGTGCGCTCCGGCGAAGACGCGCGCCGGATGAGGGAGCGGACCGGGTGCGATGGCATCATGATCGCGCGGGGAAGTCACGGCGCGCCCTGGCTCTTCCACCAGGCGCGCGCAGCCCTGAACGGAGAGCCGGTGCCGGGGGAACCCGGCGTGCGCACCCGCTTCCGGATCTGCATCCGGCACGCGGAGCATGCAGTCGCCTTCGAAGACGACGCGGACAAGGCGGTCCGCGAATTCCGCAAGCACCTGGGCTGGTACACCAAGGGGTTGCCGGAAGGGCGCCGTCTCCGGCAGCGTCTCTTCCAGGTCCGCGATCTGCTCGAAGTGCGCGAAGTGCTGGGGCGGTATCTGGACCGCAACGGGGACGGCAAGGGGGACCGCAACGGGGACCGCCGGGGGTTTTCGACGCGTCCGGGCGGGTTTATCGTTACAGGTTCACGCGCCAACCCGGATCCGCTCCGGGGTGCGCCGGCGGGCCGCTGATTGACATTCATGGGGGCGACACGGCTTCGACGTGTCTGGGGAACTCCAAGCTGCGTGCCGAGGTCCGGGGGCCTCGCTAATCATCCCCGGAAACCACACAACTGCCAACTCTGACTTGGCTCTGGCCGCTTAGATACAAGCGACCCGTTTCCCGGTCTGCCCGCCCGAGGCGGGCCGCGGGAGCGTCGACGATTCGGGCTGGTTCTCCGGTTTGGGCTACCGAGCCGGGGAACGAGACATCAGGTAGCTAGCCCGGTGCGGGCGGTTCGCCGGCCAGCACCGAAGGCGAAGCCGAACGGCGATCTACGCACGTAGAAGCCTGGAAGGACTCATTCGCGGACGCGGGTTCGACTCCCGCCGCCTCCACTTCTCCGGTCATCACCAGGTGTTGTGTCCCGGGAATTCGCGTGCTCGCATTGCGGGGAATCTCCGGGACACGACGCCAGACCAGGCGGCCCGCCCTGGCAGCCGGTGGACAAGATCCCCCCTGCTCGACGGAAGACCGGTACCGGCCCTGTGCCGGCTCACCAGCGGAGACCACATCATCGTGAAACGAAAGCTGGCATTTCTCGGCACCGCCCTGCCGATCATCCTCCTTGCCGACATCCTCACCAAGCGCTGGGCGGAGGCAGTGCTGGAGGGTGCGCCCAGACCCGACTTTCTGGGCGGCTACGTGCCCCTTACGCTGGCCCATAACACGGGTGCCGCCTTCGGGATTTCGATCGGGGACGATTCGCGCTGGTTCTTCATTCCCGTGGCGCTCATCGCGCTCGGCCTCATGGTCGCGCTTCTGGTGCGGGCGCACGAGCGCGACCACCTGCGCCTCACCGCGCTGGTCCTGGTGATCGCCGGGGCGCTGGGCAACCTCATCGACCGCGTGAGGTGGGACAAGGGGGTGGTGGACTTCATCGGTCCCATCGACCTCGGCTTCACGCACTGGCCCATCTTCAACGTGGCGGACATGGCGATTTCGTGTGGCGCGGTCCTGCTCGCGGTGTCGTTCTGGCAGGAGGAGCGAGCGCTGAAGAAGGCAAAGGCTGAAGAGGCCGGGCCCGACGGGACCTCGGGGGCCACGAGCGGCCCGGAACCCACGGAGGGCTGACGCCCGGCGGTTGCCATCCGCAGTTCGGCCCCGCCGGGGTTGCTACTCCCGTCGATCGAAGAGCACGTACTCGATGCGCCGCCGGCTTACCTTAAGAACCCGGAACCGCCCGCCCGGCGTGTCCACCGAGTCACCGGCCTTGCCGACCCCTTCCAGGGCTCCGAATACGTAGCCGCCGATGGTGTCGAACTCCTCGCCGAGCTCGATGCCCAGCCGATCCTGCACGTCCTTGACCGGCGTGCCGCCCCAGACGACGACCCGGCCATCCTCCATGGTGCGAAAATCGCGGGGTTCATCGCCTTCGTGTTCGTCCTGGATCTCCCCGACGATCTCCTCGATCAGGTCCTCCAGGGTAACCAGGCCGGCGGTGCCGCCGAACTCGTCCAGCACGATGATCATCTTGGTGCGCTGGGCGCGCATTTCCCGGATCAGCTCCTCCACGGGCTTGGAATCGGGGGCGAACCGTGCCGGTCTCGCGACCTCGCGCACTCCCTCGCTCCCTTCGCGGGCGGCACGCCAGAGATCCCGCGCGAGCAGGATCCCCACGATCCGGTCCAGATTCCCCTCGTAGACCGGAAGGCGGAGCTTGCCGCGATCGAGCATGACGTCCATGGCATCCGCCACCGTGGCCTCGACCGGCACGGCCACCATGTCGATGCGTGGCGTCATCACCTCCCCGACCGTGATCTCGTCGAGCTGCATGACGTTGGACAGCACCTGGAACTCGTTCTCGTCAATCGCTCCCTCCTGCCGCCCGAGCTCCGCCAGCGCCCCGATCTCCGCCCGGCTGATGGCGGCCCGCGACGTGCCGGCAGGCCTGATCCAGCGGCTCAGGACCGCGAGCGGAACGAGCACCGGCTTCATCACGATCACCAGGAAGCGCAGCAGATGCGCGGTCGGCGCCGCCAACTGGTTGCAGAAGGTTGCCCCAAGCGTCTTGGGAATGATCTCCGACGCCACCAGCACCACGAAGGTGAGCACCGCCACGAAGACGCCGAGCCAGAAGTCGCCGTAGACACGGTCCACGATGGCCCCGCCCCAGGCCGAGCCCACCGTGTGCGCGATGGTGTTCAGCGTGAGGATCGCCGCGATCGGCTCGTCGATCTCCCGCTTCATCCGGTTCAGGATGTCGCCCGCGCGGTGCCCGCGGCTCTGCAGCAGCGCGATGTAGGAGTGGCTGACCGAGAGGAGTACGGCTTCGAGGATGGAGCACATGAAGGAGCCCGCGAGCGCCGCCCCCACGACGAACAACAGATCGGTCATGGCGAACCGCCCCGTCGTCTACTTGCCTTCACCGAAAACACCTCCCTACCGTTCCCCACCGGCACCGGCCGGTCGTCGCAACCGCTGATGGAGGATAGCACTTGAACTTGTGGCCATATGCCCTCTGTGTGTGGATGATTGCGGGTGCGTGGGGAATCGCCGGTCCCGCGGCGGCCCAGGAGCCCCCGCGCGCGGACTACTACGTCTACGTTGGAGCCGAGTCGGAAGATCTCCTCCATCGCATCCGTTTCGGACCTGCGGGCGCGGTCCTCGACCGCACGATCCCGGTGGGGGAGATCGCGGTGGAGACCGAGGGGCCCCACGGCCTCAACATCTCCCCCGACGGGCGCTTCCTCTTCATGACCACGGGGCACGGCGTGCCCGACGGCAAGCTCTGGAAGTTCCACGCCGGTCCCGACACGCTGGTCGGCGATCCCATCCTCCTCGGCCAATTCCCCGCCACGCTCGACCTTACGCCCGACGGACTCTACGCCTTCGTGGCCAACTTCAATCTCCACGGCGAGATGGTGCCCTCGTCGGTCTCGGTGGTGTACACCCCCGACATGATCGAGGTCGAGCGGATCGAGACCTGTACCATGCCGCACGGCGCCCGCATCGACGCCGCCGGCAACTTCCTCTATTCGGCGTGCATGATGGACGACCAGGTCGTTGAAATCGACACCCGCTCCTTCGCGGTCTCGCGCCGGTTTTCGGTCGCGGTGGACCACGAGGGAGCGCTCCCCGCCGAACCCCCGCCCGGAGGCGGGCACGGTCACGCCGGCAACGCGGGCGCCTCCGCCGGCCACACGCCCCCCACCTGTTCCCCCACCTGGGTGGTGCCGACCGGGAACGGCCACTCCCTCCTGGTGGCGTGCAACCGCGGCGACCGCATCCTGGAGATCGATCGCGAGTCCTGGTCGCTGGCGCGCACATTCCGGACCGGGCGCGGTCCGTACAATCTCGCGCTCACCCCCGACGATGCGGTGCTGGTGGCGACCCTCAAGCAGGGAGCCGGGGTGCAGTTCTTCGACATGGAGACGGGCCGGACGCTGGCTGTCGCGCGCTCCTCGACCACGGTCACGCACGGCGTCGTCACAAGTCCCGATGGCCGCTACGCCTTCGTGTCCGTGGAGGGTGTGGGTGCCGAGCCGGGAAAGGTGGACATCTTCGATCTGGCGGACTTCTCGCGGGTGGCGGAGGTAGAGGTGGGGCAACAGGCCGGAGGGATCGTCTTCTGGAAGATGGTGGACAGCACCGGGCATGGCGGTGGGCGGGCGGCTCAGCCGACCGGGACCGTGATGTTGTCCTCGTCCCAGGAAAAGTAGTAGGTCCGTTCCCTGCCGCTTCGCGTCTTGAGGTTGACGAGGTTGCGCTGGTCCTCGAAGAGGTTGAAGAGCAACCGGTTCCGGATGGCGATGCGTTCCGTTCCGGGCGGCAGAGTGTATTCCAGCCGGTACCACCACATCACTTCGTCGATTCGGATCGCGTCCTCGATGCCCCGCTCGGTCACTTTCCCTTCGACCACGACTTCCCCCGCCTCCAGCACCAGCATCTCGTTGATGTAGGCCTCGATGATGGCGTCCACCTCCTCGGTTTCCGCGAGCTCGAAGTCCATATCCGAGGTGTGCTCCATGACCGCGTACTGCAAGTCGTCCCAGAAAAAGCGGATGCGGGCCTCGATCGCGGTCTGGAACACATCGGCATCGGCGACAGTAAGACGGAAGGGGTGGACGGTGCCGGGGTCGCCGACGGCTCCGGTGGCCGCGACGCAAATGATGGCCGCGGCGGCAGATCGGATGCCGCGGACGACGGGACCTGATCGATTGCGATACATTTCCATATGCCTCACGACGATGAAAGGGGCTGTTCAATGACTTGTACCACATTCGCCTCCGGTGGTTTCATGCACTCAGCCGCGACTGCCCGGGCCGGGGACCCGGAAGGATTCACCCGCCCCGCTACAAGCTGTAGCCGCAGACACCGCCAAATCAACCCGGGGAAGGGTGCGGAAGCCCGTGGCAGAACGCCCCGGCGCGGGTTTGTCCAGGGGGTTTCGGGAATTCGCGGCGCAACAACCGGAGTCGATCCGGCCCGGATCCTGCGGCGGTTTGCTGCGGTCGCGGCGCTGTTCGCCGTCTCCCTGATCGCCGCTGCGCCAGCCACGGCCCAGGTGCGTGTCGGGGGACATGGGCTCTACCAGCTCGATCTCCTTGACGGGACCTTCGGGTATGGCGGCCGCGTCGAGTTCGATCTGGGGTTCCTCTGGGAGGACCTGGTCGTTACCGGCATCTACGACCGTTACTCACCCGATTGTCCCGGGTGCAGCTATTGGAAGACAGGCGCACAGGCCGGCCTCCTCAGCCGCGTGGGGTACTTCGGGCTGGGTACCTACTTCTCGCGGTTTGAAGATCCCGGTGCGGGGGCCGGGAACACGATCGAGGATGACTGGACATATGAACTTGTCGCGGCGATCCGGTATCCGCTCGGGCTTCTCACTCCGTTCTTCGAGATCCGCAACGAGCTGGGGCAGGGCATCCTGAACAAGCAGACGCTTGTGGCGGGCGTGCTTCTGGGCCCGTACCTGCGGAGCGGCAGCCGGCGAACCTCGTCCCGCGGGACAAGGTGACGGGAACCGCGCTCTACGAACGGCCCGTGAGGGCGGTTGGGCGGTGGTGGGGACTTTGGGCGGAGCACGGCGGACAACTGGGCCTGCTGGTGTGGGCAACTGCCAAGGCGACCCTGCAGATGCGGATCCCCTTCCGGGATTTCGTCCATCAACTCTACGTCATGGGGGTGCAGAGCATCCCCATCGTAATGATTACGGCCATCCTGTCGGGAATCGTCACCTCGCAGCAGGGGGGCTACCAGATCACGGCGACCGTGCCGATGTACGTGCTGGGCAGCGTCACGGCGAAGAGCCTCGCGCTCGAACTGGCGCCGGTTCTGACGGCCGTCGTCCTCGTGGGCCGGGTGGGGGCGCGCATCACCGCCGAACTCGGCACCATGATGGTGTCCGAACAGATCGACGCCTACCGCTCCCTCGGGAGAGACCCGCTGATCATCCTCGGTGCGCCCCGCATCCTGGCCGGGCTGGTGGTCATGCCGCTCCTGGTGGGCATCGCGAACATCGTGGGGCTGTTCGCCGGGATGGTGGCCGCCCAGCTGTCCCTCGGACTTTCCTTCGAGACCTTCCTTTTCGGTGCCCGCCTCTTCTGGTTCTCGTGGGATCTGCTCTACTCGCTGCTCAAGTCGATCGCATTCGGCTTCGCGATTCCGATCATCGCGATTCACATGGGGCTCCGGACCAGGGGCGGAGCCGAAGGCGTCGGAAGCACCACCACCGCGTCGGTCATGTTCCAGACGCTCACCGTGTTCATCCTGGACGCGATGTTCCCGTCGCTCTTCCTCGGGTAGGGAGCACCGATGACCTCCGATCCCGTCATCCGCTACCGGAACACCTGGAAGGCCTTCAGCCACCCCGTGCTGTCGGGCGTCGACCTGGACATTCACGAAGGCGAGATGTTTGCCCTCTTCGGACCTTCGGGCACCGGCAAGAGCGTATTGCTCAAGACGACGATCGGACTCGTGGTTCCCGACCGGGGAGACGTGGAGGTCAACGGCCGGTCCGTGTACTTCGGCGGACGGAAGAACGTCGAGAACGTTCGCAAGCAGGTGGGGTACGTCTTTCAGCACGCGGCGCTCTTCGACTCGATGAACGTGTACCGCAACGTGGAGATGGGGCTGCCCGAGAGCCGTATTCGCCGGATCGGCAGAGCGCGCGCCGCGCGTGCGGTGTGGGAGGCACTGGAGCTCGTTAACCTGGAACCGCAGGACGTCCTGCCGCTGATCCCGTCCGAGTTGTCGGGCGGCATGAAGAAGCGGGTCGGCATCGCCCGCGCGATCGTGGGGCGTCCCCGCATCCTCCTGTGGGACGAGCCCACCACGGGCCTCGACCCGGTCAACACGGCAGCCGTCGAGCGATTGATCAAGCGCCTCTCGGGGGAGTTGAGGGTCACCTCCATTCTCGTCACCCACGACGTGGAGGGCGCGCTATGGATGTGCGACCGGGTGGCCATGCTGGAGGGAGGACGAATCCGGTTCTGCGGCACTCCGGACGAATTCCGGATCTGCACCGACCCGGTGGTGAGGGCATTTGTGGACCGAGCGGCCGCCGAGGCCGCACTTGAAGTCGTGGAGATAACATGAGCAACAGCGAGCAGTCCAGGCGAAGGCGGCTGTCGGACGAGGAAATCCTGCGCGCCGTCCCGCCCACCGCGAAGCTGCGGGAGTTCCGGGTGGGGCTCTTCGTGATTCTCGGGATCGCGGGGTTCTTCACCTTCCTCTTCCTGATGACCGATCCCGGAACTTTCCGGGGCCGCTACAATGTCCTGACGCGGGTGGACGATGCGCAGGGCGTGCGCAACGGCGATCCGGTACGCATCAAGGGGATCAACATCGGCAGCGTGCAGAGTGCGCAACTCGACGGGGATGGTGTCCTGATCACCCTGGAGATCGAGGGCGATTGGCGAATCCCGGCCGGCTCACGTATCGAGATGTACTCCGAGGGAGTGCTGGGGGGCATGATCGTCTCGGTCGTGCCGGGGCAGGGCGAGGGATTCATCGAGCCGATGGGATTGATACCCGGCGAGACGTCCCCGGATCTGCTCGCGTCGGCCGGAGGTCTCGCGGTCGATGCCGAGCACATCCTGGGAAGGGTCCGCACGCTGCTCAACGATTCCTCCGTGGCGGCCGCGGGCGAGGTGGTGACCCACCTGCGCGATGCCGTCAGCGATCTTTCCGAACTCACGGCGGGTCAGGCCACGCAGGTCCGCACCTTCATGGCGAGTCTGCAACGGTCCGCCGAGAACGTCGAGGGCATCACGGCGGCCGAGGAGTGGAAGCGGACGCTCGCATCGGCCGACGCCGCACTCACCATCCTCGACCGCACCTCCAGCGAGGCCGAAAAGACGGTCGCCTCGCTCAACGCGATTCTGGGCCGCATGGAGCGCGGCGAGGGCACGCTGGGCAGGCTCCTTACCGACGAGTCGCTCTACGAGCAGCTGGAAGCGACGACCGCGACCCTCAACGATCTGCTGGCCGACGTGAAGGCCAACCCCGGGCGATACCTGAAGATCGAGATCTTCTAGCAGTCCGTGGATAAAGCCGCTCGAATGCCGGGGGGGATTCTGTCCACCGGCTGCTGGTCCGGGTCCCTACCAGCCCGGCATCAGGCTGAACCCTCGGACCCATCCCTTCCCGGGACGTTGCCAGGGATAGGCATAGTACATTTCAAAGATCAGCGCTCCCAGAATGTTGATGCGCAGAGAGGCTCCGGTGCTCGCCACCGGTATCCGGCGCGGATCGGTACGTGACCACTTCCAGGTTGCGGGGAACTGGCTGTCCCATGAAACGCCCATATCGGCGAAAAAGGTGAGTTCGGTGGGCAGGTACGGGAAATCGAACAGGCCGAATTCCTCGATCCCCGTGATGGGGAGGCGGAACTCCGCGTTCACCACACCGACCCGATGCCCGAAGAGCCGGTCCCATTCCGGACAGGGGGAGTTGTCGCTGGGCGTGCAGTCGTAGGGAATGTCGAAGGAGCGGTATGCATATCCGCGCATGAAGTACTCGTTGCCCAGGAAGAACGGATAGAAGCCGCGCCCGTACAGACCGCCCGTATCGCCGTAGCGCCCGAGGTGGAGTCCCCGCACCGCGAGGGTGAACGGACCTCCGTTGTTGAAGTAGCGGCGATAGTCGGCGGTCATCGTCCGGTAGTTCATCGTGCCGTTGGTGGTCTCGATGCCGAGTCTGAACCGCTCTCCGCGTACGGGGCTCGTAAACCCGACGTAGGAGTTGTCCCCGACGAAGGCGAGCCCCGCCGAGGCCAGGTTTACGGGATCATAGGTGGGGATCTCCCTTCGTTGCACGTCCCAGACCTGCCCGTACCTGTTGACTCTCAGCCTCTCTTCCTCGAGGTGGTACGAGTATCGCGTCAGTCCGCCGGTCAGCTCGAGCCGCCTGGTCCCCGAGAGGGGATACGCCACCAGCCCGTTCAATCCGTCGACCGTGATGCGGAACTTACGGACGACATACGCAAACGAATTCGGGTCGAAACCGACCGCCATCATGAGATAGGGCATGTGCTGCGCCCCCAGACCCCAGTTCCAGCGCTTCTTCTGGTTCAGGTAGAAAGCCTGCGCACCGATGTCCCTTACTCCCCCGTTTACACTCAGTGCCACCCCCAGAGACCGGTCGCCGAGCATGTCGCTGAAGGTGGCGTACGTGCCGCCGCCGACCCCGTAGGTGCCGTAGGGATCAGGGCTCGGTCCGACCGACGGCTGACCGATGAAGTCGAGCTGCAGCGACGGATCGTAGGGTTCGGCCTGGTCGGTGGTGTACACGTCGTCCGCGACGAGCCCCGTGAACTGGTCGTCGAGGTACCCCGCCACCCGGCTCCGGCCCGAGGGCCGGCCGGGAGGAAGCAGACGCCCGGGATGGGTGCTCCCGTCCGCGACCACATCGACCAGCGTGGCCATGTCGCGCGCGTACGCGGTATTGACGATGTAACCCCGCTCATGGAACACCGAGAAGGCCAGGAGGTCCGCCCCGGGCGCATAGGAGAACGCCGGCGAACTGGCGGTGATCCCGCTGACCCCGGTTGCGGCGCGGGTGATCCGGCGCATTTCGCCGTCGGCCAGCCGCATGTGGTAGACGTCCGGGAAGCCGTCGGGATCGGAGACGAAGTACAAGCCCTCGCCCGTATGGTCGAAGATCGGATTAATGTGCTTGGAACCGGCGAAGACCGTCATGGAGTTGACGGCAAGCGTTTCCAGGTCCAGGAAGGAAAGGATGTACTCGCCGAAGGTGAGTTCGTCGAAGTTCGTACCCGGACCTCGATCCGAAACGAAGACCAGCTTGCTTCCGTCGGGCGACCAGGAGGCCTGCAGGTCGGCGTGCTTGTCGTTGGTAAGCTGCCGGACATCGCCGGTCTCCAGGTCGTAGAGATAGAGATCGCTGATCCCCCCCTTCAGCCCGGTGAGCGCGATCTTGGTCCCGTCCGGCGACCACGCCGGATTCTGCAGCGCCCCCAGTCCCTCGATCTCGATCCGGTCCTCGAGGCGGCCGCTCTGCACATCCACGATGCCCAGCTGGTTGTCGCCGTTGGCGGTGATGATGAATGCCAGCTTGCGGCTGTCGGGGGACCAGGAGCCGCTGCTGTCGATGAAGCGAATGCCGTCGATGTATGCCGTCTGGTTCCGCCGCAGCGCACGAAGGATCTCGCCCGTTCCCACATCCGCCAGGTAGAGATCCATGGAGAAAAGGTCCTTCTCCGACTGGAAGACGATGTAGCGTCCGTCAGGACTCAGCGACGGGGCCACGTTTGTGCGGCCCGCACCGCACTCCACGCACAGCAGCACGTCGCCGGTCTCGTACGGATCGGTCTTGCCCGCCATGAGTGGACGGTAGGCGGTCTCGACCGCGTCCCACCACTGCATCGAAATGCTGTCTTCGCGCATGCGGAATTCGTACTCGATCGCCCCCTCCCATCCCATCCGCAACGCACTGCGGAAGAAGTCCTGAACGGCGTCGTCGCCGTAGGTGCCGCCCAGGTACGATATGAAGCCCTGCCCGAAACGGTACGCGAAGTACTTCGGATTGCGGGTGATCTCCTTCAGCGTCGGCTTCTCGTCTCTCAGGATGTGATCGCGGAGCCACATGGCGGTGTGGGGGTGGTCGCGCCCCATGGACAGGTATTCCGCCATGCCTTCGACCACCCACAGTGGCATCTGGAACAGCCGCATGGCGCCGCCGCTGCTCGCACTCTTGGCGATGTTGAACTGGAAGGCGTGCACCAGCTCGTGCCCCAGGATCCTGTCCGTTTCGCGGTAGGCGGGCGCCAAGGGCATGATGACCCTGTCCTTCATCGATTCGGTAACGCCGCCCACGCCCTGGCCGATCGCCCCCGTAATCGTGTTGGTCTGCTGGAAGTCCGGGTGATCGGCGTAGATGATGAGGGGCTTTCTGCGCTCGAACTCGTGCTGGAAGACCCGGGAGAAACGTTCGTACCACCTCTCCGCCATCCGCGCGATGTCCTCGATCGCCTCCGACTCCTCGGCGTAGAAGTACACGGTCCAGTTCAGCGTCGGGAGTTCCCAGAAGTCGCGGTTCTCGTACTGGACCTTGTTGCGCCCGAAGTACTGGGCGGAGGCCGGCAGAGGGGCGGAGAGGATCAGGGCGAGCGTTCCCAGCCCGAAGACGGTCCGGGCGATCCTGTATGCGGTGGTGCGTTTCATTGACGCCATGGCTACCCTTTGTTCACGAGTTTCGGATCCGGAGGCCTCGATAGCGGGTCACCGGTGTTCGCGGCGCGTATCGCGGGCTCCTGATCCATCTGCCACTCATATACACTGCCCTTGCGTGGGAGGTCCCTGGCACCGGCCGGACCCGGAGGCCCATCGCCGGAACCACCGTACCTGCGGCGGACCGAATGGGCACGCCGCCACATCGACAATACACCATTAGGACACCGATGACCACACCAGCGTTACCGAAACAGCCACGGAATCGCCGCACCGGACCCGCCAGGGTGCGCCGGACGTCTCCGTGGATCCTGGCAGCCCTCGCACAATGCGGTTGCCTCCTGGCGTCCTCGGCGTGTACGCCCTCCGCCCCGGCCGCCGCCGGAAGCGGGCAGCCCTTTCTGGCCTCCGACGGAACGGGCGTGTGGATGAGCTGGCTGGAGCCGGTTCCGGGGGGACACCGACTCGCGGCTGCCCGTTTCGACGGGTCGTGGACCGATCCCGTAACGATTGCCGAGGGGGACGGGTTTTTCGTCAACTGGGCCGACTTCCCTTCGATCCGGGCGGCCGGCGACCGTTTGGTGGCCCACTGGCTGTGGCGGGGAGGGCAGGGAACCTACGACTACGGCGTGCGCCTCTCCTGGTCGGAGGATGGCGGTGCGACGTGGTCCGCACCCTGGACGCCGCACGAGGACGGCACTCCCACCGAGCACGGATTCGTCTCCGTTTTCGCCGCCGGGAACGCGGTGTGGGCCGCCTGGCTGGACGGCCGCGCGATGGTAGATCCCTCCGGTCCGATGTCGTTGCGGGCGCGCAGCCTGCCTGGCGGCACAACGATGGGGCCGGTCGCCGCGGGCCCCGAGACGGTCCTGGACGGCCGCGTCTGCGAATGTTGCCAGACCAGCGCAGTGGTCGCGGCCGGGATCCCCGTGGTGGCCTTCCGCGACAGGGCCGAGGGAGAGGTGCGCGACATCCACGTGACGCGACGCCTCGGGGACGGCTGGACCGAGAGCGCCCCCGTCCACGAAGACGGCTGGGTAATCGGGGGGTGTCCCGTCAACGGACCCGCCATGGCCGCGCTGGACGAGAGGGTTGCGGTCGCCTGGTTCACCGCGCCGGAGGGGGAGGCACAGGTGAATGTGGCGTTCTCGGCGGACACGGCCGCCACCTTCGGACCCCCCGCGCGGCTGGACCTGGGCCGCCCGCTGGGCCGTACCGGCGTGATCCTCCTCGGCGACGGCTCGGCGCTGGTCACCTGGCTGGAAGAGGAAGGTGCGGGCACAGCTGCGTCGATCATGAGCCGGCGCGTGGCTCCGGACGGAACCAAGGGGGAACCGCGCCGGCTGGCGACGACGGAAAGCGCCCGGGCCTCGGGGTTCCCCGGAATCGCTCCCCTGGGCGAAGGGAGCCTGTTGCTGGCCTGGACCGATCCGGGGGACGGGGGAGGCGTCCGGGTCGCCGTCTTCGAACTTGACGGGTGGGGAGCACCTTGAGGGGGCTTGCGGCGGTGACGCCGGCGGGCTTCGCCCCTTTCCGCAGGGTGTCCGCGTAGATGGACAGGGCGCGTTTCACCGAACTGCGCGCCCGCTTCCCGAGGTGCCGGATTGTGGTGCTCGGCGACCTGATGCTGGACCGCTACCTGGCGGGCCCGGCGGAGCGCATCTCCCCGGAGGCTCCGGTTCCGGTCGTGCGGGTGGAGGATGAGTGGGATGCGGTGGGCGGTGCCGGGAACGTCGCGGCCAACCTGCGCGCCCTCGGAGCTCGCTGCGACGTGATCGGAGTGGTGGGCCATGACGATTCGGGCCGGCGGGTCGGAGCCGCCCTGGAGGAGATGGGCGCCGGTTGCCACTTCGTGCGCGACGAAAGCAGACCCACGGCCGTCAAGACCCGGGTCCTGGCGCGGGGTCAGCAGGTCGTCCGCGTGGACCGAGAGGAGTGTGACGACGTGTCGCGGGACACTGCCGAAAGAGTGACGTCCCGCGTATCCGCACGGCTGGGCGGAGCCACCGCTCTGGTGGTGGCCGACTACGACAAGGGGACGATGACGCCCGGCGTGGTCCGGACGGCTCTGGACGCCGCGGGGGCGAACGCCATCCCCGTGATCGTGGATCCGAAGCGCCGCGGCTTCTTCCGCTACGGCGGCGCCACCGTGTTCAAGCCGAACCGGAGCGAACTCGAGGACGCCTTCGGCGAGGCCGCGCGCCCGGACGATGCAGCCTGGATGGATGCCGCCAGGAAGCGGCTGGGGTGTGAGCACCTCCTGCTCACCCTGGGGGCGGCGGGGATGGCCATCGCATCACCGGGCAGGGCGACGGAGCGGATTCGCGCCCACGCTCGCGCCGTCTACGATGTCTCCGGTGCGGGAGACACCGTGTGTGCGCTGGTGACGGCGGGAATCTCCGCCGGTGCGCGCCTTCCGGAAGCGGTGAGACTCGCCGCCCTCGCCGCCGCGCTGGGTGTGGCGCGTGTCGGGGTGGCCACGGTGGCCCCGGATGAGATCGCGGAGGCGCTCCCGGGTCCGTGAATGCCGAACGCGCGCCGCGCCGGGCCGGATCTCCCTCTCCCGCTTGACTTGCGTGTCCCGATCACGCGAGAGTTGTCCGCGCAAACGGAGCCTCGAAAAATGGAGACTTGAAACAAGATGGCCGATATCGCCGCCATTCATACGGACAATGCCCCCGGTGCCCTCGGTCCCTACTCACAGGCGATCGTGACCGACGGCTGGATCTTCGCCTCGGGTCAGATCGCCATCGACCCGGCGACCGGGTCCCTGGTCGAGGGCGGCGTGGCGGCCCAGAGCGAACAGGTGCTCAGGAACCTCGCGGCGGTGCTGGCGGCGGCGGGGGGAAGCCTGCGGACGGTCGTGAAGACCACCGTGTACCTCTCCGACATGTCGTACTTCGCCGACATGAACGCGGTCTATGCCCGGCACTTCGGCGACCACCGCCCGGCGCGTGCGACGGTGGCCGCAGGGGGATTGCCGCAGGGCGTGGATGTCGAAATCGAGGTCGTGGCGCGCGTCGCGTAAACCGGGGCCGGGGGTGGTGGGGGATTCCGGCCCGTCGCCGCACGGATCGCACGGGAAGCGTCCAGCGGGGCGGCCCCCGGGAATCCGGCCCTGAAGATGTTGCCGATGGCCGCATTCCAGTTTACTTTTTTCCGGTTGGCCGGCGCGTCAGCCGTCGCCGTTCGGCAGGTGGGTGGGATCGGGCTTGGCCCTGGCCGGGAAATCCCCGGATTACATATGAGGACTGGGCGTTATCACGTGTCTAGGAGAAGAGACTCACAACTGGAGGAGGAACTCATGATGCGTACCTTGTTTCGAACCAGCCCCAGGATTGGGGCCGGAGGGCTATTGCTGGCCCTGATCGCCGGCATCGCCTTCGTGCCGGACGCATCGGCGCAGACGACCGGCACAATTGTCGGCGACGTGACCGATGCAGCATCCGGACGGCCGCTGGAGGCGGTCCTGGTCAAGCTTGACGACACCTCGTTCGGTGTCCTGACCAACGCCTCGGGTGGCTACATCATACTGGCCGTGCCGCCCGGCGAGTACACCGTCCGCTCATCGCGGGTCGGGTACCGCGAGGGAGAGACGACCGTGACCGTGACGGCCGGCGGAACGGCGGAGCTCGACATCGAACTCGAGGCGACCGCCATCGCGCTTGACGAACTCGTCGTCACCGGCGCGGGAATCGTCACCGAGAAGCGCAAGCTCGGCAACACGATCACCACGATCAACACGGCGTCGATCGAGAACGCGCCGGTGAGTGACTTCAGCCAGCTCATCGCGGGCCGCGAGCCCGGGGTGGTCGCGCTTCCGTCGTCGGGCTACACCGGCGAGGGCGCGCGCATCCGCATCCGCGGTTCGGCTTCGCTCACGCAGCTCAACGAGCCCATCGTCTACGTGGACGGCATCCGCGTGGACCGCTCGGCCGTGCAGAACTTCAACGGCCAGGGCAACCCGTCGCGCCTCGACGACATTCCGCCGGAATCGATCGAGCGGATCGAAATCCTCAAGGGTGCGGCGGCGGCGACGCTCTACGGGACCGAGGCGTCGAACGGCGTGATCCAGATCTTCACCAAGAAGGGCCAGATCGGCGCGCCGCGCTTTACGGCCCAGGTCGATGTGACCGGGATCTCGGTGCCGACGAACCGGATTCTTCCCATGGCCGACTTCGCCGGGCGCGCCTGCGGCACTCCGGGGTGCACGGGTGACGGTGACGCGGACAGGCTGGCCGCGGCCATCTCGAGGATGACCGCGCGCTGGGGTGGCTCGGTGCAGCCCTTCACGCCCATCGAGCGCGACCTGGTCCCCGACCTGCTCACCACCGGGATCGGCCAGGCCTACTCCGGATCGGTTTCGGGCGGCTCCCAGTCGTTCCAGTACTATGTGTCCGGCCGCCTGACCAACGAGGACGGCCCCTACGACGCCGCGAGGAACTTCGAGGCGGTCCCGGGCATCGAGCCCGAGACCGACACGAACCGCCGCGCCTCGATCACCTCCAACTTCACGGTGATGCCGAGCGACAAGCTGCGGATCGGCGTAACCACGCTGTTCTCCGACATGGAGCACCACACCCCGGACAACTCCAACAACATCTACGGAGTGTTCTCGTCCGCGCTGATGATGCAGCTGCGGCTGGCGAATGATCAGAATCTCTACGGCCAGCCCGCCTTCGCCACACTGCGCGAGAACATGTACCAGCTGAACTTCGTGAACTCGCAGCACTTCACGGGCACGCTGAACGCCGAGTACACGCCGATCGACAACTTCCGTCTGTCGGGCGCGTTCGGCATCGACTTCACCTCGGACGACGCGGTCTCCTTCCGTCCCTACCGCTGGAACGTGGACGGCTTCTCGGGCTCCACACCCGACGGCAGCCGGAGCGTCAACGAGGATCGCAGCCGCGAGATCACCGCGGACCTGAAGGGGTCCTACATCCTCAGCACCGACCGCATCGAGAACACCTTCCTCTTCGGTGCGCAGGGCTTCCTCCGCCAGCGGCAGTCCGCGGGCGGCGGCGGCCGGGACTTCCCCGGCCCGGGTCTCGAGACGCTTTCGGCACTCGGCTCGGAGGGTTCCTACGAGTCGTGGCTCAGGGTCACGCAGATCGGCGGCTACCTGCAGGATCAGATCGGCTGGGACGACTGGGCCTTCCTGACCATCGGCGGCCGCTGGGACGCCAACTCGGCCTTCGGCGCGGACTTCAGCACGGCGTTCTACCCGAAGGTGTCGCTCTCCCTGCAGCCCATGCGGGCGATGGACATGACTTCGGAGACGCTGTCGACCTTCCGTCTGCGGAGTGCGATCGGCCAGTCAGGGCTGCAGCCGGGCGCCTTCGACAAGTTCACGACCTTCTCGTCGCAGGGTTCCGAGGTGGGGCCCGGCGTGCGTCCCGCGAACCTGGGCAACGACGCCCTCCGGCCCGAAGTGTCGACCGAGATCGAAGCCGGCACCGAGATGGGCTTCCTGAACGACAGCTGGTCGATGGAGGCCACCTACTGGACCCGCAAGGGCACCGACGTCATGGTGGCGCGCCAGTTCCCCGTGACGGGCGGCTTCACGCAGACCCAGCTCGACAACATCGGCGAGATGCAGGCCAACGGCATCGAGCTGAACCTGCGCGGGTCCGTCCTCCAGCAGGAGGGACTTTCGATCAACGTCTTCGCCAACACGGCGTACGAGAATCAGGAGATTACGAACAATGGGCGGCGCGCCGCCTCTGAAGACCGGGGGCACATACCCCCGTTATCGTAATTTCCTGACGGTCGGATACGCGCCCGCCGCGTTCTTCGGGGCCAAGCTCGCGGGCAGCGATCTCGCGGAGATCCCGCTGAACATCCTCGCCCCCGTCGGCGGCGAATGCGTGGCGCCGACCCGGCAGCAGGCGCTCGAGTACTTCAGCCAGCCGCGGGATCCCAGCAGCTTCAAGCCGCTTGCGATCGGCAACAGCGACTTCGGGACGCCCAACGGCAAGCTCGCGTCGCACAACTGCGGCAGCGGCCTGCTCGACAGCTACCTGGGCAAGCCGACCCCTGATTTCGCCGGCTCCTTCGGCTTCAACATCGCCTTCGCCGGCAACTTCGAGCTCAACTCGCTCCTCGAGTACAAGCTCGGCCACCAGGTGCAGGATCTGTCCGGCATGTTCCGCCGGGCCAACGGCTTCATCGGCCGCAACACGCCCCGCTCGGCGGAGCTGTATTCCATCATGGTCAACCCCGCGTCTTCGGCCGAACAGCGTCTGGATGCGGCGGTTTCCTGGGCGGAGGAGATCGAGGGCCTGTCGCCGATGAGCGGCATGAACGGCATCTACGACGCCGACTGGGTCCAGTGGCGCGAACTGTCGCTCGTGTACCGCATCCCGACCTCCTTCGTGGAGAGCTGGGGGCTGTCGACGGCGACCATGAACCTGGGCGTTCGCAACCTGAAGCTGTTCATGCTGGGGGACTACCCGGGCATGGACCCGGAGGGCAACGTGCTCGGCCGCTGCAACGGAGGCCTGAGCTGCAACTTCCTGGATTCGACGGAAGGCTGGGGCATTCCGGTGCCGCGGCGGGTTACGCTTTCCACCCGCGTCACGTTCTAGGAGAGGAGAAACGATCATGAATGGACGGACTTTCATGACCCGGGCGTCGGCGCTGGTGGCGGCTTTGGCCTTCACGGCGTGCGGCCTGGGCGATCTGCTGGACGTGAGCAACCCCAACGACCTCATCGAGGGCGACGTCAAGACCGAGGCGGCGGCTTCCGCCGTGGTGAACGGAGCGCTGACCCTGGTGTCTTCCTCCGTTTCGCAGTCCTGGCAGCCGTACCTCGTCGCTTCGGACGAACTGCGCTGGATCGGATCGCGGGACGCCTGGCTGTCCCTGGACAAGGGCTTCGTCGACGACCCGCTGAACGAGTTCATCGACGGCCCGTTCCCCGCCATGGGGCAGGGCCGCTGGATGAGCGACTTCGCGATTTCGGTGGTGGACTCGCTGGTGGGTGAAAACCCCTCCGCCGCGATGAAGGCCAACCTGGCGCGGGCGAACCTCTACTCCGGCATCATGTACATGGTGATCGGCGAGATCCAGGAGGACTTCGCCTTCTCCAACAAGACCGAGGCAGCGCCGCCGGTCGGCTCGGAGAACATGCACAGGGTGCTGGACGACGCGATCAGCCGGCTGAGCACGGCCATCGCCGGCTTCAACGAGGTGGGTGACGCGGACATGGCCTTGAACGCCATGGCGGTGCGCGCCCGGGCGCGGCAGTCGCGCGCCATCTGGGACGTCGTCAACCCGAACCCTTCGGGGAACGGGCTGGTCAACTCGGCCGAGGCCGGTGCCGACGCCATGGCGGTGATCGCGGCGGCCGGCGGCAACGACGCCGACTGGCTCTTCAACCTCACGTACTCCAGCGCCAGCGCCTCGAACTCGATGGCGGGCTGGATCAACGACCGCAAGGAAAACCAGCTCGACCTTTCGGTCGCCACCGCGACAGCCGCGAACGACATCGACGGCATCGCGCTCAAGGATCCGATCGACGAAGTGGACGATCCTTCGGTAATCAAGTGGCTGAACCAGTGGAAGGGCGGGAACTACCTGGACAAGGGCGGGATCTATCCGCCCCTGACGCTGGCTTCCACGCGGATGATGCACATCATCCTGGCCGAGAACGCACTGGCCGGCGGCAACGAGGCCACCTTCACCGAGCACATCAACCATATCCGGGCCATGGACGGGCTGACGCCCTTCAGCGGCCAGATCGACAACATGGAAATGCTCCAGCACATGCGCCGCGTGACGGTACTGCTCCAGGGCCTGCGCCTCGCGGACATGTACCGGTGGGGGATCTCGGCACCGTCGTGGGAGAGCTCGTCGGACGCGGTCAAGTGTCCCGGCGTCATGCTGCCCATCTCGATCATCGAGAGACGGGCCAACGAGAACATCGCGAACGACTACGCGGTGTGCTAGCGGGCTGAGCGGGAAACTTCGGGTGGGCGTGCCGGCGGTCTTCGTCGGCGCGTCCGCCCGTCCCGCGCGGATTCACTCGGGTTTGCAGATTTGAAGTCATGAGAAGCTTTGCCGGTGCACTGCTGGCCGCCGCCGCTCTGTTGGCGGGAGCCTGCTCGATCTTCGAGGATGGGACGCCCAGGCAGATCTTCTTCGAGATGGAGGGCGAAAACACAGGCCTGCAGGTCAGGGTGATCTATTCCAAGAACTTCATCGCGGGCGTCGACGAGATGGGCATCACCCACGTCCAGGTGTTTTCCTCCGACACCGTGCTGCACACCCTCCCCATCGACACGGTGATCAACATCGCCGACGAGCAGCAGTGGTTCGTTCAGGCGGAGACCCTGGCCGGCGACACCCTGGCCGTCAACGTGGCGGTCGATGTGGACGACAGGAACCTGGTGTCGCGGTTCGGAGGGATCTTCCCGGACGAGCCCTTTCGATATGTCTATGTCTTCAACCAGAGGCTCACCGAAAACGTGGATGTAACCTTCTGATGAGCGTCATGCGGTGCTTGCGCGGCACGGCGGCCGCGCTGGGCGCGCTGCTCCTGGCCGGCTGCCACACCTACCTGCCTGTCGAGTCGCCCGCGCCCGGGTCCGTGGCCAGGGTGCACGTCCCGGTTCGGTCCGCGGTCTCCAATCCCAACGCGCCGCCTCCGACCGTGTCCGTCGAGGGGACGGTGCTTTCGGTGGGAGACACCATCGTCCTCGAGGTACAGAGCCGCCGATACTTCGGTGCCCTGCAGGAGCTGGTTCAGGAGAACGTGTACCGGGTCGGCCGCGACGAGGTCGTATCGATCGAGCTTCGCGAGTTCTCCGGGGGCAAGAGCGCCTTGCTGGGTGTGGGGATACTCGGGGGTATCGGTCTCCTGGCGCTGGCGGCTTTCGGGGGGGAATTCGGCCAGGGTGGGAATGGACCGGACGACAACGGGGGGCGGAGCTTTACGATCGGATTCCTGGGCCGCTAGCGGCGCGTGCCACGCTCCCGGCAAACGGGCGGTGACCCCGCCGAGCGCGACAGGCTTCACCGACTCCCATCGGCAGTCTCAACTTGGCCCTCAGGCCGAAAATGTAATGTGTACATTACATTTTGTAATGTCTAGTATACACTATCGTGGATTCCTTCTGTAAGGAGCAAGCGCCTCTCATGCGTATCCCGCATCGTTTCGCATTCGTCGCGGCCCTGTGCCTCACGATCCTCGCGACCGTCCCGCTGTCCCCTCCTCCGGCCCGGGCCCAGCAAGCCTTTTCGGAAGAGCTGTGGAGTTCCCTGAGCTGGCGGAATGTGGGTCCTCCGCGAGGAGGACGCTCCATTGCCGCGGCGGGCTCGACGGCTCGGCCCTTCGAGTACTACATGGGGACGACCGGTGGGGGCCTCTGGAAGACCACCGACGGCGGCCTCGACTGGCGTCCGGTGACCGACGGGCAGATCGGCAGCGCCTCGATCGGTGCGGTGCAGGTATGCGAAAGCAACCCGGACATCGTGTACATGGGGACGGGCGAGATCCAGCTGCGGGGCAACATCCAGCAGGGTGACGGTGCCTACAAGTCGATCGACGGCGGAGAGACGTGGGAGCACGTGGGTCTGAAGGAGACCCAGAACATCTCCCGCATCCGCATTCACCCGGAAAACTGCGACATCGCGTGGGTGGCCGCCTTCGGCAAGCACTCCGCCGACAACCCCGAGCGCGGCGTCTTCAAGACGACCGACGGCGGGGCGACGTGGCGCAAGGTCCTCTACAGGAGCGACAGGGCCGGCGCGGCGGACATCAGCATCGACGCCACCAACCCGGACATCATGTATGCGTCGATATGGGAGGCGTGGCGGCGCTCCTGGGGGATGTCGTCGGGGGGCGAGGACAGCGGGCTCTGGAAATCCGTCGACGGCGGCGAGAGCTGGACCGAGATCACCGGCAACATCGGGCTGTCGGAGGGACCGATCGGGAAGATCGGGGTGGCCGTGTCACCCGCGAATCCGAACCGGGTGTGGACGCTGATCGAGCACGAACCGGACGGGGGCGTGTGGCGCTCGGACGACGCCGGCGCCACCTGGGAGCGGGTCAACGACGAGCGCAAGCTGCGCCAGCGCGCCTTCTACTACACGCGCGTCTACGCCGACCCCAACGACGAGGACGTGGTGTACGCTCTCAACACGGGGTTCTACCGGTCGCGTGACGGCGGCGAGACCTTCCCGCGCGGGATCCCGGTTCCCCACGGCGACAACCACGACCTGTGGATCGCGCCGGACGACTCGGACCGCATGATCAACGCCAACGACGGCGGCGCCAACGTGACCTTCAACGGCGGGCGGAGCTGGACCGACCAGGACTACTCCACGGCCCAGTTCTACCGCGTCATCACCACCGAGCACACGCCGTACCACATCTGTGGCGGCCAGCAGGACAACTCGACCGCCTGCATCCCGGTGCGGGGCTGGAACCAGATGTCCGCGCGCGGACCCGGGGACCGGACCTGGTACTACGCGGTGGGGGGCTGCGAGAGCGGCTACGTCGCCCCGAACCCGGTCAACCTGAACGTCTTCTACGCGGGTTGCTACGGGGGCGCGCTGTCGCGCTTCGACATGGCGACGGGGCAGGGGAGGGCCGTGAATGTCTGGCCCGAGAACCCCATGGGACAGTCGTCCGAGGACCTGGTCGAACGGGTGCAGTGGACCTTCCCGATCGTCTTCTCGCACCACGACCCGAACGTGCTCTACACCGGGACGCAGAAGGTGTGGAAGACCACGAACGAGGGTCAGAGCTGGGAGCAGATCAGCCCCGACCTGACCCGCTCGGACGCCGCGACGATGGGCCCGTCGGGCGGACCCATCACGAAGGATCAGACCGGCGTGGAGACCTTCGCAACCATCTTCGCCATCGCGCCCTCCTACCACGACGCCGAGGTGATCTGGGCGGGTTCGGACGACGGCCTGGTGCACATCACCCGTGACGGCGGCCTCAACTGGACGCCGGTCACGCCGCCGGACGCCCCCGACTTCGTGCGCATCAACACGATCGAGGCGTCGCCCAACACCCCCGGCAAGGCCTACGTGTCGGGGATCCGCTATCTCGTGGACGACGACCGCAGCCCCTACATCTGGAAGACGGAGGACTACGGCACCAGCTGGACGAAGATCGTCGGCGGTCTCCCGGAGGACGACTTCATCCGGGCCACGCGCGAGGATCCCGCGCGCCCCGGCCTCCTCTACGCCGCCTCGGAGCGCACCGTGTACGTGTCCTTCGACGACGGCGCCCGCTGGCAACCCCTGTCGCTCAACCTGCCGGTGGTGCAGGTGTCCGACCTGGTGGTGGAGGAGAACGACGTGGTGATCGGGACGCACGGACGGTCGTTCTGGGTGCTCGAGGACATCGGGCCGCTGAGGCAGATGAGCGCGGAGGTCGCTTCGGCTCCCGTCTGGCTCTTCGACCCGGTCGACCCCATCCGCGGCATCGACCAGGGTGCGCGGTTCCGGTACCACCTGGCCGAGGACGCGGAGCGGGTGACGATCGAGATCCTCGACGGGGCGGGCGAGGTCGTACGCAGCTACGAGGGCACGGCCGATGACGAGGAGGAAGAGGAAGACGAGAGTCCCTTCGCGCGCTTCTTCGGCGGGGGTGGAGGCGGCAGTCCGGCGGTGGAGAAGGGGTCGCACAGCTTCCGCTGGGACCTGCGCTACCCGTCGTGGACGGACTTCGAGGGGCGGATCATGTGGGCCGCGCGGCCGATGGGCCCGATGGCGGTGCCGGGAACCTACACGGTGCGGATGACGGTAGACGACGGCGAGCCGCTGACGCGGGACTTCGAGGTCCGGATCAATCCGAACCTGGAGGGCGTGACCGTGGCCGACCTGCGCGAACGCTTCGACCTGGCCATCCAGATCCGGGACCGGGTCTCGGAGGCGAACGAAGCCGTCATCAGGTCGCGTGACATCAAGGGACAGGTCGACGCCCGGCTGGAGGAGACCGACCACGACGAAATCGAGGCCCAGGGGGTGGTGGTGAAGGACAATCTGACCGTGGTCGAGGCCGAGATCTACCAGGTGAAGAACCGGAGCAACCAGGACCCGCTCAACTATCCCATCAAGCTCAACAACAAGCTGGCGGCGCTGCTGGGGCTGGTGGAGGGCTCCGAGAACCGGCCTACCGACCAGTCCCGTGCGGTGTTCCTGCGGCTGGTGGCGCTGCTGGACGAACAGCTTCAGCGAATGGGGATCGTGATTCTGCGCGACGTGGGGCGACTCAACGAGCTCCTGGTCCGCGAGGGGCTGGAGCCGATCCGGGACGCGCGGCTGGTGAGCTGACTTCCCTGGTGCGGGGTGCTAAACCCCGTACGGCACCCAGATGTTCTTCACGCGGGTCCCCTTGCGCAGGAGCAGTTCACCGTCGCGCCCCGTCGGCGCCAGCCAGTCGACGGCGCGTTCACGGTCCACCCACACCCGCTTGAGGTTTCCGGCCGAACGGCGTTCCGTGTCGCCGGAGAAGTCGTCGGCGACGAAGTCCCAGACCTGGTCGACGTCGTCGTGGGCGGCCAGGGTCGGGATCACCTCGCGGTGGACGCCGGAGAGGATGTTGACGGTGCCCGGGGGGATGTCGGAGGTCTCCAAAACCTGCACGAGGTCGAGGGCGGGGACGGGGAAGCGTTCGGGGAGCACCACGACCGCGACGTTGCCCTGTGACAGCGCCGCGCCGAGAGGCCCCGTCACGCCGGCGAGCGGCGCCCGGTCCGCGCAGCGGATGGCCACCGTGCCGACGGGCTCGTTCATGGCGAAGGTGACGTTGCGGAAGGGTGTGGAGTGCACGCGGCCGTCGTGCTTGTCGGCCCACGCGGCGAAGGTGAAGAGGGTCCGGACGGCGGCTTCCACTTCGGCCCGGGCGGCCGCCTCGTCCGCCCCCGCGCAACGGATCAGCTCGTGGGCGAACTCGTCGCCCCGCACGGCCAGGTTCTCGGCCAGGAAGTACAGGATCTGCGCGCGCAGGTGTCCGTTGCTGCCGCCCCAAAGTCCCCGCGCCCCGGCCGACGCTTCGACCGCGTTGCGCACGTCCTTGCGGTTGCCGCGCGGTACCTCGGCGACGGGCGTTCCCGCGGGATCGGTCACGGTCAGCGAATAGCCGCCGTCGGGCCGCTTCTGCGCGCCTCCGATCCAGAGTTTGCGCGTGCGGTCGATGCGGTCCCGGGAGGGGCCGGGGGTGGTGTCCCCCGAGCCGACTGGCCCTGATTCGGCCGTCGCAGTGCGCTCGGAGCCGGAGAGGTCGTCCGCCCCGGTTTCCACGTCGCCTGCACCTGCAGTCCGCGTCGCGGCGTCCGGCTTGCTCCCCGAACCACCCGGCTTCAGGTACTCCCACATCCCCTCCCGTCCCCCTTCGCGGCCGAACCCCGATTCCCGGTATCCCCCGAATCCCGACGCGGCGTCGAAGCGGTTGGTGCAGTTCACCCAGACCGTTCCGGCCTTGATCGCCGGCGCCACCTCGAGGGCCAGGCTCAGGTCCTCGGTCCAGATGCTGGCGGCCAGCCCGTAGCGCGTGTCGTTGGCGAGCGCCACGGCCTCGGCGGGGGTGCGGAAGGTCAGGCTCACCAGCACCGGTCCGAAGATCTCCTCGGTGACGATGGAACTCGACACGGGCGCCCCGGTACACAGCGTGGGAGGCATGAAGAAGCCTCGTTCGGGGACCGGCCCCGACGACTGCCAGACAGTCGCTCCGTCAGCCGTCCCCGCCTCGAGGTAGCCCTGCACGCGCTCCATCTGGACGCGGTCCACCAGCGCGCCCATGTCGATCGCCTTGTCGAGGGGATGCCCGACACGGATGCGCTCCATCCGCCCGCGGAGGCGGTCGTGCATCTCCTCCTCCACGCTCTCCTGCACAAGTAGACGCGACCCCGCGCAGCAGACCTGTCCCTGGTTGAACCACACCCCGTCCACCACTCCTTCGACGGCCGCGTCGAGGTCGGCGCTCTCGAAGACAACGAAGGGCGACTTGCCCCCCAGCTCGAGCGACAGGTGTTTGCCGGTGCCGGCGGTGGCCCTGCGAATCTCCCGCCCCACCTCGGTGGAGCCGGTAAACGCCACCTTCGCGATCTCCGGATGGCGCACCAGGGCCGCTCCGGTTGCGCCGTCCCCCGTCACGACGTTGAACACGCCGGGGGAAAGGCCGGTCTCGTCCGCGACCTCGGCGAAGAGGAGCGCAGTGAGCGGCGTGTACTCGGCCGGCTTGAGGACGACCGTGTTCCCGGCCGCCAGGGCCGGCGCCACCTTCCACGCCAGCATGAGGAGCGGGAAGTTCCAGGGGATGATCTGCCCGACCACGCCGACGGGTTCGTAACCCGGGAACTCGGCGGACAGCAGCTGCGCCCAGCCGGCGTGATGGTAGAAGTGCCTCGCGGCCAGCGGGATGTCGAGGTCGCGCGATTCGCGGACGGGCTTGCCGTTGTCGAGCGACTCCACGACCGAGAAGAGCCGGGACCGCTTCTGGAGCTGGCGGGCCAGGCGGTACAGGTGGCGGGCACGGCCGTGGCCACCGAGCTCCTGCCAGGCGGGGAGGGCCGCCTGGGCCGCGGCGACCGCGCGGTTCACATCCTCTCCGGTGCCGTAGCGGAAGGTGGCGAGGAGCCTGTCGTCGGCGGGGCAGCGGGTTTCGTGGACCCCGCCGTCACCGCCGGTCCAGCGTCCGCCGATGAAGTGCCCGAAGTCGCGCTGTCCGCCTTGCAGCCACTCGTTGGCGAAATCGTCGCTCTCGGGGGCGGGACCGTAGTCCGGATCGGTGAAGGCATCGCGGACGAGGGATCCGGGGGCTGCGCGGGTGGGCGTCATGGTTTCAGCCGAGGGGGTGACGGTGGAAGGCCGAGTAGCGGCCGGTGACGTGGTGCTCCAGTTGCCGCTCGATATCGGCCAGCAGCGAACTCGCGCCGATCCGGAAGAGGCGCGCGTCCATCCAGGCGTCGCCCAGCTCTTCCTTGACGAGGATGAGCCAGGAGAGCGCGTCGCGGGCCGTCTTGAGCCCCCCGGCGGCCTTGAGACCCACCCGGATTCCGGTGGCGCGGTGGTAGTCGCGGATGGCGCGGGCCAGGATGATGCCCACGGGCAGGGTGGCATTGACCGTCTCCTTGCCCGTGGAGGTCTTCACGAAGTCGGCCCCGGCCATCATGGCCACGGTGGCGGCCCGCTTGACGTTGGCGAGGGTTCCCAGTTCGCCCACCCCCAGGATGACCTTCATGTGGGCGTCACCGCAGGCGTCGCGGAAGCCGGCAACCTCGTCGTACAGTCGCTCCCAGCCGCCCCGCAGCACCGACCCCCGCGTGATCACCACGTCCACTTCCTCGGCACCGGCCGCCACGGATTCGCGGATTTCGGTCAGCCTTGTCGCGAAGGGCGACAGGCCCGCCGGGAAACCGGTTGACACCGCGGCCACCGGGATCCCGCTTCCGCCGAGCGCATCGCACGCTGCGGGCACCAGCGTGTGATAGACGCACACGGCCGCGGCCTTCACCTCGGAGGCGGGGACCGCGAGGGCGCCGAGAAGATCACTGCGCACGGGGCGCCGGGCCTTGCCGCAGAGGCGCCGAACCCGTCCCTCCGTGTCGTCTCCGGCCAGCGTGGTCAGGTCGATCATGGTGACCGCGCGAAGCAGCCAGCCGGCCTGCCACTCCTTCTTGACCGAGCGGCGGGTGATCAGCGTGGCGGCGCGGTGGTCGGCGGCGGAGCGATTGACCCGGGCGCCGCGCACCGTGTCGAGGTCCAGGGGCATGCCCGGATTGCGCAGGCCGGATCCGGGCGGGGCGTCCGGAGCTGCGGCCGGGCGAGCGGCGGCGGTCGCTGAATGGCGGATCACGCTATACTGTGCAGGTTGAAGGGGTTGGCTGCCCCCGGTCGGGAATCCCCAGGCGTTCGCGGGGACCATTGCGCGGGCTGTCGGGATGGGGGACGGGGAAGATAATCGTTCCGGACACGAAAATCGAAGGAGGGGAAGCGCAGCGCGGAGCGAAGCCGCGGACAGAATCCCGCCTTGCCAGCCCGGCACCGCGTACAGAGGGGAATAGTATACTAGACATGACATTTTGTAAAGTTGAGTTTACAGTGTGGTCCGTCCAGCGAGGCGATCCGGAAACCCGGATGCCGGTCCGCCCGAACGCAGAAGGGCTCTGTGTCGCGGTCTGCTAGCGCTCCGAGCCGGGTCGCGAAGCTGATCGTCCGCCTGGTGAGCACGGCAGCGGGGATGTTCTACCGGGTGGATCGTCACGGCCCTTCCTTGCCGCCGGGGCCGCTGCTGGTCGCCGCCAACCACCCCAACAGCCTTCTCGACCCGGTCCTGATCTTCCGGTGCAGCGAACGCATGCCGCGTCCCCTGGGGCGGGCTCCCCTCTTCGAGCGGCTGCTGCTGGGTCCGGTGCTGCGCCTGCTTGGAGGCATTCCCGTCTATCGCCGGCAGGACGACGCCACAGCGATGCACCGCAACGAGGACATGTTCCGCGACGCGGTGGCCGTGCTGCACGGGGGCGGAGCGATCCAGATCTACCCCGAGGGGAAGAGTCACTCCGGGGCACACCTGGCCGAGTTTCGCACGGGTGCCGCCCGCATCGCGCTGCAGGCGGAGGATGGGGCGGGGTGGGGGCTGGGGCTCTCGATCGTGCCGGTGGGGATCACCTATTCGCGCAAGGAGCGGGCTCGCACGGGGGTGGCCGTGCGCTTCGGCCGGGCCTTCGGGTGCGCCGACCTCGAAGATGTCTTCCGGGAGGACCCGGTGGCGGCCGCGCGGGAGCTCACCGAGCGCATCGAGGCCGGGATACGCTCGCAGACGCTCAACTTCGTCCACCACGAGGACCGCGAGCTGGTGGAGGTTGCGGAGCAGCTGTACGTGCGGCAGTCGCGGTGGGTGCCGTGGAGGGCCAGGGAGGCGCTGGGGGCACGCTTCTACCGTCTTCAGCGGTTCTCGGCCGGCCTCGAGTGGATCCGGCGCGAGGCCCCGGAAGAGCACGCCGATCTCAGGCGCAAGGTGGAGCGCTACGCGGCCATGAACGCGCGGGTGGGGGCGGGGCAGGGGGACGTGCCGCCCCGCTTCGGTCTCGTCCCGGTGTTGCAGTACATCCTCGTGCGAGGGACCCTGTTGTTCCTGGGACTGCCCTTCGCCGCGGCCGGCACCCTGTTGTGGGCTCCCGTGTTGCGGCTGGCCGGTCTGGTCGTGCGACTTACCCGTCCAGCCATCGAGGTGACGGCCACCCACAAGCTCCTGGCGCTCATCGGCGGGGTGGTCCTGGCGTGGGCGTTCTGGACAGGGTTGGGTTACGTGATGGCGGGAACCCTCTTCGCCGTCGTGACCGCGGTCCTGGCTCCTCTCTGCGGGTACGCGGCGTTGCAATGGGTGGAACTCGCCCGGGAGGTGCGGGAGGACACGGCCCTGTTCCTCAGGCTTCAGGGACGTCCCGATGTGCGGGTGCGCTTCGCGCGGATGCGCCGGGAGATCGCGGAGACCTTTCGGCAGCTGGAGAAGCGTTGGGAAGAGGAGTTGCCGTCCACGCGCGATGATGGCAACGTGTCGGCTCCGGGAGCGGGCGGGGCGGGGTAGGCGCCCGCGACTTCGACTCGTGGCCTGATGCACGGGGTGAACGGATGAGCGCGGGGGCGGATCGGGACTGGTGTTCCGTCTGGTCTTCAAAACCAGTGCGCCCGGCTAAAACCCGGGTGGGTGGGTTCGATTCCCACACGCCCCCGCCATCCGTGGCTTTTCCTTATCTTCCACCATGCCTAGGGAACCGCTCCGCGTCATCGTCAATCCCGCCGCTGCGGGCGGTCGTGGACGCAAGGCCGCCCGGGAGCTGTTCGGGGCTCTCGACGGGCGCTCTCTGGTGTACGATGCGCACCACACCGAGGCCCCCGGACACGCCTCGCGCCTGGCCGCGGAAGCCGTAGCGGATGGCGTCGATCGGATCGTGGTCGTCGGCGGCGACGGCACTGTCCACGAGGTCGCGGACGGATTGATCGGGTGTGGGGCGAAAGAGCCGCCGGCAGTTGCCGTCTTCCCGGTGGGGACCGGCAACGACTTCTATCGCATGGTGGGCCCGGACCGCGGGGTCGCGGCCGTGATGGGGCTGCTCGACAACGGTACGGTCCGGCGCTTCGATGTCGGGCGCGTCGAGTGGGACGGAGGGAATCGGACCTTTGTGAATCTCATGGGTGTGGGGATCGACGTCGAGGTGCTCCGCTGCCGCGGCCGCTTCGCACGGCTCCCCGGGCTCCTTCAGTACCTGGCGTCGTTCCTGAACGCGCTGGTGACCTTCCGGGCCCCGGAGGTGCATATCGACACGGACGGCGGCGAGGGGCAACGGATCACCGGCGCGACGACTCTAACGGTGATCACGGTGGGACCATCGATCGGCGGGGGCTTCATGATCAATCCGGAGGCGCAGGCATCGGACGGGAAGCTGGACCTGTTTCACGTCGGGGCGCCCGGCGTGGTGCCGATTCTGCGGCTGGTGCCACGCGTCATTCGGGGGACGCACGGGGGTTCGCCCCTTGTGACCATGCGCCGGCTGAGCCGCGCCGTGCTGCGCCGTCCGGGTGGGGAATCGATGTGGTTCGAGATCGATGGGGAGCTGTCTCCGGAACCTGCCCGGGAGCTGCGGGTGGAGGTGGTCCCGGGCGCATTTCCGGTGCTGGTGCCGGCGAGGGCGGCGTGAAGAGGGTGGTCGCGCCGGGACCGCCGGGTCGGCGGATCACGCTTCCGCTGATCGTGTTGGCCCTGTCGTGGGGGACACCGGTGTCGGCCCAGGAGGTGACCGGCGAGGGTGTCGCTCAGGATTCCGTAGACTTGCCGGATTCCCTGATCACGCGTCCCAGCCCCGCGGGGGCCTTCCTGCGCGGGTCGATCATTCCCGGTTGGGGGCATGCGGCATCCGGGTCGCTCACGCGGGGCGCCTTCTACTTCGGCATCGAGGCGGCCGCGGGGTGGATGGTGTTCAAGACCTGGCGCAGGCTGGGTGTTGCGCGCAACCAGGTTGCCCTGTGGGAGGAAAGGGTCACGGCACGCCTCATGAGCGAGGGGATCACCGAACAGGAGGAGATCGACGCCCAGCTGGAACAGCACGACGAGATCACCCGTCTGCGCGGACTGGTCGACGCCCGCAGCGAGCAGCGCGAGGACTGGGCGGCGGTGGCGATCTTCTTTCTGCTCATGTCCGGGGTGGACGCATTCGTATCGGCCCACCTCCAGGACTTCCCCGAACCCCTGACCGTCGAGGGAGACCCGCGCGGGACCATCTCGGTGACGATACGCGTTCCGGTTGGTTGAGGGAGACGGGACGCGTGCCGCTAACCGGTCCACTCGTGCAACTCCGGCCGGCCGGAGTCGTCGATCGTCACAAAGGACCGGTGGAGGACCCAATCGCCCGAATTGACGTAGAAGCGGCCCGGCGCCACCTCGGTCACCATGGGCTCGTGGCCGTGCCCGAGGGCGACGATGTCGAGGGTGGGGTCCTGCTTCAGCCGTTCGGTCGCCCATCCCGACAGGAACGCCGTTCGTCCCTGGTTCGGGGACGCCGCACCCGATTCGAGCTGGTCCCGTGTGCCCGAGACCCGGTCGGCGAGACGCGCACCGAGGTCCGGGTGGATCCAGCGGAATACCCACCGCGTGAGCCGGGCGCGCAGGAATACCCGAAGCATGCGGTACCCGAGGTCTCCCGCTCCGAGTCCATCGCCGTGGGCGACGAGCACGGACCTGCCCTTGACGCGAATGCGCACGGGCTCCTGGCGGAAGTCGACGCCGATGTCCTTGCGCAGAAAGTCGCCCCCCCACCAGTCGTGGTTGCCTCCCATGACGAGCACCGGGATACCCGACTCGACCAGATCCGCCAGAAGGGCGAGGACCCGGACGTGCCTGGCGAAGACCACGCTGGCGTATTCGAACCAGAAGTCGAAGAGATCGCCGTTGATGATCAGTCGGCTGCCCGATTCCCTGACGTGCAAGAGCCAGCGCCGGAACGCCTCCTCGGTTTCGCGGGGGACGGCGCCGAGATGAACGTCGGAGACGAGGAACACGGGTCCGGAGGGCATGACGCCGAAGCTAGCGGTCCGCGGGTTGCCAGGGAAACCGCGGGGAAGGCGGTGGAGCAGGTGGTCGTTGGCGGATTCCCGCCTGTGGAGGCCGTACCGGGTTCGCCGGCGCGGGGGTTCTGGTTCGCGGTGGCCCGGCGGTCCCGGCAGTGTGCGGCGGTCGTGTTTCCGGCACTGCTCGCCACCGCAGGATGCGCGGGTTCCGGCCTGCGTTCGGCTCCGGCCCTGCCCCGTTCGGATCTGGACGCTCAGGTGCGCATCGCGAGCGAGGCGAGCCGGATCGACCGGCCGGTCCAGCTGACCTTCGCGTGGCGTGCCCGCGAGCCCGACTTCCGCGACTCGGGCTTCGGGGTGGCGCGCGTGGAGCCCCCCGACAAGGCGCGCCTGGACCTCTTCCTCGACAACGGCGAAACCGCTGCCATCGTGGCTCTTGTGGGCGACGACCTGCGGGTCCCCCCGTCGCTTCCCCTGGAACTCGTCCCTCCTCCGGCGCTCCTGTGGGCGGCGTTCGGGGTGTTCCGTCCGGGTGCGGGAGTGGAAGTGCTGGAGGGCCGGCGCGCCAACGGGGCGATGGAGTTGCGGTTCGGGCTTCCCGGGGGCGACCTGCTCCGCTACCGGATGCGGGAGCTCGCAGTGGGGGAGGCCGCCGTGCTGCGGGATGGAGAGGAGGTGGAACGCGTGGTGGTCGCCGGGCCCGGAGAGGCGTCGGCCTACCCCGCCGAGGCGACCTATCGTAATCTTCGTGACTACCGTGAACTCGAGCTGAAACTGGAGTCCTTCGAGCATGTGGACCCGTTTCCACCGCACATCTGGAACCCCGGGCGGCCGTAGCGGGATGACCCGGCGCACACGCATGTCCGACCTCCGGGCCGGCCGAAGAGGGACGGGGTTCAGCCTCGCCGTGGCCGGACTCCTGGCGGTCGGCATCGCCACCGGCGGTTGCAACTACTCCTTCATTGCGGGTGCCGGCCTGCCCGACCACATCCGCACGATCGCGGTACTTCCGTTCGAGAACGAGACCGGCCGCTTCGAGCTGACCCAGGAGATTCACGACGCCCTCGTGCGGCAGCTTCCGCGAGCGCTCGGACTGAACCCCGCGGGCGAGGAGACGGCCGACGCGGTGCTGAGCGGCACGATTCTGAACTACCAGCTCACGGCGCCCCTGTACCGCCGCGGGCAGCAGGAGGAGAGCGTCGAGGTCCTGCAGCGCGAGGTGGTGTTGCAGGTCCAGGTGGAGATCCTGGACCGCGAGGAGTACACGATCCTGTGGGACGACTCCCGGCTCCGGGTCGTGGGACAGTACCTCGACGCCAGCGAGACCGAGGACGTGGGACGCACCGAGGCGATCAAGCTTCTGGTGCAGGAGATAGTGGACGGGGCCCAGTCCAACTGGTAGATTCGCCCGCGGCAGATTTCCGACCACGGCACCGAACGAGGGAGAATCCATCACTTGAACCGCGTCCTCTGGCTGTGGGGGATTCTGTTCGCCCTCTGGCTCCCTCTTTCGAACCACTTTGAGCCGCTCTTCATCGGATTTGGGCTGGCGACCTGCACGATCGCGGTCGTCGTGGGCGCCCGCATGGGCATCGTGGACCGCGAATCGGTTCCTGTGCACCTGGTGTGGAGGGGGATTCGCTACGTCCCCTGGCTGGTCTGGGAGATCTTCAAGTCGAACGTGCGGGTGGCGCGGATCATTCTGGCCCCGAGGGTGCGTGTCGACCCCTCGATCGTGCATTTCGAGGCCTCGCAGAAGACCGACCTGGGCCGCTTCATCTACGCCAACTCGATCACGCTCACCCCGGGCACGGTCACGACCGGGATCGTCGGGGACGACTTCGAGGTCCACGCCATCGTGCAGGAGGAGATCGACGGTTCGGAGGAGAACGACATGAACCGGCGCGTGGCGGTGCTGGAGGGAGAGGGCGGCTAGGCCGTGTTCGCCGTCACCGCCGCCGCGCTGCTCGTCGCCATGTGCCTGGCCATGTGCCGGGCGCTCCTGGGGCCCACCGCGTACGACCGGGTGCTTGCGCTGAACAACATCGGCACCAAGACCGTCGTGCTGATCGCGGTGCTCGGGTTCCTGAACGGCCGTCCCGACTTCCTCGACCTCGCGCTCGCCTACGCGCTGATCAACTTCATCGGCACGATCGCGGTGCTCAAGTACATCGAGTACGGGGACCTGGGGACGAGTGGTGGATCGCGGCGCCGCAAGGCGATGGAGATGGAGCCGTGATGGACCAGGTGCTCTCCGTGCTGACCTGGGCATTGCTCCTCTCGGGCGCCTTCTTCCTGGTGACGGGCGCGCTGGGGATGGTGAGGCTTCCGGACGTGTTCACGCGCATGCATGCGGCGGGGATGGCCGACACCATGGGTGCGGGGCTGATCCTCGCGGGGCTGTGCCTGTACAGCGGCGCCAACCTCGTCACGGTGCGGCTCGTGCTCATTCTCGCGTTCCTGTGGTTCACGAGCCCGATCGCGACGCACGCGCTGGCGAAGGCGGCGCTCTCCGGCGGGACGGAGCCGTATACGCTGGGGGCGGGCACGGACGGTGAAGGGGAGGGAGGTGGCGCGCCGTGAACATCGTGGTCGACATCGTCCTGTTCACCCTGCTGGGCGCGGCCGGGTTCGCCCTGCTGAAGGTCCGGAACCTCTTTGCGGTGGTCATGCTGGCCGGGATCTACTCGCTGCTCTCGGCCGGTCTCTTCACCGTCATGGACGCGGTGGACGTGGCCTTCACCGAGGCGGCGGTGGGCGCGGGGATCTCGACCGTGCTCTTCCTGGGCGCCCTTGCGCTGGCCGGGCACCACGAGAACCGTCCCGGCCACACCCCGCTCCTCCCGCTCCTCGTGGTCGTGGTGACCGGCGGGGCACTCGTCTACGGGACGATGGACATGCCCGGATTCGGCCACCCCGAGAACCCCGTGCATCACCACGTGGCGGACCACTACATCGAGGAGAGCTACGACGAGATCGGCATCCCCAACGTGGTGACCTCGGTGCTGGCCTCCTACCGCGGCTACGACACGATGGGCGAGACGACGGTGGTCTTCGCGGCGGCGGTGGGGGTGATGCTGTTGCTCTCGGGCGCGAGGCGGCCAAGGTCGCGAGGAGGTGGAGGCGGCGGCACCGCCGGGGAGGGTGAGGACGGATGAGAGAGGAGATCATCATCCGCGTGGGCGCGAAGTTCCTCGCCCCCTTCATCATCATGTTCGCCCTGTACGTGCACTTCCACGGCGACTACAGCCCCGGGGGAGGGTTCCAGGCGGGCGTGATCCTGGCCGCCGCCTTCGCCCTGCTCGCGCTGGTCTACGGGCTCGAAGCGGTGCAGAAGGTGCTGCCGCTCTGGTTCACCCGGATGTGCGCCGCGCTGGGCGTGCTGATCTTCGCGGGTGTGGGCGTGGTGACGATGCTCCTGGGTCACAACTACCTGGGCTACAACGCGCTCGCCCCCGATCCCACGCACCCCGAGCACGGCCAGCACTACGGCATCCTGTTGGTGGAGCTGGGGGTTCTGGTGACGGTATTCGGGGTCATGGTGACGGTCTTCTACCACTTCGCCGGACGTGGAAGGAGCGACTCGTGATGCCGGAGCGCTTCGCCGTCGCGCCCGGCCGCGCCCGCGCCGTCCCTCGCGATGGGAGGAGGGAACCGTGAGGCTCGATCTCTTCGTCTCCCACTACAACTACTGGGTCGTCATCTTCCTGATGATGGTCGGGTTTTACATCCTCATCTCCCGCGGGAATCTGATTAAGAAAGTCGTTGGTCTAAACGTATTTCAGACCGCTGTCTTCATGTTGTACATTAGCATGGGGAAGATCACCGGGGGGACACCGCCGATCCTGGTGGACCCGAAGGGTGGGGGCGAGGCAGCCGCCGAAGTCATGTACTCCAACCCCCTGCCGCACGTGCTGATCCTGACCGCGATCGTGGTGGGCATCGCCACGACCTCGGTGGGGCTCGCCCTGGCCGTGCGCATCAAGGAGGCTTACGGAACGTTGGAGGAAGACGAGATCAGCCGCATCGAGGCGGAGAGGGAGGCGGCGGAGTGAGGGCCGAGGGCCACCGCTGATGTCCACCCACCTCCCGGTCCTCCAGGTGGTGGTGCCGCTGCTGGCGGCCCCCGTCTGCGCCCTGATCCGCAACGCGCGTGCGGCGGCGGTGATTGCGGTACTGGCCAGCTGGGCGACGCTGGCGATCGCCCTGTCCCTGCTGGGTGACGTGATGTCCGCCGGCGTGATCTCGTACGCCCTGGGGGACTGGGTGCCGCCGATCGGGATCGAGTACCGGGTCGACATCGTCAACGCGTGGGTGCTGGTCATCGTGTCCACCATCGCCTCCGCCGTGGCGCCGTACATGATCACGAGCGTCGAGGACGAGGTCGAGCGGCGGCGCATCCCCCTCTTCTACGCGGCCTACCTTCTCTGCCTCTGCGGGCTGCTGGGCATCACCGTCACCGGCGACGTGTTCAACGTCTTCGTCTTCCTCGAGATCTCGTCGCTCTCGGCGTACGCGCTCATCGCCATGGGGACGCGACGCCGCGCGCTGACGGCGGCCTTCCGCTACCTGGTCATGGGATCGGTGGGGGCCACCTTCATCGTGATCGGGATCGGGCTCCTCTACGTGATGACCGGCTCGCTCAACATGGCGGACCTGGCCGTGCTGCTGCCGGAGGTGTGGGACTCGCGCACCGTGAAGGTCGCGTACGGCTTCCTCGGCGTGGGGTTCTGCCTCAAGCTGGCGCTCTTCCCGCTCCACCTCTGGCTCCCGAACGCGTACGCCTTCGCCCCTTCGGCGGTGACCGCCTTCATGGCGTCGACGGCCACCAAGGTCGCGGTCTACATGCTGCTCCGGTTCTTCCTGACGATCTTCGGCGCGCCCTTCTCCTTCGGCGTGATGGCGCTCGACCGGGTGCTGCTGCCGCTCGCGCTGGTGGCGATCGTGAGCATGTCGCTGGTGGCGATCTTCCAGGTCGACGTGAAACGCCTGCTGGCGTACTCGTCGGTGGCGCAGATCGGCTACATGGTCCTGGGGCTGTCCTTCGCATCGGTGACCGGGCTGACGGCCACGCTGTTGCACCTCTTCAATCACGCGCTCATGAAGGGCGCTCTCTTCATGGCGATGGGTTGCGTGGTCTACCGGATCGGATCGGTGCACATCGACGCGATGGCCGGACTGGGTAAGCGGATGCCGTGGACGATGGCGGCCTTCGTGCTGGGGGGACTGAGTCTGGTGGGCGTGCCGCTCACGGTGGGGTTCGTGAGCAAGTGGTTCCTGATCCTGGGGGCGCTGGAGCGGGGGTGGTGGCCGGTGGCGGTGATCGTGCTGCTGGCTTCGGTGCTGGCGCTCGTGTACGTGTGGCGCGTGGTGGAGGCGGCGTACTTCCGGCCGTATGAGGGGGATGAGGGGGTGGGGGTGGAGGCGCCGTGGCGTCTGCTCGTGCCGACCTGGGCGCTGGTTGGGGCGAATCTCTACTTCGGGATCAACGCCGTGCGCACGGCCCAGGTCGCGGAGCGGGCGGCCGAGGTGCTGATGACGGGGGTCGGGCCATGATCGGGGGTGTGCCGTGACCGTCGAGACGATGCTGGGACTGTCGCTGGCCGTTCCGGTTGTCGGCGCCGGCCTGATCCTTCTCCTGCGCCGCAACCCCAACGCGCGCGAAGCGGCCAGCCTGGTCACCGCGGGGGCGCTCTTCGCGATCGTTCTGCGGGTCTACGCGGCGGTGAGCGAGGGCGGCCGTCCGTCGCTGGTGCTCGCCGAGCCGATCCCCGGGCTCCCGCTTGCTCTCGAGGCCGAGCCCCTCGGCGTCCTCTTCGCCCTGATCGCGTCGTTCCTGTGGATCGTCACCACCATGTACTCGATTGGGTACATGCGCGGCCACCACGAGAAGAACCAGACGCGCTTCTACCTCTTCTTCGCCTTCGCGATCGCCTCCGTGATGGGGGTCGCCTTCGCGGGCAACCTCTTCACCCTCTTCGTCTTCTACGAGGTCCTCTCGCTGACCACCTTCCCGCTGGTCACCCACGCGGGCACCGAGAAGGCGAAGCGGGCGGGACGCGTGTACCTGGGCATCCTCTTCACCACCTCGATCGCGTTGCAGCTGCTGGCGATTGTGTGGACGTATGCGATCACGGGCACGCTGGACTTCCAGGACGGCGGGATCCTGAACGGGGAGGCGGCGGGGGCGGTCGTCCCGATACTGCTGGGGTTGTACGTCTTCGGGATCGGCAAGGCGGCGGTCATGCCCTTCCACCGCTGGCTTCCGGCCGCCATGGTAGCGCCCACTCCGGTGAGCGCCCTGCTTCACGCGGTGGCGGTCGTCAAGGCGGGAGTCTTCGCGGTGCTGAAGGTGACCGTCTACGTCTTCGGGATCGACTTCCTGGGCGCGGAGGGGGCGTCGGTATGGCTCATGTGGGTGGCGGCCGCGACGATCATCCTGGGTTCGCTGGTGGCCTTCACGAAGGACAACCTGAAGGCGCGTCTCGCATACTCGACGGTAAGTCAGCTGTCCTACGTCGTGCTCGGGGCCATGCTGGCCAACAGCTGGGGGGTGATCGGGAGCGGCATGCACATCGCCATGCACGCCTTCGGCAAGATCACCCTCTTCTTCTGCGCCGGAGCGATCATGGTGGCCGCCCACAAGAGCGAAGTGAGCCAGCTGGGCGGACTGGGGCGCAGGATGCCGGTGACCTTCGCGGCGTTCTTCATCGGGACGCTGTCGATCGTGGGGCTGCCGCCGACGGGTGGGTCGTGGAGCAAGTGGTTCCTGGGCGTGGGATCGCTGGAGGCGGGGCAGGTGGGGCTGGTAGCGGTGCTGATGGTGAGCTCGCTGCTGTCGCTTGCGTACCTGATGGAGATTCCGCTGAAGGGGTTCTTCGGGAAGGCGGATGGGCAGGCGGGAGGCCACGGAGGCCACGCGGACCACGGGAGCGCCGACGCCCACGATGACCACGGCCATGCCCCCGCCATCCTCAGGTGGTCGATGGCCGCGATCGTGACCACCTCGGTCGCCTGCGTCATCCTCTTCGTCTACCCCGAGCCGTTCTACCGGCTCATGAGCATGGTGGCGGGACCATGAGCGAGCACAAGCCCAACAGCGTGCCGCCGCCCTGGGCGGGCCGGATTCTGGTGATCTTCTTCGCCCTGTGCGCGATCGTGCTGGGGTGGGACCTCTTCGTGGACCGCGAGGTTCATCATCCCCTCGAAGAGTGGCCGATCATGTACCCGGTCTTCGGGTTCGTGGGGATCTCGCTACTGATCCTGATCTCGAAGGTGCTGAGGCGGTTGGTCATGCGTCGGGAGGACTACTACGAAGATGAGTAGCGTCCCTCCGTTCCTGATCTTCCTGGCCGGCGCGCTGGTGGTGCCCTTCCTGCGCGGCATGCCCGTCGTCCGCGCGGCGTGGCTCCTGATGATCCCGATCGTGGGCGCGCTCAACGTGATGGGGATCCAGGAGGGCTACCAGCTCCAGTTCGAGTTCCTGGGTTACACCCTGACGCCCGTCCGCGCCGACCGCCTCAGCCTCCTCTTCGGCTACCTCTTCCACCTCGGCGCCTTCATCTCGATCGTGTACTCGCTGCACCTCAAGGACGGGGACCGTCCCACCCTGCAGCACACCTCGGCGGTCGTCTACGCGGGGAGCGCGCTGGGCGCGGTCTTCGCGGGCGACTTCATCACCCTCTTCGTCTTCTGGGAACTGCTGGCGGTCAGCTCCGTCTTCCTGATCTGGGCCCGCCGTTCGCCGCGCGCCGTCCGTTCCGGCCTGCGTTACCTCCTGGTCCACGTCGTCTCCGGGGTGACGCTGCTGGCCGGCGCCATGGTGCACGCGCACCAGACCGGCAGCCTGGAATTCGGGCTGATGGAGCTCGAGGGACTGGCCGCGTGGCTGATCTTCCTGGCCTTCGGGGTCAAGGCCGCCTTCCCGCTCCTGCACAGCTGGCTGATCGACGCCTACCCCGAGGCGACCCCGACCGGCACCGTCTTCCTCTGCGCCTTCACGACCAAGGTGGCCGTCTACGCGCTGGCCCGCGGCTTCGCAGGGACGGATATCCTCATCTACGTCGGCGCGGTCATGGCCTGCTTCCCGATCTTCTACGCGGTCATCGAGAACGACCTGCGCCGCACCCTCGGCTACTCGATGATCAACCAGATCGGCTTCATGGTGTGCGGGATCGGGGTGGGGACGCACCTGGCGATCAACGGGGCCGTCAGCCACGCCTTCAACGACGTGCTCTTCAAGGGGCTGCTCTTCATGGCCATGGGCGCGGTCATGCACATGACGGGCAAGACGAAGGCGTCGGAGCTGGGCGGCCTATACAAGACGATGCCGAAGACCGCGATCCTCTGCATCGTCGGCGCGCTGTCGATCTCCGCGGTCCCCCTCTTCAACGCCTTCGTGTCCAAGAGCATGATCATGTCCGCGCTCCTCTACGAGCACCACTACTGGATCTGGCCGGTCATGCTCTTCGCGTCCGCCGGGGTGGTCGAGCACGCGGGAATCAAGATCCCCTACTTCGCCTTCTTCGCGCACGACTCGGGCATCCGCACCCGCGAGCCTCCCGGCAACATGCTGGTCGCGATGGGGATTGCCGCGGCCGCGTGCCTGGCGATCGGGATCTGGCCGGACCTGCTCTACGGGATTCTTCCGCATGGGGGGGAGGCGGCGGAGTACGAACCCTACACATATACTCATATACTCACGCAGATCCAGCTTCTGTGCTTCGCCATCGGCGCGGTCGCGGCCTTCCACCTGTGGAAGATCTACCCGGCCGAGATCCCCTCGGTGAACCTGGACGCTGACTGGGTGTACCGGCGGGCGGCGGTGAAGGTGACCCGGTGGACGGGTGCGGTGGTGTCGGGTGTGGACAGGGCGTTCCGGGGGACCGTGCTGAAGACGGTGGACCGGACGCTGCGGGGGGCGTTCCGGGCGCATGGGCCCAAGGGGATTCTGGCGCGCACGTGGCCGGCGGGGAGCATGGTGCTCTGGGTTTCGATTCTGCTGGCGGCGTTCCTGTTTCTGCAGTTCTTCTGACCGAATACGATCCCCCAAAACACCGTCTGCGACGTTTGTGCGATCATTCTGTCCTTGCGAGCCCGATAGCGTCACGCGAGCTTCACGCTCCGTGACGTGAGCATCACGGGGGTACATCGGACAAATCCCCAACGACCAACAGGTCGCGGCCAGGCACGACGCCGGGGGTCAATCGGGAGGAAGACACCATGAAGGAAGCACCCGCACTCCGTAGCGCCCGTTTCGCAGGAGGGATTCGCACTGCGGCCGTCGTCGTACTATCGGCCGCCTGGCCGTGGGCGCCGGCGGCAGCCCAGGAGCGCGCGCCCGAGCCGGTCGGCACCATTCCCGCCCGGGCAATCGCAGCCGGCCAGTCGGAGAGCTTCGACCTGACGCCGTACTTCACGGACGCCGACGGGGACGCTCTGGCGTACGCGGCCACCGTCTCGGACGCCGCGGTCGCCACGGTTTCCGTATCGGCCAACATCCTGACGATCGCGGGCGTGGCTCCCGGGACCGCCGTCGTAGCCGTATTCGCCAGCGACCCGGGCGGTCTTTCAGCCACCCAGCGGACCGAAGTCACGATCGAAGCGCCCAACCGGGCACCGGAGCCCGTCGGGACGATACCGGGCCAGTCCCTGGCTCCGGGTCAGTGGATATCGATCAGCGTGTCCTCCTACTTCAGCGACCCGGAAGGGGAGGCCGTGAGCTTTTCGGCGACGACGTCCAACGAGGCCGTAGCCACTGTCGCGGTTTCCGGCGACATCGTAACCATCACGCAAACAGGTGCGGGAACGGCCATGGTGGTCGTGGCGGCACGCGATCCGGCCGGCCTGTTCGTAGCGCAGAGCATTCGGGTGGCCTCGGGTTCGGTCCAGGCGGCGCGCGACCTGGCCCGGCCCGGCATTGAGCAGCCCGATGCTCCCCAACTCCCGCGGGAACCGACCGGCCCATCGGCCGCCGAAGAGGCCGGTCCGCCCATGCCCGATGCCGCCCGGGCCCGCGAACTCGACCCACTGCCCCCACGGCTCCTGACGGGATTCATCGAGCCGACGGGATACACCCTTCGACGGGACCGGAGTCAGGCGAGCGCGGGATACATGGGGGCCAGCCCCCTGGCGCAGGTCGGAGCAATCGGCGATGTGGTGCCCGGCATAGCCCAGGTGTCCTACGGCGTGACGGATGATCTGACCGTCACGGCGGGTACCGGGTTTGTCTACTACAACGTGGGGGCCGGCGGCTCCGACCCCTTTCCCTACTTCGCGCCCAAGTACCGCGCTTACGTCGACGAACGGGTTTCGGTTGCGGTCGCGGGATTCGCCGGCATGTTTCTCGCCAACGAGACCCTGACCTACTACGGCGGCTCGGTCGCCGTCTCGATTGAGGCGCCCAACGGCCTTCGGGTGCACGCCGCCGGGGGCATGCTCGGCGTCTCGGGCACCATCCTTGGCGCAACCCTCACCGACCAGGCCGGCGTGGCCTCGCTGGGCGGCGACATCCTTGTGATGCCGCGGCTGGGGCTCGCGGGAGAGTACAGGCGGGTCGGTTTCGAGGACGGAACCAACATCGCGACTGCTGCGCTGCGGTACTTCCAGGGGGCGATCGTCGGCGAGGCCGGCCTCGCGTATTACCTGGAGGACGGAGCGGAGATCCGCCCGATCGTGAGCGTGGCATACCGGTTCTGACGCGTTGGACGAAGGACCCGCAAGCGAGCCAAATCAGGTGAAGCGGGACAACTTGACCCGCACATAGGGCGAGGATTCCGGTGAGACGATGGAGCGGGGATTCAGCGGCGTGGGATCGCTCAGGGTTGTCCGGGATGTAATGCCAGCATTACAATTTGTCATGTCCAGTTTACATTGTGACGAGATTCACAAGCGGGAGACGGGGGAATGACGGTTCCGGCGGCCGGGGCGCCGGCTGATCTCGAAGGGGCAGGGCGCTCGTGAAGGCGCGTGCCGCACGGGAGAAGATCATCGACCGGGCCGAGGTGGTGGAGCGGCTGGGCCCGGGGCGATCGTTCCGCCTGGTCTTCACGAATGGGTGCTTCGACCTGCTGCATCCGGGTCATGTCGACTGTCTGGAGCGGGCGCGGGGGCTGGGTGATGCGCTGTTGGTGGCGGTGAACACCGATCGATCGGTGCGGGGGCTGGGGAAGGGCGAGGGGCGACCGTTCGTGGACCAGGATGCGCGCGCGGGGATGGTGGCCGCGCTGGGGTGCGTCGACTGGGTGACGCTCTTCGACGAGGAGACGCCCGAGCGATTGATCGCCGAGGTGCGGCCGGACGTGCTGGTGAAGGGCGGTGACTACTTGCAGGAAGAGTTGGCCGGTGCGGAGGTGGTGCGGGGTGGCGGGGGACGGGTGGTGATCATGCCGCTCGTTCCGGGGTTCTCCACGAGTGCGCTTGTGCGCCGAATCCGCGAGGGGCGGTGAAGCTTCTGCTGGCCACCCGGAGCGCCCACAAGGCCCGGGAAGTCGCCCGGATACTGGGGGATGGCCGAAGGGGGGATTTCAGGCTCGCCACCCTCGATGATGTCGCGATTCCGTACTCCCCCGTGGAGGAATCGCTGGAGCCGTTCGACACCTTCGAGGAGAATGCCGCCTCCAAGGCACGCTATTTCGCACGACTCTCCGGCCTTCCCACCGTCGCCGACGACTCCGGCATCGAAGTGGATGCGCTCGGCGGGCGACCCGGTGTTCGGACCAAGCGGTTCGCGCCCCCCGGCCGCTATCCGGATCTCTCGAGAGACGAGGCGAACAACAGGTACCTGCTCGAGCGTCTCGACCATGTGCCGGCGCGGGAGCGCGGGGCGAGGTACGTGTGCGTGGCCAGCTTCATCGACCCGGTCAGCGGCGAGACCGCGCACTTCCGGGGCGAGGCACCGGGGCGAATCCTCCGCGAGGGACGTGGAACCGGCGGCTTCGGCTACGATCCCATCTTCCAGGATGACGAGTTGCAGCGCACCTTCGCCGAGATCTCCGAGGTGGAAAAAAACGCCCGCAGTCACCGTGGGCGCGCGTTTCGGGCTTTTGCGGAGTTTCTGGCGGGCCGGTCGTAGCCGTCGCCGGAAGGGACGCCCCGGCAAGCGGGCGGCGTCCGGATCCGCTACGCCGTAGACCGGCTACCTGCCGCGCGCCGAGACCGAGTCACCGTAGACCAGGGCGTGGTCCATCCGGTGAATGCCCAGCATCACCCAGCAGAGTGAAAGGTGGACCGGCAGCGCAAATGCGATGAATTGCCGGTTCCCCGTGGATGTCGCCGGAATCAGGTTGATGACCAGCGCCACGACAGCCAGCGCCAGCGCCCCCAGGACGAATCGCCGTCCCCAGATGCTCGTGCGACCATTCCTGAGCATCCGCACGACGCCCGCCGCGACACCGAGTCCGAGTGGACTGAAGAGCAGAACGTTCTGGTTCCAGTAGATGAAGACGTGGTCCGTCCAGTGAACGCCGATGAACGCCGCACCGGCCACGAAGCAGAACAGTCCCCATATCGAGGCCAGCAGACCCAGCCCCAGTCGCCCCAGCCTCGAACCGGCAGCGGAACGGTACCCGAGGAACGAGAGGATCAGCCCGGCGACGAGCCCCGACAGGAGGAAGAGCAGGTCGAAGGAGGGCGCCGTGACAGGTTCGTATTCCCGGGTCGAATCGACCCAGAGTTCCTCCGAGCGGACCAGTGGGGTACGCGTCCCGTCGGCGCGGGTCACGAGGAGGGCCCCGGCCGTGTCGCGCAGCTTCATCGGAATCCACATCTCATCCCAGCGGTCGGTCGGCTCGTCTCCCTTGGGACCGAGGGCCAGGTTGATCGCGAGATAGCCGACCGCGTCGGTCGAGGTCAGACGCCGGGTGTCCTGCCGCCAGGTCGAGTTGGTCGGAGCCCCGGCGGTGGCCGCCCGCAACTGCCCGTCCAGTACGGTGTCGAGGGCGTCGCGGAGCTTGGTGGAGCAGTTGTTGCGGTAGTAGTCGTACCGGTAGATGTGGTTTTCGGGCAGGACATCGGTCTGGAGAATCTGGAGGAGGCGGGCCTTGCGGGCCGGTTCCAGGTCGAGTTCCTGTGCCCAGACCCTGCGGTTCCGGTCGCGGTATAAGGCGAGCAGACCCGGGGGCGATTGGGCCTCGACCCGGTACATCATCAGCCCCTTCATGAATTGCGTGTAGAATCCGGCCGCGCTCAGGTCGAAGATGCCGTAGTTGAAGGCCTCTTCGTATCCGGTGTCGGCGTCGCGCACCAGGAGGGCGTTGTGGCCGAAGAGTTCCCAGATGGCGTCGCCCGGTTCGACGGTGAGGAGGTAGACGGAGAGGGACGAGCCGGGGGGTGGGGGTGTGGGTTGGAGGGTGTCCGGTTCCTGCCGGGCTGCGAGTGGGGAGGTGGTGGTCGCAAACCCCCACCCCCATACTTCCCGGGGGCTCGGAGAGGTGTATAACAGACCGGGGTTGGAGGGTGTCCGGTTCCTGCCGGGCTGCGAGTGGGGAGGTGGTGGTCAGGAGGAGGAGGGCCGAAAGGGTCCACGGCAGGGTGGGGCGCGGTGGAAGGGTGCGCGAAGGCCTGGGAGACGTGGTGGCTGTGGGTCGCTTCTGGTCCAAGGGTCCTCCTTACCTCAGCCTACCGCGTTAGGGTCGAAAGGGCGATCTTCTGATGAAAGATACCACCTGGGCGAGGTGGTGAGATTCTCGGTGGGGTGCCCGTGCGATTCTGCTTCGGGCGACCGGGATCTCGGGGCGTGGCGCAGCCCGGTAGCGCGCCTGCTTTGGGAGCAGGAGGTCGCCGGTTCGAATCCGGCCGCCCCGATTGGAGTTACGGGATTTGGGGGGTTCGATGCTCGCCAATTATGCTCGCCAGTTGGACGCGCAATCAACCCCTCGGTACTCCTCGATGGCTTTCCGCAGCCGGTCCTCGTCGGGTCTCTGGTAGCACTGGAGGACCGTCTCGGCCGTCTTCCAGCCGCCCAGATCGCAGAGCACCTTGAGCGGCAGGTCCATGAGGTCGCTGGCGAATGTCCGCCTGAGCGAGTGCCAGCCGCGGCCGCGCTTGGGCTCCAGCCCAGCGAACCTCTCAGCCCGCTTCCACCAGTCGCGCGCAAGCGAGCGGCTCATGCACGCGAACGGATCCTTCGAGTGCCTCTCGCGTCGACATCGCATAGTAAGGATCGGGTCGATTTCAGCATCAGGAGTGTTCACGTTACGGAGTCCCCATCCACGATCATTCTCCGGAGTTCCGTATGAACACGACCGACTACGACCGAATCGAGGCGGCCATTCGCTATCTGGCCAGGCATCGCAAGCGCCAGCCGGAACTCGCGGAATTGGCGGCGCATATCGGTCTGAGCCAAAGCCATCTGCATCGGCTGTTCTCGCGCTGGGCCGGCGTCACGCCAAAGCGCTTTCTCGAATTCCTTACCGTTCAGCACGCGAAGAAGCTACTCGACAGCTCAGAGTCCGTGCTCGCGACGGCCCATGGTAGCGGGCTCTCTGGCCCGGGCAGGCTGCACGATCACTTCGTAACCGTGGAGGCCGTCACGCCGGGCGAGTATCGGAGCAGGGGTGCGGGGCTGACGATCCGCTTCGGCACCGGGGAATCACCGTTTGGGCCTGTCTTCGTCGCTTGGACCGAGCGCGGTGTCTGCCGGGTCGGGTTTGTGGCCGACGGGGATGTTTCCGCCGAGAAGGAGGCTCTTTGCCGGGCCTGGGGGCGGGCATCGCTGGAAGGCGACGAATCGACGGCAACAGCACTGGCGCGGTCCATCTTCTCGGCGCCCTTCGGAGCCGAGAGTCCCCCGCTGACCGTCCATGTGCGCGGGACCAACTTCCAACTGGCCGTCTGGCGCGCCTTGTTGCGGGTGCCTCCGGGGCGCGTCGTCACTTACGGTCGCCTGGCAGAAGAGGTCTGCAGCGCGAAGGCGGCTCGGGCGACGGGGAGCGCGGTTGGCAGCAACCCGATCGCCTTCCTCATTCCGTGCCATCGCGTGATCCGCGCGGGCGGGATCACGGGCAACTACGCCGGGGGCGCCACGCGGAAACGCTGTATGCTGGCGTGGGAGGCGAGTCGGCAATCTGCCAGCGGCCAAGCCGTCCCATGACCGATCCGCACTATTCGCTGTTTCCCGACCATGATTCCCTGACGGCGGCGGACCACGCGCTCACTGAACGCCTCGGGGCGTCGCGGCGTCTCATGCCGTCGCGCGACGTAGTACCCGCTGGTCCGTCCGGCGAATGGCTGCGGGAGCTGCGAAACATGAGATTCGACCGGCCCAGAGAGCTGGCGGGCTTGACGGAATGGGTGATCGACGGTCTGGAGACGGGCACGGTACAGGTGACGCATCCGGGCTATTTTGGCTTGTTCAACCCTGCGCCGACGTTCGCTTCCGAGTGCGCCGACCGGATCGCCTCCTCGTTCAACCCCCAGGTCTGCGTGCACTCGCATGCGCCAGCGGCGGTGGAGATCGAGCTGCACGTGATCCGGGAAGTGGCGCGCAGGGTCGGCATGCCGGATGGGTCGGGCGGGCACTTCACCAGCGGTGGATCGGAGGCGAACCTCACGGCAGTGCTCTGCGCTCTTCAGGCCGCATGTCCGGCGTATGGTGATGACGGCGTGTGTGCATTCGCCCGTGCGCCGCGCGTCTATGTGTCGGAGGAGAGCCATTTGGCTTGGCTGAAGATCGCTCACGCCGGGGGCATCGGGCGCAACGCGGTCCGGCTGATCCAGACCGACGGGCGAGGACGCATGGACCCCGATGCCTTGGCCGAAGCGATTGCAACTGACATCTCCAGCGGCCGCATGCCTGTCATGATCGCGGCGACGGCGGGTACCACCAACGCGGGCATGGTCGATCCGTTGACCCGTTGCGGCGAACTGGCCAGGGAGCACGGCATGTGGTTCCACGTCGACGCGGCATGGGGTGGTGCGCTGATTGCCAGCGATACCGGCGGTGCTCTCAAGGGCATCGAGCGGGCGGACTCGATCACGATCGACGCCCACAAGTGGTTTGCAACGACCATGGGCGCCGGCATGTTCCTGACCTCCAGACCGGATGTGGCCGCTCAGGTCTTCCGGGTGAACGCCAGCTACATGCCCACGAGCGACACGGCCAAGGACTTCTTCGTCAACTCGAGCCAGTGGTCGCGCCGGTTCGTCGGCCTGCGACTGTTCCTTGCACTCGCGGCAGCGGGTTGGACGGGATACGCCGGCCACGTCGAGCGCGCCATTCGACTGGCGGACAGACTCGCGCGGCGGTTGCAGCGCGACGGTTGGTCGCTCGCGAACGACTCCCCCATGGCGGTCGCATGTCTCGTGCCGCCCGAGGGCCATGAGGCCGTTCCGAGCTACGTCGATGCCGTTCGCAGGGACGGCCGGTTCTGGGTGTCAACCGCAGTCTTGGAGGGCAAAGCAGTGCTGCGAGCCTGCATAACCAACGGGCGAACGAGCGAGCGCGACATCGACACGCTCGTCCACACCCTCAAGGCGGTAGCGCCGTCGATTGGAGCCCACAGGCGTAATCCGACCTGAGCGTGTCGGAACCTCACCGAACCGATCTCGACTCGAACAGAATACTCGCTGCCGTATTGCCGACGACGGTGACGTGTTCGATCGTTTTGCCGGGTGTCACGCTTCTACCGAGGAAGGCATCCGGATCCCAACCACGATTGGTTTCGACTGGCAGGGGGGCGAAGGTCGCCGATGTCCCTCCGTGTGCATCGCAGAAGCCTGGAGGCCGGGATTGCGTCGCCGCTAACGCCAAGAACTCGAATGCCAGCTTCACGACTGTGGTTCGAGGCGCGGGCCTCGCGCGCCACAACGCGGCTCGGGCGACGACGGGGTGGGACAAAGCGAGGCTAGTCGGTCAGGTCAGCCTGCCCTCCGGTACCCACGCGAAGCGCGGCTTTGGGCAGCATAGGTTGCCCGTATCGACCCTCCCAAACGTCAGGCACCGTCAGGCACCGTCGTGCTGCTTGATCCAGTCCCGCAGGGCGTGGTCGATCCGCGTTTGCCAGCCCCGGCCCCCGGCGCGAAAATGGTCGATGACCCCTTGGGACAACCGGATCGTGGTCGATACCTTCGGCCGCGCCTTTGGGGGACGGCCCCGGCGTACAGGCGCCTTGGCGAACTTCTCGGGCCAGCCGTCCTTCGAGAGATCGGGTGCGGTGTCGGGGTCAAAACCTCGGGCCGTAGAGCCGTCGTTCTCTTTCATTGGCCCTCCTCATGCTGATGATCCTGTGTGCGTCGTCGCGGCGTGTCCAGACGAGGGCCACCATCGCTTCGTCCAGAAAGCCGATGGTGATGTAGCGAACCTCGCCGTAGTCCTGCCGGTCGTCCTCGACGGTTAGCGTGGCGTCGGCGAACACCTCATCCGCGCGGGCCAAGTCCAGCCCTCGGGCCCTGAGCGTCGCCGCGTGCTTCGCCTCGTCGAACTCGATCCGCATGATTAATGTTACTACAGGAATTGGGCTGTCAAGGACCGTCCCCGGTCGCTGAGGATTTTCCAACCCGTCCAAACGGTGGTGTGGATCGTCGGTGCAGACACACGCTGAGGCGGCAATTGCCAAGCCAAACGACGGATGCCATGTCGCGATCCCGCTCCCCGCCAAATGCCCTCCATTTGACCCGGTTTTCCGGCTTTTTCGGTCCGGCAGACCAAGACATACCCCAACGGCAAGAAGCGCAGATCGTGCAGTCCCAGTTAGACTTATGAGATTCCTTGCCGGGATTCGCGTCCCGTTTTGATCGATTTGGGAGCAGGAGGTCGCCGGTTCGAATCCGGCCGCCCCGATTGGAGGTGACCAACTTCAACGAACGGGTAGACAAGGATGAAGTCACTCAAGCTTTGGTTCGGCATCACGCTCGTCGCCATCGGTGCCGGGCTCTGCTATCCGGGCTACAAGATCGGGCGGTGGGGAGTGGCACTCGTGCGCCGGCAGCGCGAGCGCCTCGACCCCGAGGCCCGCGAGTCGTTTGACGGGGTGCTCAGGACGTTGCGGACGGTGGCCCGCGGGGCACAGGAGGGCTGAGCTCCTTCTTGGGCGGGGCCTCGCCTGATGCCATGGAGATGTCGGTGTCTGGACGGGTACGGCAGGGGCACCGATTTCCATGACGCCCCTTCTCCGGCCATCCGTCCCTCGAGAGGTCGGGAACGGTGTCGGGGTCAACCCCCCGGGCCTTCGATCCGTCGTTCTCGTTCACTGGCCCTCCTTCGGGTAGCGCCGACCCCACTCCATCCCCCCTACCAATCCGACGACCGCTCATCATGCAGCGCCGTCGGCAACTTGTAGGAGTGCTCGAACTCGTCGAAGCTGGCAAACTCCATCAAGGCCTCGAATCGATCCTGGTTCTGCCTTGCCGTCAGGCCGGGAAGCATCCTGCCGACGATGCGCCGGGCGCGGTGCCTGAACCGCAGCCACGGTACCACCCTCCGCCTCCGCCGCGGGAACCTGAGCGAATCCGCCAGCTCGTCGCCGATCAGCTCCCGGGAGACCTGCGTCACCGTGCGGGCCATCTTGCGGCGCTCCGCGGGTGCCTTGACGCCGACGATGATGGGCGCGCTGTTCACCACGCTGTTGGCCATGATGATCCCGTCGTGGTCGGTGGGAGGCTCGCACATCCTGCCGATCTCGAAGGTTCGGACCGCCGAGGCCTCGTCGTGGAAGAGAATCTCCTCGGGGATGCCGAACAGAATCCCGGCGTAGCGCCAGACGTGGACGAAGGCTTCGCGCTCGTCGCGCGTGAAGTCGCCCCCCAGTGCGGCGACGTGACCCATCAGGCGGCCCGAGAAGGCGGACCCGGCCAACAGTATGTGTGCCGCGCTGAGGGGCGTGCCGTACCGCTCCTGGTCCCACTCGTCGGAGCCGTCGAGAAGATGCCTCGACTGGGCATGCACCAGCCGGGCCCGGAGCGTCAGCCTCCATCCGTCCCCTCCGGGCTCCATCCCGCCCGGGAGATACTGCTCGACCAGCTGCATGCCGTTGTGCTTGAGACGGCGTATGGCCGCAACGACGAGCCGCCCCCGGATCCGAAACGACTTGCTGATCAACGTCGAAAACCCCTCCACGATACTGCCGCCCACGAGCGCCGCGAGGACGATGTCCGAGTTGCGGAGAAAGGCCTGGGAAGCGACTCGCGCACGCCCTCTGTCGAACCAGTCCGGGATCCGGTTGGCTTCCTCGACGAAGGCCAGGAGGGAATCGGGGACGCCGTCGCGCGACGTTTCCGGACCCTCCAGCGCCTTGGCCAGGGTGTCGTGGATCTCGTCCGGAGACAGGGATCCCAGATCGCGGATCACGGCGTCCGCGAGGGGATCGCCGACAGTCGTATGGCGGATGTATGCTTCCGCCAGCTGGGGATCGCGGGCCCGGGCCGCTTCATATCCTGCCGCGTAGGCGCTGGGGATCTTCACAGGTGGGCGCGCGGGGACCGTCCGGCGAACACGTCCGCCGCCCGTCCCCTGTCCGGCCCTCGGGCCGTGGTTGTCTCTGCGCGCTTCATCCCGTCGACCTCCATCGCATGAATCAATGTTGTTGCGGAAAGTGGACTGTCAAGGACGCCTGTGCGGTCCGAGAAGTACCGGGTGACGCCGCTGGCCAGTTGGGCGGCTGGTATGCCGATGCGCCATCGGCGCTTACGGTCGCATCAGCCTCCAGAACCTGAACAACGCGAGCCACTGGTCGAAGGTCAGTCCGCTTGGCGGCCCGGAAGGATCGAACCTGAGATCCCGACTCAGCCGATGGATTTGCGTTCCCGTGATTCCGGATCGCAGACACCGCCGGATCGAGCGTCCGTCGCGACCGAAGCAACTCCGGATGAAGCGCCGGTAGTCCGCGGCCTGAAATCGGTCCACAAGCGGTCTGGTTCGGCGGGCGAGCCAGAGCGCGACGACGTCGACGCCGGGAGGGGGATCGAAGTCGGTACGGCGAAACCGCCGCGCGATCTCGATCTGCCACCACGGCTTGAGCAGCAGCGAGGGCAGGGTCTCCCGGGAAAAGGGACTGCCGGCAAACCGTTCGGCCGCTTCACGCTGGACCACGAGATAGGCGTCCTGCGGTGGAGAATCGTCCTGGGCGAGCCGCCGGACGATGGCGGCGGTCCGGTTGAAGGGAATGTTCCCCAGAACCTTGTAGGGGACTTCGGGCAGCCGGAAGCGAAAAAAGTCGGAGGTGACGATCGTGACGCGGTCGTCGCTCAGGAAGCGCGTGCGAAGCGCCTCGGCGAGCGTCCCGTCGAGTTCCACCGCGACGACCTCGCGGCATCGGCGCGCCAGTTCCCGCGTGAGAATGCCGCGGCCCGGCCCGATCTCGACGACCAGATCGTTTGGTGTGACGGGGGCCTGAGCGATCAGGCTAGCCGCAAGCGACCTGCTCCGCAGGAAGTGCTGTGAGAGGTCCGCACGCCTGGGTGTCCGGTACCTGGACACGACGAACCATCACGAACGTGGACATGGTATCTCCTGTGCTGCGCGAGCAGGGTCGAAGGGCATCGTGTCCTACGTTAGGCGATCGGGCGTCTCGGGCGCAACGGAGTCCGGCGGGACTGATCGGTGTACTGGCAGCCGAGTGGCCGGGAGGCAACGGTCGGCCATGAGTGGCCATCTCAATTTGCGAGGCCTGAATCCGGTACCGGTTCATCCTCGGAAGAGCACCCATCCGCCCAATCAGACACCGAATCGTGAACAGCAAGTCGACCGAAACGATCCCCACGCTGGCCCTCCTCTTCACGCTTGTCGCCGCGGCCTGCGAGTCCCCACCCTCCTCCCCAACCGTCACCGTCTTCGACAGCGCCGGCGTGCGAGTCGTCGATCTCGGTCCCGTGCCGCTGGAATCGGCGGAAAACCGCGCCTTGGCCGACGAGCCCGACCTGGTCATTCGGAGCAGCGAGGACGACGGCGCCACCGTGTTCTCCGATATTCGGGATGTGGAAGTGCTGCCCCGCGGCCGCGTCGCAGTGGCCAACGGAAGCGGAAACGACATCCTGGTGTTCGACGCCGCCGGAGAGCACATCGCCACGTGGGGCGGGACGGGGGACGCGCCGGGGGAGTTTCGGAGCCTCGAGTGGCTGGCCTCCCTGCCCCCGGATTCCCTCGCGGCGGGTGACGGGCGCTTGCGACGCGTCACCATCTTCGATTCCGAGGGGGGATTCGCACGAGGCCTCGCAACCGCGAGTGCTGTCGACCGGGCCTCCCGTCCCGTTCCCCCGAGACCCCTGGGCCTGCTCGCGAACGGCTCCGTGGTCGCCGGGTACTTCGACCGGCCCGCCGCCGTGGAAGGCACCGCGCGCCCCGCGGTCGAGATAGTCGCGACTGCGCCTGCCGGCGACTCCATGCAAATGGTGGGGACCTGGCCCGGCGAAGAACTCGCCCTCTTCAGCCAGGACGGGCAGTTGCAGATCACCCAGCCTCCGTTCGGCCGGCGCCTCCACGTCGCGTCCGCGCACGATGGCGTCTGGATTGCCGACGACGACCGGTGGCAGATGCGCAAGTACTCCGCCGGAGGCGTCCTCAGCATGATTGTCCGGTCTTCCGCCAGTCGTGCGGTGGTGACCGACGAACTCCTCGAGGCGTACATCGGCGAGAGGTATCGGTATGCCGATCAGGTCCCCGCCCTGGAGGACCTGAAGCGGGACCAGCGTGAAATCGCCCGGCACACGACGACCCCGGCGTTCGGCGCGATCCGGCCCACGACCGAGGGTGGTGTCGCCGTCAGCGAGTTCAAGCTGGACACGGTGTCGCCGCGAGTGTGGATCACCGTGGGTCCGGACGGGGCCGTCCAGGCGATCGAACTCCCGGCCGGTCTCGACGTGAAGCGTTGGGGACCGGACTGGGTCATCGGTGTCGTGCGCGACGCGCTCGACCGCGAGGAGATCCATCGATATCGGATTGTGGCCGGCGCGGGGCGGGAATACTGAACAGGCATCCCTTGCCATAGTTGCCACCGTCCGAACAGGTTGAGTGGCCAAGCCGTCCCCTGCCGTGGAGGTGCGCGATGAAGAAGCGTTCCCGTCGATCCCCCCAGAGAGCCGGACTACTGCTCGTTGGGATTCTCCTGGTCCTTGGCGCGTGCGAGAGTGGTGGCCCGCCGACCGGCTACACTCCCGAGGAACTGGCGGCCGCGAAGGCCGAGCTTCGGGACCACCGCCGGCTCCGGACCTACGAAGCCGGCAAGCTGTTGGGCGACGAGTGGGTCGCGCGCGCACCGCACGACTCGGAACTCCGCGCCCTCTACGCGTACCAGCTCGTGGGCTGGGGCTTCTCGAAGGAGGTCCACGAGCAGGCCGACGCGATCCTCGCCGACGATCCCGACGATCCGTGGGGGCTCTACACCAGGGCCTACGCGCACTTCGCCGACCGTGACGCGGAACTCGCGTTCGAAACGGTCCGCGACGCGTGGGAGGCGTCGCCGCAGCCGGAGTTCGCCTTCCTCTACCTCCGGGCGCTGGTGCGGGTCGATTTCGAGGCGGCGCGCGAATTCCTCGCATCGCTCGACGACGAGGCCCGCGGATGGCCGGAGGTGCTGCGCATGGAGGCCGAGATCGAGGACGTGGCCCGCTATGAGTTGGAGGATCCGTCGTGGGCGGATTCGATGCGGGCAACGTGGGCGGAGTACAAGGAGCGGTTCCCGGACCATGTTCTGGGATACACGAGGCTCGCGAACGAAGCATACAACGACCGCCGCATGGACGACTGGACCTCTCTCATGGAGGCCGCTCTCGAACTCGCGCCGGGGTCGGCGGAGGTGCGGGGGCAGCACTGGCGGGGTCTGTGGATGTCGGAACTCCTTCCCCGAGAGGAGCGGCGTCCAGCCATCGAAGCCAGCATGGCGGCATACCGCAAAGCGAGCCCCGAGACCGTGGAAGGCCTGCAGAGCATGGCCACCCTGTACCGGCAGATGGAGGATGAGGAGCGCGCGGCCGAACTCGACGCCCAAATCGTAGCGCTGGACCCTGCCAGCTATCACGCATCGTCGGTATACCTTACCAGAATGCGAGCGACAAGGGACAAGCTCTACGAGCTCTATGAAGAACACGGCGAGGACTCACCCGAATACCACGCGCAGCTCGTAGTCGTACGGGACGCCGTCCACGAATACCTGGCCAAGCCGCTCTACAACGACACCTACAAGGGTGGTGCCTACCTCAACCTCTTCTCCGCGCTCAGGGCAATGGACCCCGTCCCGGCCGAGGAGCTGGCGGAGGCCATCCGGGGGATGGCGGAGCACGAACGTCTGAATCCCCACATCACCTTCGGGGATGCCCCGCTGGCCATGATCGAACACACGCCGTACGCGTTGGAAGCAGCGGACATCGCACGTGCGGGCGTACCCCATGTCTATGAGTACATGAAGGAGATGCGCAGCTTCTACGATACGGAAGGAGAGTTCGACCAGTCGCTCCGGTACCGCCTCGGCAGCATCTACGACGTGATCGGCTGGGCCCACTTCAAGGCCGGCGACGCGGAAGACGCGCGTCACACGCTCGAGCGGGCGCTGGCGCTGGCCGAGGGCAACCGCGATGTCCGGTATCACCTGGGGCAGGTCTATGAGCGGTTGGCCGCCGAGGAGGAGAGCGACGCCGAGGCCGAGACCGAGTGGCTGGACCGGGCCGAGGACTCCTACATCGCCGGATTCGGAGCCAGCCGGGGCGAGAATCCCAACGAGACCGCTCTGGAAGCGCTGTACGAGCGCCGCAACGGGAGCCGCGATGGGATCGAGGAATATCTTGCGACGCTCGACGAGCGGGACCGGACCCGGCGGCACGAGCGCATCATGGAGTCACGAGTGGAGGACGCGGAGACGTACAGGGCGTTCGAACTCGCGCGGCTGGACGGCGAGATCGTCAACTCGGCGGACCTCGAGGGCAAGATCGCGGTGCTGCACTTCTGGGGGACGTGGTGCGGACCGTGCATCGTCGAGCTGCCAGAATACCAGGAATTCGACGAACGCTACCGGGAAGATCCGGATGTGCACGTACTCTCGATCAGCAACGACGAAACGAACGAGATCATCGAGGACTTCCTCGCGAAGAACAACTACGACTTCACGGTGCTGATAGACGCCGGCTACACCGAGCGGGCCGGCGTAACGGCCTGGCCGACCACGTGGTTCGTCGACCGGGATGGCTACGTGCGGTTCGAGGCGATCGGCACCGCGCTGAAGCTCGACGAGGAGTTCTCGTGGCGCGTGGAGGCGCTCCGCGGGGACCCCGGCAGCCACTCAGGGGGCGACAACCCATAGCAGCCCGCGTTGCGACCCGGTTCGGACGAAGCGGGCCGGAGGATTCAGGGGGAACAGGATGCCGAAGAAGTCAACAATACTGACGCTGGGCGCTGTCGCTCTCCTCGGATGCGGGGGCGGCGAAGAGGGCGACCAACCCGCATCGGCGCCCGACCCCGCCACGGAGGCGGACGCAGCGGCCCCGGCCGCGATTCCCGCGGACTGGATCTCGGTGGACGACGCGGCACGCACGGTCACCATCACCCTCGTCGCGGGCGAGACCGACGCGAACAACCGCTGGAACTTCAACGGCTACGCCCACGGCGAGCCCACGGTCGTCGTGCCCGTCGGATACACCGTCACGATCAACTTCGAGAATCGGGATCCCGTCCACCATCACAGCGTCGGCGTGCTGGCAAAGGCCGCGAGCTACCCGCTCGTCTTCGACGAAGCCACGCCCGTTTTCGACGGCGCCATCACCTCCAACGCCACGTCGATGACGGAGGCCACGGCGCCCGGCGGCGGAACCGGGAGCTTCACCTTCGTCGCCTCTGAAGCCGGCGAGTACGCGCTCGTATGTGCCGTCCCGGCCAATGCGGTCACGGGGATGTGGATCGGGTTCGAGGTCTCCGAATCGGGGGACTCCGGGCTGCGGGGTTAGGGGGACGGCGAACCGGCAGCCGTGTACACAACATGCATTTTCTGCAAGAAGCCCCTCGGCAGCAACGAGGTCGTGGAGATGTTCCCCGTGGGTCGACGTCTCGCCTTCGACGCGGCCAGGGGCCGCCTGTGGGTGGTGTGCCGCAAATGCGAGCGCTGGAACCTCACCCCCCTCGAAGAGCGCTGGGAGGCGGTGGAGACGTGTGAGGAACTCTTCCGCGCGACGCGGATGCGCACGTCCACCGAGAACATCGGCCTGGCCCGGCACAGCGAAGGCCTCGAAATGGTGCGCATCGGCGAGCCGCTGCGTCCCGAGTTCGCGGCGTGGCGGTACGGGGATCAGTTCGGACGGCGGCGGCGGCGGAGTATCGTGCTGGGCACCGCGGTTGGCATCGCGACCATCGGTGGCCTGGCGCTGGGCGGCGGGGTCGGAGGGCTGATTGGAATGGGCGGCGTCGGGAGTATCGGCACCGCGATCAACCAATGGCGGCAACTTGGTCCGTCAGCGCGCTTTCGGCCGGACGACGGACGACTCCTGTGGATGAACCAGTTGGGCATAGTGCGGGCTCGGCTCGCTCCGCCCGCAGGGGAAGCCGACTTCGGCGTCGAGGCGAAGGCAAGGGGGTTCCTGAGGGGAAGGGAAGAACGTTTCGTGGGCGAGGATGCTGTTCGCGTCCTGGACGCGATCCTTCCACGGATCAACGCCAAAGGCGGTTCCGGTAAGACCATACGATCGGCCGTCTCCCGGATCGAGAGCGCCGGACGGCCCGAACGTTTTGTAAAGCGGCTCGCGCACCGGCAGCGGTCTCCCAACTCACCCGCGGGAGTGCAGATGAGCACGCTCGCGGAACCGACGCGCCTCGCACTCGAAATGGCGCTGAACGAGGAACGGGAGCGACGGGCTCTCGAAGGCGAACTCTGGCTGCTGGAGCGCCGATGGAAGGAAGCGGAGGAGATCGCGGCGATATCGGACAACCTCCTGATCCCCGCGAGCGCCGACGAGCTCCATAACCGGCACGGTGAGAGGTCATAGGGGACTTCAATTCCTGCTCCCATCGACATTGCATCCGCAGTTCACCTGAACTGGTCAAGATGTAAAGACAGCCTTACATTATGTCATGTCCAGTATACATTCCGTCGCTGCAACGGCTCACTCCGTGTTGTTCCTCCCCCTCACCGCCAACCCAGTCCGCGCGGCTCCATGACCCCCCAAGACGCCTACGACCCCTTCGCCCGCACCTACGATCGCCATTGGGGCACCTTCGCCACGAAGGCATACCCGATCCTCGACCACCTCGTCCTGCGGAAACTCCCACCCGGGAGCCCCGTCCTGGATCTCTGCTGCGGCACCGGGCAACTTGCCGCCGAACTTTCACGGCAAGGCTACCGCACCACCGGCCTGGACGGCTCTGCAGCGATGATCGCCATAGCGAAGCAAAACGCCCCCGACGTGGATTTCGTCGTCCAGGACGCCCGGAACATCGCCTTGCCCCGCACATTCTCGGCAGTCTTCTCGACTTTCGACAGCCTGAACCACATCATGAGACTGGACGAGCTGGAACAGGTTTTCCACAGCGTGTTCACCGTCCTGGACGCCGGCGGCCGCTTCGTTTTCGACCTCAACATGGAAGACGGCTACCGGTCCCGATGGCGTGGTTCATTCGCGTACGTCGAGGAGGATCACGTCTGCGCGGTTCGCTCTTCATACGACGCGAACGAGAAGACCGGGAGGCTCGACATCACCCTGTTCGAACCGAGGTCCGCCGGCTGGGGACGAACCGATTTCACGCTGACCCAACGCTGGTATGAAGAAGCCGAAGTCATGGAACGACTGCGAAACGCCGGATTCGAAGACGCGCGGTCTTTCGATGGGAGCGAATCGATCGTAGAGGACTCGCTGCACGAAGGCCGAATGTTCTTTGTCGCAGCCAGGCCATGAGCGACGCACGGCACCGCCGCGCCACGGCGAAAGACGGCCCGTGGAAGGGGCTGAATCCCACCATGGCGGTGGCTGCCAAGAGCTTCGTCCTGGTTTTCGTCCTCGTCGCCATCCGGGATGTGGACGCTGCGGGCGCCGCCTTCGAACGCATCCGCACCTGGATCGAGGGCTCGCTGGACTGGTACTACATCGTGGCCGTCTGCGCCTGCCTCTTCACCTGCCTGTTCCTGGCGTGCAGCCCGTTCGGTAGGATCCGGCTCGGCGACGACGATTCCGCGCCGGAGTTCCGCACCTCCTCCTGGCTCGCGATGCTGTTTTCCGCGGGTGTGGGGATCGGACTCCTCTTCTTCTCGATTTCCGAACCCCTCTTCTACTTCGACAACAGCCAGAGCGCGGGCTACCCGAACAACCCGCTGGCCGACCTCGCCGGAGCCGTGTCGATGGACGAGGCGCGCGCCGGCCACGCCATGCGCGTCGTGTTCTTCCACTGGGGCCTGCACGGCTGGGCCGTCTACGTCCTGGTGGGGCTGTGCCTGGCCTACTTCGGATTCCGCAGGAAGCTGCCGCTGACGCTGCGTTCCGCCCTGCATCCGCTCATCGGCGACCGGATCTACGGCCCCATCGGCGACGTCGTCGACCTGCTGGCGGTCTTCGGTGGGGTCTTCGGCATCGCGACCACGCTGGGGCTCGGGGTCAGCCAGATGGCCACCGGGCTCAACGTGCTGGCGGGCGTCGATCCGGGGGTCGTCACGCAGGTCGTGCTGATCGCGGCGATCTCGCTGGCGGCCACCCTGTCGGCCGTATCCGGCGTGAGCCGGGGAATCCGCGTCCTGTCGGAATGGAACATCGGCCTGAGTATCATCCTGCTGGGATGCTTCCTTATCCTCGGCCCGGGCATGTGGCTCATGGGATTCGTGGCCACCTCCGTCGGCGAGTACCTGTTGCACGCGCTGCCCATGGGACTGTGGATCGCCGATGACCCGGGGCAGGCCGCATGGCAGAACATCTGGACGATCTTCTACTGGGGATGGTGGATCTCCTGGGCGCCCTTCGTCGGCATGTTCATCGCCCGCATCTCGCGGGGGCGCACCGTGCGTGAGTTCATCGTTGGCGTGCTGATCGTCCCGACCGCAATGGCGCTGCTGTGGATCGGGATCTTCGGCGGCAACGCCATCCACCTGGAACTCAACGCGGCGGGCGGCGCCGGAACCGCCGGGATCATCGAGCTGGTGCGGGACGGCAACTACGAGGCCGCGCTCTACGGGACCATCGACCGGTTGAGCGACAGCGGCTGGCTGACCTGGACCATGTCCGCCCTGGCGACCCTCCTGCTGTCGACATGGTTCATCACCTCCTCGGACTCCGGCACGCTCGTCATCACGACCCTGCTGAGCATGGGGGACCCTCATCCCCCCCAGCGCTTCCGCGTCGTCTGGGGACTTGGCATAGGAGTGGTGGCCGCCGTGCTGCTGCTCGCCGACGGGCTCCAGGCTCTGCAGACCGCGGCCATGGCCGCCGCACTGCCCGTGAGCGTCGTGCTGTTGCTCATGATCGCCGGGTTGCTGAAGTCGCTGCTGCGGGATCCGAAGTGAGGTGGAGTTGGCGAGCCGGTCCACATCGTTTTCTCGGCAGAATGACAGAGAACATTCTCGGCCCCTTGCGGGTATGATGTCCTGGGAGCCCGCGTGAGTCAGGCCAATTGTTGGCGACACGGGGCGAGGGACGGATCAACGGAGGACGCTTGGCCATGAGCACCCAACAACGCCTTGCTGTACGCACACTCCTCGCGTTGGGAAGTGCCGCAACGCTTTCCGGCTGCGGTATCGTTGCAGTCTGCACGAGTGAGTTGCGCTACAGCGTGGTCGTGGAGGTCCGTGATGCGGCGACGGGGAGGCCGGCCGCAAGCGGTGTGACGGGCGTATCCGTGCATGAGAGCGGAATCATCACCGAATTCACCGCCAGCGGTGACCTGCGCCTCGACGGCAATTGGGGAACCGAGCTTCCCGGGACCCACACCATCACCATCCGCAAGCCCGGGTACCTGACCGAGGTCGTGCACGCCGACGTGGAGGCCGACCGATGCCATGTGGAGACTGAAACCGTGGAGGCCGAGATCACCCCGGATCCCCGCGCGGTGGCCGAGCACCCGGTTTCGTTCGTCGAGGGAGCGGACACCGCTGGATGGCGCCCTGCGAGCGCCGAAGTGGCGGTCCATGGTGACACATTGGAGATCAAGGGCTTCGCTGGGACCGCCGGCTGCGCGGAACTCCGCGCCGTCGCCTTTCGCTCGGGCGATGGACTTCACGTGCAGGTCGAGCCATCCGACACCCCGCTCGAAGACTGTGTCAACTCGCGCCAGTTCGAAGCAAGGTTCCTACTGCCGTCCGGGCCGACCGGTCTCCTCGTGACGAATGCCCACTCCTTTCCTGCCGTACTCTTCGACGGCCCGGTGCGGCCAGCTGAATAGGGCTGAACCGGCAACTTCCCGCCCCAAGCCGCTTCGCTCCGCCCTTGCATGATCGGCCGCGCCGCCGCCCGGACCGCGGCCCTGGGCCAGTTGCTCCGAGTCCTCGTTGGGGTCGGACACGAGCACGGAGATCCAGGGAAGCTCGACGAGCTCGCCAAACGGATCAAAGGCTGTCGCGGACATCGACGCAGCGCCGGCCCCGACGCCCCAGACCTTCATCACGCCACTGGACACCACATAGTCGAGCTTCGTGGAAGGTGCCGTCAGGCCGGCGAATGTGAGGGGGTCGCCGTCCGGGTCGGAGAAGAGGGAGTTCAGGTCGAACGAGACGGTGTCGCCCACGTCAATGGAGAAGGGCTCCCAGGTGATCCCGTCGTTCACCGTGGGGCCCGCGTTCTGGTGCCTCACGATGACCGGCTGGCTGTGAGGGCCGGTCGATCCGCCGCAGCCGTCCCTGACGGTTATCGCCACAGTGGTGTTGCCGGGCGCCCGCCCCTCCAGAATGACGTTGGTAGATGTGCCCCGCACGCCAACGATGGTGCTGTCGGAGGGTACGGCTTCATAGAAGAGCAAATCGTCGGGGTCCGGATCCCGGAATGACCTGTCGAGCAGCCTCAGGGTCCGGGAATCCCCGACCAGCAACCCCTTCGTGAATAGCGGCCCTTCCGGTACCAACTCGGGGTCCCGGTTCGATGCCGAATGCGGGACCACCACATCGAAATATTGAGAGCCGGTTCGGCCGCCACTGTCGGTGGCCCGGGCTTCGATGGATGCCGTGCCGCACGTGTATGCCGTTACGGTGAGTCCGCCTGCACCGTCGGCCGGGCGGGCGATGGCATTGCTGTAGTCATCGCGCGGCACCAGGGTGTAGGTCAGGACGCCCCCTTCCGGATCTTTGAAATAGGGCTCCACGTCCACGTCCACCGACTCACCCACGTTGAGGGTCAGGTCGGGCATCGTGCCCACGGCAACCGGACCGTTGGACTCTACCGTCATGAGGAAGATCTGCGCTGCCGTTGCACCATCCGGATCCCGGACCGTCAGAGTCACGTCTGCGTTGCCCGGGTACACTGACACCATACGCATGTGCCCGTTCGAAAGGATCCTCGCACTCACGATCGCCGTGTCGGAAGAGTGCACCGAGGGGAACAGCTCGTCCTTGTCGGGATCCCTGAAGAGGCGGTGCGGGTCGAAGTCGATGAGTTCGCCGGGGTACATAAAGACAATCAGGTCCCCGTCGTCATACCTGAGGACCGGAGGCCGGTTGGGGATCTCCCTGACCACGGCCACACCGAATTCCTGTGATGCGCTCAACCCGTCGGGATCCGCGGCGGTGACGGTCACCATCGCGTTGCCTTCGTCCACGGCATCGAACTCGAAGTCGCTCCCGGACACCTTCGCCTCGACCACTTCCGTGTCGGAGCTCGTGGCCGAGAAGGTCAGTTCGTCGAAGTCGGGGTCGGAGAAGAGGGAGGTGGCGGTTACTGTCACCGAGTCTCCCACCTCCAGATCCTGCGCAGCGACCTCGTCGAGCACCACTGGTGGCCGGTTGTCTCCCCCTCCTGCGGTCACGGTCACGGCGAAGTCCGCGGTGGCGGTGAGGCCTTCGGGATCCGCCGCGGTGAGGACTACGGTGGTGGTTCCCTCGGCTGCCGCGGACAGCGTGACCTCGCTCCCGGACACGGTCGCCGCCACCACGCCGGCGTCGGAACTCAGCGCCGAGAAGCGCAGGGCGTCGCCGTCGGGGTCGCGGAAATGCGAGGCTGCGCTGAACCTCTTCGTTTCGGCGACGTCGAGGGTCTGGGGGGAGAATGAGCCGACCGTGTACGGCGGACGGTTCAGCACGTTTGCCTCGGAGACCGTGACGGCGAAGCCCAGGGACGTGCTCAGGCCGTCCGGGTCCCTCGCGGTGATCGTAACGGTTGCGGTGCCCGCCGCGACGGCGGCGATCTCGACATGGGACAGGGACACGGTCGCCGTGACCACTCCGGTGCTGGAGCTCTGCGCCGAGAATTCCAGTTTGTCGCCGTCGGGGTCGCTGAAGTAGCCGGACAAATCCATGGTGCGCGACCGGCCCTCCGCCAGAGTCTGCGCGGGGATCGCGCCGGTCGTGAAGGGCGGCCGATTCGAGCCGGAGCCGTTCGATCCCGTGACCTCCACGGTGAACTGCTGCGTCGCCGTGAGTCCCTCCGCATCCTCCGCGGTGATCGTAACGGTCGCGGTGCCTTTCCGGACGCCGCGCACCACGACCCCGTTGGTGGACATCCACGCCTTCGCGATCTTCGAATCCGAGCTGGCGGCCTGGAAGACCAGGGCTTCGCCATCGGGATCGGCGAAATGGGGCGAGGGGTCGACCCTCCTGATGCCTCCCCTGGTCACCTTCATCTGCGAGACGGTGCCAACCGGGTGCGGCGGCCGGTTGGGGACGGTCACGGTGAAGTCCTGGGTCGCCGACAGGCCGTCCGCGTCGGTGGTGTCGGTGGCCGTAACCGCGACCGTCGCCCCGCCCTTCCGGAGTGCCGTGACCGTCATGGTGGCACCCGAGACCGAAACGGCGACGACCGACGCCTCGGAGATGTCGGCCGTGTAGACGAGCGCGTCGCCGTCGGGGTCCTCGAAGTGTCCGGACAGCTCCATCGCGACGGACTCGCCCACCTCGATGGTCCGTCTCTCGATCGGACCCACCACCCGCGGCGCACGGTTCGCGACGACCACCACGAACTCCAGCGAGGCCGTGAGACCCTCGGAGTCGGTGGCCGTGACCGTTGTGACGGCCCTTCCCCTGGCGAGCGCTTCCACCGTGACGGCGCCCCCCTCGACCGACACGGCGATCAGCGCCGCGTCGGAGGATGAGGCCGAGTAGGCCAGTTCGTCACCGTCGGGGTCCTCGAAGTAACCCGACAGCTCCAGCGACGCGCTCTCACCGATCACGAGACTCCGCTCCTCGATCGAACCCACGGCCCGGGGCGACCGGTTCGGCACCGTCACCACGAACTCCTGCGTGGCCGTGAGTCCCTCGGGATCCGCCGCGGTCACGGACACGGTTGCCTCGCCCTTGGCGGCCGCCGTCACGGTGAGGACTGCGCCCTCGGCGGCGGCGTCCGCGACCCCGGCATCGGACGCGGCCGCGGAGTAGGCCAGGTCGTCGCCGTCGGGGTCGCTGAAGTACGCGGACAGCTCCATCGTGGCGGCCTCGCCCACCGCGATGATCCGGCCCTCGATCGAACCCGCTGACAGCGGGGAACGGTTCGGAACGGTTACTGCGAACTCCTGAGTCGCCGCGAGACCCTCGGTGTCGGTGGCCGTGACGGTCACCACCGCCGCGCCCTTTGCAACGGCGGTCACCGTCAACGCCCCGCCGTCGAGCTCTACCTCGGCGACCGCTTCGTCCGAAATCGCGGCACTGTAGACCAGGTCGTCACCGTCCGGGTCGGAGAAGTACCCGGACAACGCCACCGTTCCCATCTCATCCACCTCGATCGTACGCCCCTCGATCATCCCCACCGCCACCGGCGGCCGGTTCGGCACGGTCACCCGGAACTCCTGCGTGGCCGTCAGCCCTTCCGTGTCGGTGGCCGTCACAATCACCGTCGCCTTGCCCTTGGCGACGGCCGCAACCGTCAGCTCACCGCCCTCAACCGAGACTTCGGCGACGGCGGCGCCGGAGGAGGTGGCGGCGTACGTCAGGTCGTCGCCGTCAGGGTCGGTGAAGTAGGGGATGACATCGGTCGTGGCGGCGGCATCCACCTCGATGGTCTGCGCCGGAATCGAACCTGTCCCCACCGGTGCCCGGTTGGGCACCGTAACCACGAAACTCTGCGTCGCCGACAGTCCCCCGGGATCGGTGGCCGTCGCCGTGACCGTGGCGGATCCCTTCTCCTCCGCCACGAGGGTCACGACCGATCCCGCAGCCGAAATGGTGACGACACCCTCGGCCGATACCGACATCCCGTAGCTCAACGGCTGGCCGTCCGGCTCCCGGAAGTGGGCGGACACGTCCACCGACACCGTCTCGCCCACCGGCATTTCGCGCGACTCGATCTCCCCGACCGCCACAGGCGCGCGGTTGGGAACCAGTACCCGGAACTGCTGGTCGCCCGTCAGCTCCGTCACATCGGTCGCGGTGACCGTGACCACGCTCGTTCCCGGCGAGACCCCCGCCACCGTCAACGCACTCCCCGATACGAAAACCGTCGCGACGCCCGCATCCGAGGTCGTGGCCCGATAGCTCAGCGGGTCGCCGTTCGGGTCCTCGAAGCACGCGCTCACCGTGGCCTGTTCCCCCACCACCACCGTCTGTTCCGGAATCGTCCCGCAGGATCCCGGCGGCTGCGGGTTCTCGCACGCAGCGAGCAATCCCACGCCACAGATGGCAATCACTCCCCGGAAGGTGTACCCCTCTCGATCCATCCGGCTTGCTCCGTACATCAGGTTCTCCCGCGTGCGAACCTGCCCCGCGCCAGCGTTGTATGCGCGCTCTTTAGAGTGGGTTTAAGCTTCACGATACCATACAGCGAGAGACGCTGCAAATGGCGGTGCCGCTGGGTCCGGGCAGGGCGGCTCCGCTCAGCCCGCTACCATGTAATGCCGGCTTTACATTTAGTCAAGTGCAGTATACATTCTGCCTCCCCACCCTCGCGACGATACGGCCCCCGGAAAGACCACAGCCGCCAGGGAGTCCCGTGGGCTGCGGTCTCCGGGGCCGACCTCAGCGAGCCCCCCGCCGCCTACGGCGACAGACTCAGCGCAAACACCAGAAACGCCCGGTTGCCACTCTCCGAATCGGACGGATTCACGATGTACGAGACGCTGACCGGCGGCGCGAACGAGTCCGTGATCGGAAGTTCCGCGCTGCCGGTAATGCCCAGGTTCACGAGCGCGAAGCCCTCGGTCGCGTAGAATCCGCTCTTGCTTGAAACCGCGCCCGCGTGCAGACCGATTTCGACGTCCCCTGCCATGAAAGGCACGCTCGCCTCGAAGTAGATCGGTCGTTCCGCCTCTCCGTCCTCGTTCTCGTCCAGCAACATTCCCGCGTATAGCGACACGGGAAACGCCTCCGTGCCGGAAACCGCCACCGAGAATTCCTGGGTGTGCGCGTCCTTGTCGCGGAATTTGTCGGCGCGGGGCCCGGGGAAGTAGTAGTCCGTGAACCCCACTGCGAAGCTGGCGCCCGAAGCGGTCTCGTGGGTGTAGGTGGCCCACAGGTCGTTCTCGTTGGCGCCTGCCCCCGAAGCGCTGATCGAGTAGGACCCCCAGGCGCCGAATTCGAGTCCCCCCAGAGCAATGGTGAGCCCGGGCTGGACCGACATGGACTCGCCGAAGTCGAGGCCGCGCCACACATAGCGGCTTACGACATCGGCTCCGATAGAGGCGGACTGGGCGGAAACGGGGCCCGCGATGACCACAGACGCGATGAGGGCCGCGGCCGCGATCGCGCCGCAACGGCGGACAGGTGTGTTCAAGGGGTGCATCATTGGGTAGCTCCTTTCGTTGAGCCTTGGCGATGTGGCAATGATGAGTGTGGGTCGTTTCGTGTCAATCTCTTGGCCGGTTTCATGTTTCCTGGCGGGTAACCGTCACTTCGGGGGTAAGCACCGACCGCGCCGATCCCTTGAAGACGCCCCGGGTGGGGGGCACGTCGCCGTAGTCCCGGCCGACCGCCACGCGAATGTGGCGTTCGTCGTCACCGCTGTCGTTCGTCGGGTCCAGCCCGGTCCATCCCAGGTCGGGGAACCAGCACTCCACCCACGCGTGGCTCGCGGCCGGGGCGGCCCCGGCGGCATCCGGTCCCAGGTACCCCGATACATACCGGCAGGGAATGCCCCAGGTCCGCATGATCGCCGCCATGACGTGGGCGTAGTCCTGGCACACCCCGCATCCGGTCTCGAGAATGCTCTCGATCGGCGAATCGGCTGCCGTGCTGCCCGGTGTGTACTCGAAGAGGCGATGGAGCGTGGCGCTCAGCTCCCGCGCGCTTGCGAGGGGGTCGTCCCCGGCCTGCAAGTCGTGCGTGTGAATGAATTGGTCGAGGGCGGGGGAGGGGCGAACGAAGGGACTGGGCTGCAGCATCAGCCCCAGCTCGGGATCGCAAACGCCCGTCTTCACCCTCTCCCACCCGTCGGAGCCGAGGCTGTCCGGCAGATTCCTGCGAGGACCCGTCTCGACCGTGGAGCGGGTGCGTACGACCAGGCGTTCATGGGGGCTGGGACGGTCCAGGAAATGACCCTTGTTGTTGAACGGACCGTCGAAGGTGAAGACCGGTCCGTCCGGGTCGGTCTCGATCGCAAAGTCGAGGAGTACCTGCCGGCGGTCCTGCAGCGGCTGCACGTACAGCGTCATGACCGAGGAGTGAACCGGCGCGCTGTAGCGGAAATCCAGGGTGTGCTCGATCGCGTGGCGCGTGATCATGTGGGCAGTCCGTCCGCGATCGGGTAGTCGACATAGGCAGCGATCACCCGGTCGTGCAGGGCCTGGCCGTTCTCGGCCAACCGCCCGAAGAGGCCGGACTCTCCGCTTTCCGCGGGCGCGGCCCGGTCGGAGTTCCCGGAGTCCGCCTCCACGATGGCCGCCAGCCTCAGCGCCATGCGATGAGGGGGCGCCAGGGGATGCCGGTTGCCCAGCGGGTCGATTCCCATGAGCAGATTCTCGATCCGGTGCAGGGCGAAACGCAGCGAGCGGGGGACTTCCGGATCGCGGATCATCAGGTCCAGCGCTTCGTCGCGGTGAACCGTCATGGTGTAGCGTCGGCAGTACAGCTCGTACGCACCGCAAACCCGCAGCAGGTCGGCCCAGGAGAGCGCGGGTCGCTGCCGGAGCGCGCAACCGATCCGGTCCCAGGTGTCGAGCAGCGCGGCCTGGTGCTGAAAACGTTCCACGAAGCGGCCAAGTTCCAGAAACCGCCAGGCGTCGTCGCGCGGCATGACCGCGTCCACCACTCCCGCCAGCAGCCGCAGCCGATCGATGCCCTCGGAGACGAGTTCGGCCGGGCTCACCTTCCACGCACCGGGGAAGTCGCAGTCCCGGATCCACAGGTAGCCCCGGTTCAGGCAGGTCCACACGCGCAGGGGCAGCTGGGGACGCAACTGGCTTGCGTTCGCCCGTGCCGCTCGCCAGCACGAAACCATCGAGTCGGGGACGGTCTGGTTCTCGATCAGCGTGCCTGCCAGCGTGTACGCATCGGCGATCAGAAAGGCCTCGGCCTCGTCGGCGTCCGCGGACGTGTCCGGTGCGGCCTGCCCGAGGGTCCGGTAGAGCACCCTCCAGCCCAGAGCCAATTCGTCGGCGGGCCTGTCCACCAGTCCGGTGAGCTGGTGGCGCAAAAGCCGGGCGGTGTGTTCCGTTCGCTCGACATACCGGCCCATCCAGTAGAAGTCCGCCGCCTCACGCGCAAGCATGGTGCCTCCCCCCTCCCTTCGTCAGTCCCGCAGGACCCAGAGGTCCTTGCAACCTCCGCCCTGGCTGGAGTTCACCACCAGATTGCCCTTCGCCAGTGCCACGCGGCAGAGTCCACCCGGCACGACATCCTGCCCGTCCCGTCCGTGCAGCGTGAAGGGGCGCACATCCACGTGGCGGGGCTGGAGGCTTCCGTCCACGAAACAGCTCGCCCGCGAAAGATCCAGAACCGGCTGGGCGATGAAGTTGGTGGGGTCGCCGCGCAGCCGGTCGGCATACTCCTCGCGTTCGCGCGCGGTCGACTGGGGCCCGACCAGCATCCCGTAGCCGCCGGAGCCGCCCACCTCCTTGACCACGACGTCCTGCAGGTTGTCCAGCGTGTACGCGAGGTCCTCGGGTCTGCGGCAGAGGTGCGTCTTCACGTTGGCCAGGAGGGGCTCCTCGCCAAGGAAATACCGGATGATGTCGGGAATGAAGGCGTAGATCGCCTTGTCGTCCGCGACGCCGGTGCCCGGGGCGTTCGCAAGAACCACGTTGCCCGCCCGGTAGGCGTGGAAGAGGCCCGCGGCCCCCAGCATCGAGTCGCCGCGGAAGGTGACCGGATCGGTGAAGTCGTCGTCGATGCGCCGGTAGAGCACGTCGATGCGCCGCAGGCCCGAAGATGTGCGCGCGTAGAGATTGGCGTTGTGGACCACCAGGTCGCGCCCCTCGACGAGGTCGGCTCCCATCTGGCCCGCCAGGAAGGCGTGCTCGTAGTAGGCCGAGTTGTAGCGGCCCGGCGTGAGGACCGCCACCCGCGGCGTGCCCGCGCGCGAACTCAGCGACACGAGCGTGGAATAGAGGCGCTCGGGGTATGCGGCGACCTCGCGGACCCGGTGTTCGCGGTACAGAGCGGGCAGCGCCCGCTTGGTGGCCTCGCGGCAGGCCAGCATATACGAAACGCCGGAAGGGACGCGCATGTTGTCCTCGAGCACGGCGAATCCCTGATTGGTGCGCACGATGTCGGTGCCGCCCACGGCCACGTAGATGTCGTGCGGCACCTTCACACCGCGCATTTCGACCCGGTACTGGGGACAGCCCAGCACGAGGTCGGGAGGCACGACCCCATCCCGCAACGAATCGCCCTCGTTGTAGATGTCGCGCAGAAAGAGGTTCACCGCGCGCATGCGCTGCTTGATCCCGTCCTCGATGTGCTGCCACTCGGCGGCCGTCAGGATGCGCGGCACACAGTCGATCGGGATGATGTGCTCGGACACCTCCTCCTTGCCGAGCACCGTGAAGGTGATTCCCTCGTGAAGGAAGAGGCGGTGCACGCTGTCCTGCACCCTGGCCAGTTCCTCCGGCGGTATCCGGGTCAGCGCCTCCGCGAGCCGGCGCGTGGCAGACCGGACCGTCCCGTCCGCCTCGAACAACTCGTCGAAGAAGCGGGAATCCAGTTCGTACTCGGCAAACGCCCCCGCCCCGGCGGTGCCGGCAACGTTCTGGCCGTTGCCGGCACCGGCCGTGGAGGTGGCGTCAGAGGCGTTCAAGAACTCTCCCGGCCTCAGTCGGGATCGCGGTAGTCGCCGCCCTCGTCGGGGTCCACCATAAGGACGAATTCGGGGTAGGCGTCGATGCCGAGTTCGGCCGAATCCTGTCCGATCTCCTCGACGTTGCGGGAGACCCTCACCCCCATCGTCCTCTCGAGTACGTTCCAGACGATGAACGACAGGACAAAGACGAACGCGCCGACACTTGCCACGCCGATCAGCTGCGTCACAAAGCTGACGTCGTTGACCTTGAAACTGGCGGCGAGCGTGCCCCAGATACCGGCGAATAGGTGGGCGGGTACGGCCCCGACCACGTCGTCGATCCGGTAGCGCTCCAGGACCTTCAGCCCGAGCGTGCAGAGCAATGCCCCGACGGCACCGATCAGGATGGCCCACCTTCCGTCGAGGAGGTTGGGTCCGGCGGTGATCGCGACCAGTCCCGCGATGGCGCCGTTCAGTCCGGCAAAGAGATCCGTGCGTCCGAGGATGGGCTTCGAAACCAGGATCGCGGTGATCACGCCGGCCGCGGCGGCCAGGTTGGTGTTGACCAGCACGTTGCTCATCCCAACCGCGTCGGCCGCGCTGCCCAAGGCCAGCTGCGAGCCCCCATTGAAGCCGAACCACCCCAGCCACAGAATGAACACGCCAAGTGTAACCGCCGGAATGTTCGACGGCGGCGTCAGCTTCACGGAGCCGTCCTTGCGGAACTTGCCCCACCTGGGTCCGACGACGATGGCGCCCGCGAGCGCGGCCCAGCCCCCTGTCGAGTGAACGATCGTGGAGCCGGCGAAGTCGGTGAAGCCTCTCTCGGCCAGCCAGCCGCCGCCCCACGTCCAGGCGCCGACGACGGGGTAGATGAAAGCGGTGAGGATCGCCGTGAAGACGAAGAAGGCCCAGAGGTTGACCCGCTCGGCCAGCGCCCCCGAGACGATCGAGGCCGTGGTGGCCACGAAGACCATCTGGAAGAACCAGTCGGAGGTGACGGCATAGCCGTTCTCGACCACCGCCGCAACCGCGCCTTCATTGCCGGCCAGCAGCGCGGCCTCGTCTGCGGAAGGCCCGTAGAACAAGTCGAGCGCGCCGATGATCCCGCCACCCACGTCGGTGTACATCAGACCGTAGCCGACGATGTAGTAGGTCAGTCCCGCAATCGAATAGAGTCCGATGTTCTTGAGGCAGATGACCGATGCGTTCTTGGAACGTACCGAGCCCGACTCCAGCATCGTGAAACCCGCGCACATCCACATGACCAGCGCGCCCCATATGAGGAACGAGAAGGTGTTGAAGACGAACGCCGTCTCCTGTACCGCGTCCTGAACCGCGGCTACCGCACTCCCCGGCGCAGCGAGCAATCCCCCCGCGGCGAGGACCCCGGCAAGTACGGCGATACCGCCACGGCGGTTTGGGCGAAGAAAAGACCCTGAGGTGAAGGTCGGTGCGTTCATTGACTCTCCCATTCGGTTGGGGGGGCGCGGGTTGATCCGGGACCTTATCGACCGACTGTCAATAAGCCGTCAACATACGGCCCCGGTACGGGTTCGCAAGTGTGACAGAGGAAGGGGAATGGACAGACGCCGCCCTCAGGGAAGGGGACCGGGAGGAGGTGGGAATACCGGCTCGCGCATGAGCCAGTCGGGGCAAGGAGTTACCGGAGGAAAGCGGGGTATGACGAAACAGGCCGGGCCACGCGGGGTGGACCGGCTCCGGCGACTACCCGCCCCCGTTCCGCCTGGGAACGGGGGCGGGCATGGACAACTGCGAGCTACTTGGAGAAGCTGGCTCGCGCCTCGTCGGCCGTCGCGAAGACCTTGGTGAGGCGAACGAACCCACTGACCTCGAGCACCTCCCGGATGTGATCCGGCACGGAGCAGAGCGCCAGACCGCCGCCGGCCTCGTTCGTCTTCCTGATTGCGATCAGCAGGACGCGCAGTCCGGCACTGCTGATGTAGTTGAGGCCACCGCAATCGACCACGAGGCTGCTCACCCCCCGGTCGATGATCGCGCTCAGCTCCTCGTCGAAGTCCTTGGCGTTCGCGGAATCGATTCGACCGTCGACCACCGCGACGGCCGTGCTTCCGGAGTAGCTGGTCTCCACATTCATGTTTGATCCTCCTGGTGCGCCCCGAGTGGCTGCACGAGGTAAAGGCGGTTCCAACCGTCCACCCGCTCGTAGTTGAGCCCGTGAACGAACGCCTTGGTGAGGTGAATGCCGAGCCCGCCCACGCGGCGGTCCTCGGCGGAAAGGTCCAGATCGGGTGCGGGTGCGTCCCGCAGCGGATTGAAGGGTCGGCCGTTGTCCTCGAGCAGGGCTTCCAGCTTGCCGTCCGTCAGGCGCAGGGCCAGTGTGATGACCGGCGCGGCAGCGTCTTCCTCGAAAGCGTACGACACGACATTCGTCAGCAGCTCGTCCAGCGCCAACTGGAATTTGAAGGTCAGGCCCATCGGCACTTCGTGCTCGAGGGCGAACTGCTCGAACTGCTCCACCGCCTTTCGCGGTTCGTCCTTCTCGAGGCCGATTTCCAGATCGAGCTTGGCGTCCACCGTGATTCCTCCGGATTCAGGATGCCGGATCACCGGGACCCCAACCCGATTCGGTGCTGGCAGATCCACCGCGGGTCCTCGCAGGAGCGACACTTGCGGTACGAACAGTACACAGGTCTCCTCCACCGGGAGGAACCCGTACTGCGGCAAGGGCGTCGAGACACGTAGGCGTAGCTCCATTGACAGGCGGCGGGGATTCGCGACCGTACAGCATCGTAACATATGGAGCAAGTAACCGCAGGTCCAGAAGTCCGCCGCGAGAGTGCCCGAATTCGAGCGCGGTGCTTCGCCTTCCCGGGCGCGAATCCGCGTCCCGGAAAACGGGCCAATCTGGTTGACGGACCATTGGCGCCCTCCGAATATTTGTCCCCGGTGCCGCGCAGTCGCCCCGGTTCGGCGACCACCCGCCTGGCCGGAACTCCAGGCAGGGTCGGCCGATGTGGCGGGTCGACGGGTGCCTGATGCCGCCCCTGTGGTGGGCAGAATGGGGCACATCGCTTACACTTCATGGGTCCGCGCGGGGCCGACGGGAGCGGTTCGCGGCGGACCCCGGGTCACACACCCCTCTCCACCTCCCGAAACCTGGACCGACTTGATGGCGAAGATTCTGGTCGTTGACGACGAGCCCGATCTGGAGCTCCTTCTCCGTCAGAAGTTCCGGCGGAAAGTCCGGAAGGGAGAGCTGACCCTGGTCTTCGCCCAGAACGGGGTCGAGGCCCTCGAGCAGCTCAAAGTGCATCACGATGTCGATATGGTGTTGTCGGACATCAACATGCCCCAGATGGACGGCCTCACTCTCCTGCACCAGTTGAACCAACTCAACTACGATCTGCGCGCGGTCATCGTAACCGCGTACGGGGACATGAAGAACATCCGCACCGCCATGAACCGGGGTGCCTTCGACTTCGTCACCAAGCCGCTCGACTTCAAGGACCTGGAGACCACGATCTCCAAGACGCTGGCCCACCTGGAAGTCATGCGCGAGGCGCTCCGCTCGCGCGACGAACTGGTGGCGCTGCGCCAGGAACTGGGAGTGGCGGCGCGCATGCAGGAGTCGATCCTGCCCACCAGCTTCCCCGAAGATCCGCGCTACGAGATCCATGCCTGGATGACGCCGGCCAAGGAGGTGGGCGGCGATTTCTATGATTTCTTCAAGCTCGAGGACGGCCGCATCGGGATCGTCATGGCGGATGTGTCGGGCAAGGGCGTGCCGGCGGCGCTCTTCATGATGGTGAGCCGCACCCTCATGAAGGGCACGGCCATCGGGGAGAACGAACCGGCCATATGTCTCAGGGAGGTGAACCAGCTCCTCGTCGAATCAAACGAGGAGTCCATGTTCGTAACCGTCTTCTACGGCAGCTTCGATCCGGCGACCGGCATCCTGGAATACGCGAACGCCGGGCACAATCTGCCGTACATCGTCAAGGCGAGTGGTGAAGTGCACCCCATCGAGTGCGACTCGGGGTTGGTTCTGGCGGTCATGCCGGGCTTCGAGTTTCCAGGCGGCTCCATGCAGCTGGAGGCTGGCGACGGAGTGTTCTTCTACACCGACGGCATCACCGAGGCGATGGACGAGGAGGGCGTCGAGTTCGGGGACGACGAGCTGGCTGCGGTTCTCGAGGAAACCGCGGGTTCGAGTGCGGCGACCTTCAACCGCAAGGCGGTCGAGGCGGTCCAGGAGCATGCCGGCGAGGCGGCCCAGTCGGACGATATCACCTGTCTGACGCTGAGATATCTGGGAGAATCGTAGGTGAGCATGTCCCCGGGTCGGGCGGCTACCGGGAACACCGTGGCATTCGTGGTGTCCCTTGCCGTCTTCGCGCCGGGGTTGTGGGGACAGGAGGCCGAGCCGGGTGGAGACGGGGTGTTTCCCGATTCGATCGTGTTTGGCCAGTCTGCAGCGTTCAGTGGAGCCGCCGTGGACCTGGGCACCAATATGCATCTGGGTGTGCTCGCCGCCTTCGAGGAAGCGAACCGGAACGGCGGGATTCACGGCCGCGTCCTGCGGCTGGTCACGGAGGACGATCGCTACGAGGGCGAGCTGGCGATTGCGAACACGAGAAAGCTCATCGCCGACGGTGTGTTTGCGCTGATCGGCGCGGTCGGTACGCCAACTTCCAGGGTCGCGTGGGGGATCGCCAGCGACGCCCGGGTGCCCTATATCGGCGCGTTCACAGGTGCGGGGCTCCTGAGGGGCGCCGACCAGCCTTACGTGGTCAATCTGCGGGCGTCCTACATCCAGGAAACCGAGGAGATGGTGAAACGGCTCACCGAGGACCTCGAGTTCAGCAAGATCGCAATCTTCTATCAGGATGACAGCTATGGACAGGCGGGTCTGACCGGCGTGCGCCAGGCCCTGGACAAGCGCGACCTGCCCCTGGTCGGGCAGGGCACCTACGTCCGCAATACCGCGGCGGTCAAGCGGGCCCTGCTGGACATCCGTGAGAGCGACCCCGAGGCGATCATCACCATAGGGGCATACGAGGCGGCCGCCCAGTTCATCCTGTGGGCCAAAAAGCTCCGCATGCGCGCCGTGCACCTTAATGTCTCCTTCGTTGGAAGCAACAGCCTGCTGGAGGCACTCGGCGGCAACGGCGACGGAGTTGTGGTGACCCAGGTGGTGCCCTTCCCGCGCGACACGGAACTTCCCGTGGTGAGGGACTACCAGACCGCGATCAGGCAGGTTGATCCTTCGGCCCAGCCCGGCTTCGTTTCCCTGGAGGGATACCTGGCCGGCCGCCTGGTGGTGGAAGCTCTGCGGGCATCAACGGAGCCGGGCGGACCGCCGCCCACCCGGGAGGCGTTCCTTCAATGGCTCGTGGATGTCGGCCCCTATGATCTCGGAGGGTTCGAGATCGAGTATGGACCGGGCGACAACCAGGGTTCGGACAGGGTGTTTCTGACCAGGATACAGGGGGGCCGGTTCGTTCCCATAACCCGGTTGCAGCGATGAAGGACCGTGCCGGAACGCTGGACCAGAGGCTACACTCCGCCTTCGACTGGATCCTGAAGCGGCTCCCCGCACGTCTCGGGGACCGGGTACGCAAGTGGACGGGAGGGCGGTTGGGAATCGGCACCCAGATCGTCCTGGGTCTGGGCGGCGGGGTCCTGCTGACGGTCGGAGCCATCGTCATGGCGCTGGTGCTCATGTCGATCGTCAGTGCCCGCCAGGGGGAGGTCACGGAGGTTCATATTCCCGCCCTGGCCGGGGCCTTCAACGTTTCCGAGAGAAGCGCGGAGCTTGTACAGGCGACGCCAAGGCTGGTGACAGCCGTCGATCTGGCCCAGCTCGATGCGGTGATGATGGACGTGAACGTCACGCAACTGGCGCTTCAGAACGCGGTTGACACGGTCGCCGCATCCGAGGCGGGCGGTGATTTCGGTGCCAGGGTGGTGCCGCTCGTGGACAGCCTGAATGAAATGGTCACGGAGATCGACCAGTCGATGAGGCGCAGGATGGACCACCAGGGGCGCCTCGCCCAGCTGAAGCAGCAACGTGAGGACTTCGTCCTGCAATTGCAGAGCGAGATTCTGGAACCGGAACTGGACGATCAACACTTCTTCATGTACACCGGGCTGCGCGAACTGACTGACGCTCCCGCCCCCATGTCCCAGCGAAGGACCACGGCGGAGCTGGATCACTACGTCGGCCTGCTGAACTTCAAGGCCTACCAGAACGAAGCCACCCAATACATCGCCCAGGCGTTCTTCGAGACCGATATCGCGGAGTTGGAGACGACCAGGGAACGCGTCGAGACCGCGCTCGAGAACGTCTCCGGCTCGCTCGAGAAGATCCGCTACCGGCTGGGATCCCAGCTGCAGTCGCTGGTGCAGCAGCTGACGGAAATGTACGGGGCGCCCGACGGTGTCTTCGCAACGCGGCGGGGGGAGCTGGAGGAAATCGCCTACGCCGATTCGCTGGTTGCGCACAGCCAACAAGTCGCCACGGATCTCGTGAACAGTGTCGAGACGCTGGTGGGTTCCGCCGAGCGCTCCGCGGAGAGTGCGGCCGAGCGCTCCAACACCTTGGTGCAACTGGGATTCTGGTCCCTGCTGGTGATCACCATCCTGACGATCGTGATGGCGTACGTGGCCTGGAAGTTCTTCGGCGAGCGCCTGCTGGTGAGGATGGGCCGGCTCTCCAGCGCCACGCGCCAGATGTCCAGGGGTGACCTGGACGTCCAGGTGGAAATCGAGGGGGACGACGAGCTGACCGACATGGCCGGCGCCCTTGAGGTCTTCCGCCAGCACGCGGTTGAAGTGCAGCGCCTCAACCTGGTCGAGAAGCTGGCGGCCGAGGTGCAGGCCAAGAACGACAAGCTCGAGGACACGCTTGAGAACCTGCGGCGCACCCAGCAACAGGTCGTCAAGCAGGAAAAGCTGGCTTCGCTGGGTGCCCTGACGGCCGGAATCGCCCACGAGATCAGGAATCCACTCAACTTCATCAACAACTTCGCCGCGCTCTCGACGGAGCTCATCGACGAGCTCAAGGAGGAGTTGGCGGAGGCCACCAACGGGGACGGCGAGATCGACAGGGAGTACCTCGACGAGATCCTTGGGGACCTCAACACCAACGTGATCAAGGTGAACGAGCACGGCCAGCGCGCCAACAGGATCGTCGAAGGGATGCTGGCGCACTCCCGCGACGAGGCGGGTGAGGTCGAGTCCATCGACATCAACCTGATGGTGCAGGAGTACGCCAAACTCGCGTATCACGGAATCCGGGGCACCGATTCCACCTTCAACGTCGACATGATCCACCAGTACGACAAGGACGCGGGCGAGGTCGACGGGATCGCCCGCGATCTGAGCCGGGTGTTCCTCAACATCATCACCAACGCCTGCCATGCGACCCAGGCCCGCGGGCGCAAGGAAGAGGGCACCTACCTGCCCACCGTGACCGTCGGCACGGAGGGTCGCGAGAAGTATGTGCGGGTAACCGTCCGCGACAACGGCACCGGGATGCCCGATGAGATACTGAAGAAGATCTTCGACCCCTTCTTCACCACCAAGTCGGGAACGCAGGGAACGGGGCTGGGTCTTTCGATCTCCCACGAGATCATCCAGGAGCACGGCGGCAGGATCGAGGTCGAAACCGAAGACGGAGAGGGCACCGAGTTCAGGATCACGCTCCCCCGAAAGGGCTACGAGCCGGTCACGGCAGCGTCCTGATTGTCCGCTTCCGCCGCGGCCACCCCGCGGGCCCGCCTCTCCGCCTTCCGGCCCGGGCGCGTGGAACTGCGCGCGCTCGCCGCACTGGCCCTGCCCGTGGCGGTCGTGCAGATGGGGCTGGTGGCGCAGGGGCTGGTGGACACTGCGATGGTCGGGCGGGTCGACGCGGCCCAGCTGGGGGCCGTCACACTCGGCAACCTCTATTTCTTCACCGTGGCGGTCTTCGGGATGGGGCTCCTCCTCGCCCTCGACCCGCTGGTGTCACAGGCCTTCGGGGCCGGGGACGAAGACGCCATCGAAGTCGCCATACAGCGTGGTGTGGTCCTGAGCGTCACGCTCGCGGTGGTGGCCTCGGTATTCCTGGCCGTGGCGGAACCGGTTTTCGTGCTCCTGAGACAGCCGCAGGAGGTGGTGCCGGTTGCGGCCGCGTATGCCCGCACGCAGATCCCCGGCATGCTGCCCTTCTACGGTTTCATCGTCTTTCGCCAGGTGCTCCAGGCGGTGGGGAGGGTGGCGCCCGTGGTGTGGACGATTCTGCTGGCCAACGTCCTGAACGCGTTCCTCAACTGGATCCTGGTCTTCGGCAACCTGGGCGTGCCCGAACTCGGCGCGGTGGGCTCCGGCTGGGCGACGGCGATATCGCGGTGGTTCATGTGGCTGTGTTCGCTCGCGTTGGGATGGCGGGTGCTGGCCCCCTACCTGCGGCGCATGCGGCGCGGCCTCTTCGCGGCGGATCCGTTCAGGCGGATCGTACGCCTCGGGTCGCCGATCGGACTCCAGCTCTTCCTGGAGTTCGGCGCCTTCGGAGCGATCGGAATCCTGATGGGATGGATGGGCACAGTGGCGATCGCGGGCCACCAGATCGCCCTCAACCTGGCCGCCTTCGCGTTCATGATACCACTCGGCATCTCGCAGGCGGCGGCAATCCTGGTGGGCAGGGCGGTTGGGCGGGGCGATTCGGCCACGGCACGACGGTCGGCGGGCGGGGCCGTCCTGATCTGCTGCCTGGTGATGGTGGCGACCGCGGCCGTCTTCCTGGGCCTTCCCGGCGTCCTGGCGGACCAGTTCACGACCGAGACCCGAGTGGCTGCGGTGGCCGCCGCCCTCATTCCGGTCGCGGGCATGTTCCAGCTCTTCGACGGCCTTCAGGTGGTGTGCACCGGTGCGTTGCGCGGCGTGGCCGACACGATGCGCCCGATGATCTACAACGTGCTGGGCTTCTGGCTCTTCGGGATGCCGCTGAGCCTGTGGCTCGGGTTCCGGGCCGACATGGGACCGGAGGGTCTCTGGTGGGGATTGGCAGGCGGCCTGGGTGTCGTCGCCGTACTGCTGCTCGGGAGGATATGGATTCGCCTGCGCGGACCGCTTGAGCGCTTCTCGCTGACGCACGGCGGTTGATGCGCCACCAGCACGGCTGGTTTCGCGCCGTGCATTCGGTCGAAGCGGACTACCCGTGTCCTGTCGCGCTCTGCCGGGCGGGATGCCGTGGTCCCCGGTTCGACACGGTTTTCCGGACGGGCCGCGAGCAGGGTCAGAACTCACCCACGAAGCAGATTTCGGTCTGCAGCTCGTAACCGGTTTCCCGCGCCACCGTCGATCGCGCCAGGTCGATGAGCGCGACGACCTCGGCCGCCGTCGCCCCACCCAGGTTCACGATGATGTTCGCGTGTTTGTGGAAGATCTCGGCGGCGCCCCGCACGTACCCCTTCAGCCCACATTCGTCGATCAGGCGGCCCGCGCCGATCCCCTCGATCTTCTTGAAGATGGAGCCCACGCAGGGATACAGCGACAGGTCCGGGTGACGCGCGTCCCGCCACGCGAGGTTCTCGCGCACGATCCTGCGCAGTTCCTCGACCGGGGTGGGATGGAGCTTCAGCGACACGTCCAGGACCAGGTCGCCGCTGTCGTGGATGACGCTGTAGTCGTATCCGAAGCGGAAGTAGTCGGTATCGACACTCCGTATCTCTCCTCCGGGGGTCAGGATGGTGGCGCCCTCCATGACCTCTTCCCAGAACATGGTGCGCTTGCGGGCAGGGGCCGGCGACAGAAAATGAAGGTTCTGCCACACCGCACCGCCGACCGTGCTGGGTATCCCCACGAAATGGTGGATGCCGCCCAGTCCGCGTGCCACCGTCGCATTGATAAGATCGGGGAAGGTGTCCACCCCCGCGCCGGCCCGTACCCGCCCCTCGGGCAGGAACTCCACTCCGGCGATGTCGCATTTCACCACGACTCCGCGAAACCCCCGATCCCCGACAAGGATGTTCGCACCGCGCCCAAGGACGAAAAAGGGGATCCCCAATTCCCTTGCACATGTGATCGCGCGCTGTAGCTCGGTCGCCGACCGGGCCCGGTAGAACAGGTCGGCCGGACCCCCGATCCTGAAGGTGGTCATCGGCGCCAGCGGAACATCACGGCGAACCCGCCGGGGGTCGACGGATGCTGCGAAGCGGTCGAGGAGCGACGGTTCCACGGGCTCCTGGAGGTTCGGCCAGAGGGAGGGTGCCTGGATGCGCGTGATCACCTTCTAGTTTCGCCCCCGGGATGGCGGGCGGCAACTCCCCCGCGGTTGTCCGAAGTCGCACACCGGCGTCCCGGAATCGGGCACGGCGTAACCCGTTCCATCATCCGTCAATTCTCATAAGCGATTGTAGCAAAATAACATGCATCTCAAGTCACGATACTGGCACGCTTCTTTCGTCAGAGGATTGAGCAGGCGGGGCAACTGGCTTCGGTCGGCGGCCGCTTTCGGGCCGGTGGTGTTGCGATGTGGATGTGTGGATCCGGCCGGAGCCTTTGCCCCCCCGCACGGCGGCTCCGGAACACGATGGGGCGTGGCGCCGTAGTCGGGGGGGGATACCCGCCTCCATCGGGGACCTCCGGCGCGTTGAGGTGTATCAGCGGGCAGTACCGCGGGTTGTCCGGCCGGGAGCGTGTCCAGGCCCTGCCCAACGGTGCCGGAATGCCCGATATTGTCACGTCGCCTTCAGCAACCGATCCGGACCGGGACCGGCAAAGGCGCCAGGAGAGGCCGGAATGGCAAATACCCTCATCAGTCTCGACGGGCTCGGCAAGGTGTTTCATGCGCGCGAAGTCGAGACCCACGCATTGTCCAATATCACGCTGGAAATCGATACGGGCGAGTTCGTATCCATCGCGGGACCGTCCGGGTGCGGAAAGACGACGCTCCTGTCCATCCTGGGGTTGCTCGATTCGCCAACCGAGGGCGAGTACCTGCTGAACGGCGAGCCTGTGGCCCGGCTCTCCCCATCCCGGCGGGCGGAGATTCGCAACCGGGCCATCGGCTTCATCTTCCAGGCCTTCAACCTGATCGGCGACCTCACCGTCTTCGAGAACGTGGAACTTCCCCTGACCTATCGCGACATTGCGGGCAGGGAGCGGCGCGAGCGCGTGCGCCAGGCCCTCGAGCGCGTCGGCGTGGCTCACCGCGCCGATCACTACCCGTCGCAGCTTTCCGGAGGCCAGCAACAGAGGGTCGCCGTAGCACGTGCCATCGTCGGCGCGCCCCGGATACTGCTGGCCGACGAGCCCACCGGCAACCTCGACTCCCGCAATGGGCAGGCGGTCATGGGCCTGCTCGGCGAACTCCACGACGAAGGGGCCACGATCTGCATGGTGACGCACGATCCGAGGTATGTGAACGCAGCGGATCGAGCCATCCATCTCTTCGACGGCCAGATCGTCGAAGAGGGCGAGAGCCGCAACGGGATGGCGGAGGTGGAGTAGCGGCCGGCGGGTTCCGGCGGGACGCCGCATGAGGTGGTCCGGCCCAGTGCCCTGCTGCCGTGCCCCGGTCCACCGTGCCCGCAAGACGGGGGATTGCCTTATTTTGGTAGCATTCCGCCCATTCCCCGCACCGATCGAGGAGCCCCAATGTCCTTCCCCGACAGGAGAATCCGAATCCTGGTCGCGAAACCGGGCCTGGACGGGCACGATCGGGGCGCGAAGGTGATCGCCGCCGCCCTCCGCGACGCCGGTTTCGAGGTGATCTACACCGGGTTGCACCAGACGCCCGAAATGGTGGTGGCCGCCGCGGTCCAGGAGGATGTGGATGTGGTGGCGATGTCCGTGCTGTCGGGTGCCCACATGACATTGTTTCCGAGGGTGCGCGAACTCCTGAACGGGGAAGGGCTGGGACATGTGCTGCTGACCGGCGGAGGCATCATCCCGGGCGACGATGCCGCGGCGCTGGCCGAAGTCGGCGTCGGGCGCGTCTTCGGACCGGGTACCGCCACCACCGAGGCAATCGACTACATCCGCGAGTGGTTCGCCGGACGGGAGGATCCCTATTAGCCCGCCGGAACAGCCCGCGGCGGAGGACGTGTCGGGTCGTACCGGACGGCTCGCCGAGCTCAGCCGGGAGCTGGAGACCCTGCGCCGGCGCCTGCGATTGGGTGGCGGCACGGACAGGATCCAGCGGCAGCGCGACCGGGGGAAGCTGGCCGCGCGCGACCGGCTTCACCTGCTTCTTGACGGGGATGCGACGTGGGTCGAGGTGGGACTGCTGGTGGCGCACGACAGATACGAAGGAAAGGCGCCTGGCGCGGGCGTCGTCACCGGAGTGGGTGTCGTATGCGGGCGCGAGGTCGTGGTGGTGGCCAACGATGCCACCGTGAAGGCCGGCTCCTGGTGGCCCGAGACGATCAGGAAGATGCTGCGGGCCCAGGAAATCGCCATGCGGTGCCGAATCCCGATCATCTACCTGGTGGACTCGGCGGGCGTCAACCTGCCGTACCAGGGCGGCGTCTTTCCGGGCCAGTACGGCGCGGCGCGGATCTTCTACTACAACTCCATCATGCGCCGCTACCTCCGGATCCCCCAGTTCGCTGCGGTGATGGGTCCGTGCATCGCCGGCGGTGCGTATCTGCCGGCACTCTCCGACGTCATCCTCATGGTGGAGGGGACGAGCTTCATGGGCCTCGGGGGACCCAATCTGGTGAAGGGAGCCACGGGACAGGTCGTAGAAAGGGAAGAGCTGGGTGGTGCGGCGGTGCACGCGGGGATCAGCGGCGTGGCCCACTACCGCTGCGCGGACGACGAGGAGTGCATTGCCCGGTTGAGGGACCTGGTGGCGGGTCTGCCGCGCGAACACGATCCCCGCCGCAGCCACGAAGGTGCGTTCCCGCCCCCCGCGCGTCCCGGCCCCGCCCTCTACGAACTGCTCCCCGACGACCACCGCCACCCCTACGACATGGACGCGGTCCTCGAGGTGCTGCTCGACGGCGGCGGGCTTTCCGAGTTCCAGCCCGATCGCGCCGCCGAACTGATCTGTGGCACGGGTACGCTGTCCGGGCACCCCGTCGCCGTGATCGCGAACCGCCGCGGCATGGTGGCGGACCCGGGCGGAGGTCCTCCCCGGCTGGGCGGGATCGTCTACACCGAATCGGCCGAGAAGGCGGCCTTCTTCATCGACACCATGAACCGCCAGGGAGTCCCGATCCTCTTTGTGCAGGACGTCTCCGGGTTCATGGTCGGCCCGCGCGCCGAGCACAACGGAATCATCCGGGCCGGCGCGCGCTTCGTGGAGGCGATGGCCACCGCGGTCGTCCCCAAGCTGGTCCTGACGCTGAACCACGCCTCGGGGGCGGGCTACTACGCGATGGCGGGGCAGGGTTTCGATCCCGACTTCATTCTCACCCTGCCGACCGGACGGATGGGGGTCATGGAGGGAGCCAGCGCGGTCATGGCGCTCTTCGGCGGTGAACTCGACCGGCTCAAGGCCGAAGGAAAGGCGCCCGATCCGGAGCTGCGGGCCGTCATGGACGAGGTCCAGGCCGACTACGACCGCCAGCTCGACGCGACTTACGCGGCGGCCCGCGGATTCGTCGATGCCGTGGTGCTTCCCGAGGAGCTGCGCGACTGGCTGACCCTGCTGCTGCGCGCCGCCAACAACAATCCGGGACCCCACCTCGGACCGTTCGCGCTCCCGCCGGGGCTCGACGGGATGCGCACGTGAAGCGTACCGGCCAACGCCCGGGAATCTCGGCCCTGGCAAGGGCCCCGCGGTCGCAGCGCCGCTCGTCCGCCGGCACGGTTCGGGTTGCCAGCGGCCAGGGCTTCTGGGGTGACGACCTCGAGGCGCCGGTGCGACAGGTGGACGGGGGCGACATCGACTACCTCATGCTCGACTACCTGGCAGAGGTGACGATGTCCATCATGCAGAAGCAGAGGTCGCGCAACCCGCGCGCCGGATACGCACGGGACTTCGTGGCCCTGATGGAGCGGATCCTGCCGACGTGCGCCGAGCGCGGCATAGGGGTCGTGACCAACGCCGGCGGGGTGAATCCCGCGGAGTGCGCCAGGGCGGTGGCCGAGGCGACGA